>JBJEQP010000091.1:0-8976 GCA_051881815.1 Oscillospiraceae bacterium | reverse complement strand
TGAAAATGAAGCCTGCAACATATCTTCGGAATATGTCGCTGCACAAGGAATGGAAGATCATTCCCGCCGATGAATTCTGCCTTCCGCTGAAAATCATAAATCATATCGGCACCGATCTGAATATGATGATCAGAGTTGCAGAAGGCACAGGCTCCGAATATAGCCCAAAGCTCAAAGAGCTGAAAACACGATTTGAAGAATATCGGGGAACATACCGCCGATATTTATCAAGATATATGAACAAGGAGGAGTGAAAAATGGAAAAGAAGATCCGCAAGGAAATCAAGTACAGCTCCGATGAATGGGATAAGGTCATCGAGCTTTCAGCCAAAAGCGGAAAACTGCCTGCCGCTTACATACGGGATAAGGCACTTAATATAAAAATCAGCGTAATTGACTACTTAAATCATCATCCAAGAGATCAGGATGAGAGATTCCGTCTTTCAAACAAAATGAACGATATTGCAAAAACCGTAAATACCGAAAAGGCGATATACGGGAAAGATGTGGAAGAAGCGGAAAGTGTCATCAACGATCTGGGCGAATTTGTCCGTAACGGGATAATTCCGCTGCCTTTAAGGGAGGTGGAGTTTTAGTGGCGGTATTAAAGCACTTTTCAATCAAAAACTCACCTCTGGCAACACTCAAATATATTGTGGGAGAAACCAAGGAGCATAAAGCGGCTATTGTCACAGGCTTGAAATGCTCCGAAGACCCCGAATCGGCTTATATGGAAATGGCTATGTGCTATGAGCATTTCGCAGGAGAGAAATTCCACAGAGTCGGAAATCCCACAGGAAAAGAACATCTGAAAATGCACCATTATGTCATTTCCTTCAGTGGGCGGGAGGTTACTCCGCAGGAAGCTCAGAGGATTGCGGAGCAGTGGGCATATGATACCTTTGGCAATAACCGTCAGATACTCATTGCTGTTCATACCGATACAGATAACATTCACGTTCACGTTGCCGTTAATGCTTTCAGTATGGACGGCAAACGCTGGATTGACAATAAATCGACTTTGAAGAAATGCAGAGAAAACATCAACAAGCTTTGCAAGGCGAAACACCTCAGTGTAATCGAACACCCAAAATGGAACGCAAATCAGAATTATGCCGAGTGGCTTGCCCGTCAGAACGGTACATCGTGGAAGCAGAAGCTTTGCGATGATATTGACAGAATCGTGCTTATGGAGAATGTCCGCAGTATTGATGATTTGGCGGTACAGCTTTGTGAATGCGGATACCTTGTACGGCAGGGAAAGTATTTATCCGTAAGACCCGCAAATCTTGATAAACGCAAACCCGTCCGCACGTTAAAGCTGGGTGACGGGTACGGTCTTGAAGAACTTAAATACCGCATTGAGAACAAGGATAAGGAAATGTCCCTTGACAAGGTGCTTACATATACAGGCATTCAGAGGGAATATGCTCTTTGCTTGCGGCAGATACAGATGATACTTTACCGAAAGCCCGAAGAAAATCCAAAGGTCACATACAATGAGGTTCGCAGGAGTGCGGAGCTGCTTTGTTACATTCACGAGCATAATATCCATTCCAAAGAGGATTTTGAAAAGCACGTCAACAAGATAGCCGAAAATACAGACGATATTGTAAGGAACTACAATATTGATCAGAGTATTATCAAGGATTACGAATTTATCGTTGAAAATGCCGATCGCTATTTTGAACTTCTTAACGCCGATCCGCCTACTCCCAGTCACAAACTTTCCCCGTACAGATTATTTCTTCAATTGAATATTGATTCAAAAGAAAAAGTTAAGTTTTATGTAAAGCATCTTGAAAAGATGAAATCGGAGTTTGCAGAAACGCAGGACAAGTATGATAGGGCGATTGCGGAAAAGAAGGAGGCAACAGCTCATTACTCCACCTTTATCCGTCAGACAGAAACCGATTATGTACGTTACTTGACTTCCGGGAAGAAAGAGCTTGCAGCATACGAAGAAAGCTTGCAGAAGGCTGCCCTTGAGGAACAGCGCAAAGCCGAGGAAGAAAGGGAACGAGCTGAAAGGCAGATAGCTGAAAAGCGTATGGCTATTGAAGAAGCACGGCAGCGAGAGGAAGCGAAAAAACGGGCAGAAGAACGCAGAAGGAGGAATAGTTACTGCCGTTGATTTTTTCATATTTAGAACAAAAGAAACATCGAAAGGAGCGTTTTTGCTTATGAAAGAAAGAATAATCGAGCGTACCGTAAATGGTATCAAGGTAACATCTCACATTCCCGAAGATGTGAGCGAGAGCTTCAAGAGGAACAGGATCAACCAGATCTATGACATTCTTGTGGCTGCCGATAAGAGAACCGAGAAATCGGACACAGACACAGACAAGTCCGAGCCTGGGAAATCAGCGTAAATAATTTTGAAAATATCGCTTTAAAGTGTTGAAATTCAGGGGCGAATATGTTATAATGATTATAACGTAAAATCGCCTCTGAAAATTTATAAACTATTTCGGAGGTAATTTATTATGAATAAGTATATAGCGATCTATGTTCGCCGTTCCGTCAGCGACAAGGAAAAGGGCAATAATTCTCTTTCCATTCCTGCTCAGATAGCGGACTGTATCAAATTTGTAGGGGAGGATGCTTTTTACAAGGTTTACGAGGAAGATGGAAAGTCGGGCAAGGACATAAAGCACAGACCTGCATTCAGGCAGATGTTCGAGGACTGTCGAGAGGGACTTGTTTCCAAGATAGTTGTTAAGAAGTACGACCGTTTCAGCCGTAATATGCGTGAATATCTGAACATCACCGATGAGCTTGACAAGCTGGGAGTAAGCGTTGTTTCCCTTTGCGAGCCGTTCAATACGGACACCAAAGAGGGCAGAATGATGAGGAACAATCTTCTGAATTTTGCCGAGTTTGAGCGTGAAGCGATAGCAGCGAGAGTAAAGGACTCCTATGATACGAAAGCACAGGAAACAGGCTTTTATCAAGGCGGAGTGGTTTATTTCGGCTATCAGAGTTCAAGGCAGACCATAAACGGAAAGACAGGTTCCGTACTTGTTCCCTATGATTCGGCTGTTACCGTCAGGGCAATGTATGATGTTTATGCAAATCCCGAAGCATCGCTCAGAGATGTTATTCTGTATATAAACGAGAACAATCTTCCGATGGAAGCTCCGAAAGGGGACGGCACAGTAACAAGGGGATTTGATGCCTGCAACATCGCTGCCGTACTTAAAAATCCGCTTTACGTCAGGGCAGACAAGAACGTTTATGAATATCTGCTGAAAAACAATTACCGCATAATTGATGATGTGGACGCATTTGACGGAAAGCACGGACTGTTCTGGCACAATTACAGGAGCAAGACCGACAGATATGTCAAGGTCGGCTATCACGAGGGACTTGTTGATGCGGACGTTTGGCTTGCGGTGCAGGATAAGTTTTCACATCATCATATTCCTTTAAGAAAGGGAAAGGTGCTTCGTTCGTGGATGTCGGGTTTGCTTAGGTGCGGTCATTGTGACCACGCAGTTAAGGTTGATTATACATACAACAAAAATTCGGGCAACAGTTGGCGGTATTTCACTTGCAGCGGTTACAACAGTGTTCGTGGCTGTCAGTCCTCCGGTATCAAGCTGAATGTTGACGAGGTTGAAGCTATTGTGTATAACGATATGAAGGAACATATCGAGGAATTTGAGATAGCAAGAAAAATCGAAAAGAAACCTTCAACCGAAGCCGATAAGATACGTTCCGAGATACTGAAAATTGAAGCGGAAACTGCAAAGCTGATGGAAAAGCTGGCTGATGCAGACGAGGTGCTTTTCGGATATATTCAGAACAGGATCGGAACGCTCCACAGCACAAAGAATGAGCTTGAGAAGAAGCTTATGCTTGTTGACAGGCGTGTAAAGAAAATTGATACCACACCGCTTCTTGGTCCTCTTAACAAGTGGGATACGCTTACTGTCGAGGAGAAAAACAATCTTGCCCGAATGATGATCGAGAAGATTTATATATCGGTAGAAAAGGGTGTAAATATACACTATTATTTTTGAGAAAAATTAAGCTCTCTTGTTGTGTCGGGCAAGCCGGGTGAAAGCGGCTCGGAGTGCCTGGGAGAGTTCACCTATCAGGCAGATTTCATCTGGCAGACCTATCAGGATAACAGCTATGTTCTTCCCCGAAAGCTGACGGGAGTGCATGACATTTACTTTGAGTTCGACAAGACCGACCTGCGCATTGATTTCGGCGGCTTTAAGTTTGAACCGAAGCTGAAAGCCTATGAAAAGCTGAACGCTTCGGACTGCGACCTTATCCACGGTGACAGCTACGAAATAAGCGGCGGCAGGATAACGGGCATCGGCAACAACGTGTTCATTGATTTTGAGGATATGGATTTTGCAAAGGGCGTTTCCGAGGTGCGTCTGACGGGAAAAACTCACCACGACAACGATTCTATCCACCTGCATTTAGCGGACGAAACGGGCGTGGTGCTTAAAGAGATAATCGAGTTCCCCCACAGCGAGGATTATACCACCGTTTCGGTAAAGCTGCCCTCGGTTCAGGGTAAAATGACCGTGAAGCTGCAGTTCCTGCCGGGCTGTGCATTTGATTTTGAGAGCATAGAGTTTATTCAGCAGGAATGAAAATAAAGTCCTTAATTTGGATTTACTGCTTTTATGAAAATGTCAAGAGATATTACTAATGAAACTTATTTGCTTACAAACAATGCAAAGCGTTACCATTCGGGATGAATGGTAACGCTTTTTATATCGAAATATAGCTGCTTTGGCAGGTGTGCCCATATGGGATATTTACAGTCGTCGTAGCCGTCGAGTGGCCTAAACAGCTCTGAACGGTCTTAACGTCAATACCGTTTGAAATAAGTACCGATGCGTTAAAATGACGGAAGCTGTGATTACATACATATCGCATACCCGTCCTTTCACAGAAACGCTTGAAGAAATATCCCGGAGCTGTTCCGTCAAGGGTCAAACCGTTCCACTTTGTAAAGACGCGGTCGGTTTCGATCCACTGGCTGCCGACCTTTTTGCGCTGAATGTCCTGCAGCTCCTTCCACTTCAAAAGCATTTCCATGACCTCATCGGGCAGCTTCAAGGTTCGATAGCTCGTTTCGGTCTTCGGCGTTTCCGTGTAAGTTCCGCCCGCCTTTTTGGAATAAAGAGAAGTCCTGTTGACAGTAACCATGTTTGCGTCAAAATCAATATCCTTCCATTCAAGCCCAAGAATCTCTCCCCTGCGGAATCCGGTATAGATCGCAAGAGTGTAAAACAGCACATATTTATAGTTGCTCTCGGGTTCCTTTTCGAACAACTCAATCAGTTTAGAAAATTGATCAATACGCTGTAAGTATTTCACCGAATCACGGCAGAAACGATTTATTCAGCGATCCCTTAGACTAATATAATCAAATAATATTTTCTTTTTATGTCTCTTTTCACTCAGGGAAATAATAAGCATGGAATACTCAACCTTATAACCTGTGGTGGTTCAAATTTCATCGACTATGAAAATATGACATGTAAATTCGACTCGGAGGATTTTATAAACGCCTTAGAGTTTGCAGCACAATTTCCCGAAATTGGTGAAATGTCTTCAGATTATCAGTACACATATAATGATACGGCGCTCCTCTCCACATTTTTTGTAAACGATTTTCGTGAATTCAATACAAAAAAGAAATCAGAATTTAGTGATGATATAACATTTGTAGGCTATCCCACAAGCAATGGTCAAGGATCCGGGCTTTCTTTTGGACAGCGGCTTGCTATTTCAAACAACTCGAAAAATAAAGAAGGTGCTTGGAGTTTTATCAGGGAGTATTTGTTGACTTATAATCCAAATTGTATGTCTGTCATTTCGGATTTTTTTGATATTCAGGTGCAGGCAGCCAAAGAGCGTCCATATTTTATTAGTTCAGAAGGAATAAAGGAATACTGGGATGAAATAATCTCTCTTCCTGACGGCAATAATCTAAAAATTGAACCAATGTCACTTGATGAAAGCAGATTCTATTCCGACTTTATCAAATCAATAAAATGTTCTTCCTCGAACGGTGTTGACAGCGCAATATACAATATTATTGAAGAAGAAAGTACGCTTTTTTTTGAAGGCATTAATACATCTGACCAATGTGCAAAGATGATCCAAAGCCGCATTTCGCTAATGCTTGATGAGCAAAGGTGATGTTCGGAATCTGACTGAGAAACAATTTCCTTGTAGATACCGTCCTCATTCCTGCGTCTGGGAAGCGAAGCTGTGATGTCCTGCTCCTTTTGTATCACCTTTATATCATTGATAGTGATACAGTCATCAATGGTAATGGAGAACTCTGCTTTGAGAATACCTTCGTCATATATTTTTGTTGGTGATACTTTGCTAATGGTCATAACATTTTCCCTTCATATATAGTATAGTTTACAAAGAACCCGTTTCCGAAATGAGATGTTCCGGAAACGGGTCTTGTTCGTTTTAATCGTTAGCTTCTTCGGCATTCATAATCTTTTCAATCTCAACATACCTTTCGTAAGCGGAGATGATAGCGTTTTCAACTTCATCCCTCGTTTCAGGGTCGATAGGATGAATGATGTCACGATAGATGCCGGTTTCATCCTTGCGGCTCGGCATAGCCGCGAAAAGTCTGTCGCTGCCCTGCACGATTTTGATATCGTGTATTGCCAAGCAGTTGTCGAGGGTGATAGAAACGATAGCTTTGAGGTTACCCTCGGGGAATGTCTTGCGGATTTTAATTTCTGAAATTGTCATAGGTATGACCGTACTTTCTTGTTATGAATTTTTTTGTTTTGTTTTGATTTGTGACAGCATGAATGTTGAGCAAGCATATCAGACATTTCCAATGTCACGGAAAAGTTAGTGCAGATACGACAGATGTAATTATGAAGCGTTTGAAATTCGACAATGATACACGGAACAACGTTGTGCAGCTGGTTTTTTATCACGATGCAACTTTTGAGGTCGGCAGGAAATATGTTAAACGTTGGCTTAATAAAATCGGAGAAAAACAGTTCCACAGATTGATTGATGTCAGACGAGCCGATGTTAAAGGTCAGAAATCCGATTATGATAAAGACAACACAGAAAAAATTGATACTATTGAAAAGCTTATTGATGAAGTTTTGCAGGAAAATCAATGCTTTACAATTAAGGATCCGGCTGTTACCGGCAGAGATCTGATGCAAATCGGATTTAAACCTGATAAAGAATTAGGTGAAACACTGAATATGCTTCTTAACGGTGTTATTAATGAAGAATTTGAGAACAGCCGAGAAGTGTTATTGGAAATTGCGAAAAAGAAGATACATAAATGATTTATCTGCATTGCTTGCCCTGCATTGATCAAAGTTAAGAGGAATGGATCAATATTCTTGAAAAGAAACAGTCCTGTAAAGCCTATCAGTTACACGACAAAGTAATACTACTGCACTAAATAATTTTCTATTAATTCATTATTAAATCTATATATGTTTAAACGGCATAACCCACAGAATGAAATCTGGGTTATGCCGTTTTATGTTCCCCCAAAAGCTCTCCAACCCTACCCAATTTCGTCAGAATTACAATAAAATTGCAAAGTGAGAACAAGATAAAAAAATTGACCCGGTAAGCTGCGAAAACTTACTGGGAAATATTGTAGATATTTTTGTGAAAAATGGCCAGTTGGCAAGCCGGATCTCGACTTTACAAAAGGATTTTTTTGGTGTATAATCCAGTCAATCCGACCGGAGAAAATACATAAACCTATATTATTTAAGGAGCCAGGTATTCTCATGAATAACAAAAAAGAAATCAAAAAGGCTCTTGCGCTCAGTAACAAGAATACAAACCAGCTTCAAAAAGAACTTGTTATGATCAAGTTGTGTGAAAAGCTGCAATGTGTTACAGACGCTGTTCAGCGCAATGAGTTCCTTAGCGGATAGATCACCACACTGCCGAGTGATGAGGTCAGGATCGTGATGAACGAAGTAATAAACTCCCCCAAGTTCATTTCTCTGTTTGAACGCACACTCGAAAGCAGTACAAAGCTTGCAGCGTTACACAGGAACAAGGCTGTAAAAGCTGAAAAGCGTAAGCGTATGAGAGAGCAGCCTTCTCCTTATACAGATGCTGAAAGCTTCTCTGAAATCATTTGATTTCAGTAAAAAGGGGTCGCAGGAGGAAAAGCAGCAAAGCGTCCGTTTTGTCCCCCACAAGCATAGGCTTGTAAGGTGCAGTCTATTCAAAGGCGTTCTTCGGGGATAACGCCGAGATACTGAACAATACCAACCGGCAGGACGTTAACAAGAGCTTTTGAAAGGACGATAATATGAAGATAATAACAATTCTATTCGACTTGGACGTAACACTGCTCCCTATGGACAACAGCGTTTTCACAGTAGTCCTTGATATAAAGCTGAATAACGTCATCAACCGCTTTGCCGCCCGTGCTTTCGACGGTCACAACAGCCTTGCCGTCCTTATATTCAACCGATGTGCAAACAATTTTTCCGTAAGTAAGACCGTATCCGAAGGGATACAGCACGTTATTTTCCGCATAACGGTAGGTACGGTTTTTCATGGAATAATCGGTGAAGTCGGGAAGCATATCGGAACGCTCGTAGAATGTAACAGGCAGCTTGCCCGAAGGTGAAACGTCGCCGAAAAGTATCTGTGCAAGTGCCGTGCCGCCTTCCGAGCCGGGATACCATGCGTGGATAAGCGCATCCGGCTCACATTCGGTATTCACCGAACTTCCTGCGGCGCACACAACGATAACCGGCTTGCCCGTCTGCATGATCTTGTCTACAAGGATACGCTGACATTCAGGCAGACGCAGATCACTTTTATCTCCCGAAGAAAACTCGTTGCCCGTATCGCCCTCTTCGCCCTCAATGGTGGAGTCGAGTCCAACGCAAAGTACAACAAGGTCGGCGCAGTCTGCAGCAGCAAGAGCCTCGGCATATCTGTCGCCTGCCTGCGCAAGTCCGG
>JBJEQP010000090.1:0-110330 GCA_051881815.1 Oscillospiraceae bacterium | reverse complement strand
AAAATTTTTTCTGTTTTTTCATTTTAGGGCTTGACTTTTATTTGCAGGTCTTTAAGTATCTATCCACAGAAGATGTTGGTATTCCTGTTAATTCTGAAATTCTTTTTATTGAAATTCTTCCACAGTTTTCTTTCAACGATTTGCAAATTGCAATTTTTTGTTCTTTTGTCTTCAATCCAGCATAATCACAATACTCTTTCAAAGCCAAGGTTGCTATTGATTGTTCTGGATACATAATAGATTTTCTCTTTATGTGCTCACACATTTTACATATATCAGCAGCTGAAATACCATTTGTTCCATCAACTAAAATTTTTACAACGCCTTTGTCAACTACCTTGATATAATCCCCCAGTCCTCGTTCGATCAGTTGTTGACGCTGTTCAAGTTTTGGAATTGGGATTTCAATGTTTCTGTCAAAACGTCTCCATATGGCTTTATCCAACAATTCTGGATGATTTGTCGCCCCGATAATCACGCAAGTAATAGGACACTCCTCTAATTCTTTTAGCAACACATTAACAAGTCTTTTTAATTCTCCCAAATCAGATTCGTCGTCTCTCCTTTTGGCAATAGCATCGATTTCATCTAAGAATAATACAACATTTTGTTCTTTTGCATATTGAAAAATACTTTTTATATTTTGTCCGCTTCTTCCTAAATAACTTGAAATAGAATTTGCTAAGTCCAATGTAATTATTGGCATATTAAGTTTATACGCAAGCCATTTTGCAATATATGTCTTTCCAACTCCTGGCTTACCATGTAAAAGAATACTGTTAGAGGGAACAATGTCTTTCTCCAAAAAACTCTCTATAAGTTCCCTTTCACGAAGAAAGTTATTTAATTCTTCCGTTACAAATTCTTCTAGTATAGGTTTTTCTAACGGAATAGGTTCTTCAACCTTAACTAGCTGACCTCGTGTTTCTTTATCAACCGGAAGCGGAGACATTTCCATGCTTCGCATCACATCTGTACCAGTATTAGAACATGCTAAAATTTTCATTATTTCAGCTGACACGTCAGGAGCTTCTTTTTTTAACTTTCTACCAATCAGTAACGCTATTGATTCTACATTCTTTTTATCGTTATTAAGCGCTGCCCTAACCAGCTTAGGTACATACTCATAAGTCATATTTCCCACTCTTTTCTTGGAATTTAATTTTGGGTATGATATTATTATACACAACTATTACCGTTTTGTCAACTATATATCCCACTTTTTTTATATTTATTTTTTTGGGATGGTTTGTAAATCTGAATTTTTTTATTAAAAATTCTCAAATCGCCATTGAAGGTAGTAGTATGATCAACCACCTCGCTCAAAACCCATTACTTTTCCAATCAATAATGTATAATTGATTTAAAACAGCCAAAGAAAAGAGATCCGCCCCATAATATTGATTTTGTGGGAACAAAATCAATATTAAGTTCTGATATAATTTATAATATTTTACAAATGTCTATTGACAAATCCGTTTTACAGATGTATAATAAACTCAAAAACCATTACACAAATGTAAAACGGAGGGCAATTATGAAGCTGAGTGAAACAGAAATATATGTTATGAATATAATTTGGGAAAGAGAGGAAGCGCCTGCCATAGAGATCGCCCAGAAGCTCGCCGAGGAAAAGGGATGGAAAAAGCCTACGGTATATACCCTTATCGACAGGCTTATCAAAAAGGGTGCGGTCAAGCGAACAGACCCCGATTACATCTGCTCTGCGCTTATCGGCAAGGATGAAGTCAGGGTAAAGGAAACAGAGGGACTTATCGCAAAGCTTTACAACGGCTCGGCAAAGCTGCTTGTTTCGGGATTTATCAAGGATAAACGACTGACCGACTGCGAGCTGGAAGAGCTTCGTCAGCTTATCGACGAGGTAAAAAACGAAAGGAACCGATAATATGATCTCTTCAATAATTACATCGTTCCTGTTGGCATCGGCTGTTATCCTGCTTCGTCTGCTGATGAAAAAGAAGCTGAACGGAAAGCTGCTTATGATAGTGTGGGCGGTAGTATTTCTGAAATTTGCGCTGCCAATAAATATCCCCACCGCCTTTTCGGTGCTGAATTTCTCACCTATTTCCGAAAGTTCGGAGCAGATCTCTTCCAATGACAGCACACCGATTTTCTCGAAAGAAGAGGGCATTCGCAGCCCTCAGCAAACGGAAGCTCACGACACAGCTGCTCCTGCGAATAATGATAATTCGGACTTTGTCTATAGTGAAATTCTGCCTCCCGAAACCGATATTACCGAGCAGAATGATAACAGTTCTACAGACAGGAGCGGTATCCTTAAAAGCATTTACATAGCTGTGACAGTTATGCTCACAGGCTTTATTCTGTTGTCCTATATTATATGTGCGGTGAGGTTTTCACACTTTGAAGATATAGAGGAGGATATGGGAGCTTTGGAGAATATCAGGCTCAAAGGGGGAGATATAGGGACTCCTTCGGTTTTCGGGATAATTAAGCCTGTGATACTTCTTCCCTCGGAAACGGACTTTTCCGATAAAGCTTCCCTGCGGCATATTATTCTTCATGAACAGACCCATATCCGTCACCATGACCCATTGTGGAATTTGCTCACCCTTATTATCTGTGCCGTTAACTGGTATGATCCACTGGTATGGATATGCAGAGCTTTGTTTTTAAAGGACACCGAGCGTTACTGCGACGAATCGGTTATAGTCATCATCGGTGACGAAAACCGAAAAGAATACGCCCGTAGTCTGCTTAAATGTGCGCAGGAGAGAAATCGTCTGCTTCTGTTAGTTTCGGGATTCGGAGAGAGTGATATTAAGGGCAGAATAAAAGCAATACTCAGCATGAAAAAGGTTCGGATGGGCACAGCATTGGCGGCAGCACTCCTCATTATTGCCTCGGCAGTATTTTTCGGAACAGGCAGACAGCTCACAGCCGATATAACCAAGTCGGGATTTCTGCCGTCGGGGGAAAACCGTGTCTACAGTCAGATCATAACGGGCAGCAGCGGAGAAAAAGCAGAGGTACAGCTTCTGCTTGACCACAGCTATGGTGAAGATGATCTTCAGGACTATTATCATTTCATTCTTGACATAGCAAGCGATGAATATACTCTTGATATGCCCCGTGCAGATTTTGTTATCAACGGAGTGAGCAGATACCGCTTTTTACCCGATGAACCTGTTGATAATCCGTTTACGGGTGATGAGGGATATTCCGAAGTCAGATATTCCGCAGAATTTAGCAAGGAAAGCCACGATATTGAAGCTATGCTTTATTTTGATTTTGAATCGGAAACAAGCCTTGATATCACCGTGACCTATAAGCTAAAAAAGGGCATTTTCACCGTGGGAGAATATACCATGCAGGTGCATTATGACCCATGGGAAACCGATGAGAGCTATTATGCTTTCTCCATGAACAGCTTTAACAAAATGGCTAAAGGATTTGAAAACAGTTTTGAAATGTCACAGACCGAAGACGGTTATGAGATAAGAAATACGGACGGTGCTACCGATATGTATCTGTTACTTACAGATAACGACGACTCCGTTTTTTCGGTATGCAGAGATACCGCCGACGGCAAGGATGAAAACATCATTAAAGGTGGCTTTGACCCTATACGAACAGAAATATTTGTGCATGATTTCAACAGCGACGGAATAAATGACATGGCTCTGGAACAATGGTACACGGGAACATTTATACTCGATAACAGAATGATCGTTATTGACGGAAAAACGCTAATCGAGATACCCATTGACAAAAATGCCGAGAAAACGCTGACGAACACCATAAGGGTAATTCAGAATAATGACAGTGAATTCAGCGTGTTTTATGCAGACAGTCAGTACGAGTTCATTTCCTATTATCAGCTTGAAAACCAAGCCGAAGCCGACAGTGACGGTTATGCAGTTTCACACGGAGGTACAAAATATCACGTTGAAAACGGCAATATTTACGGTACACATTCTGTAACCATCCGTGATGGAAAGGTAGGTGCTTCAAGCGAACAGGTGATTTGCACCGCAAGGATAGATTTCACTTATTCGGGAGGAAAATTTATCCCCAATAAAGATATTGAACTTATGGGAAGCACCGACTACGGCGAGCGTTCCGAGCATACCAATGATATTCTGTGGGAGTACGATGTTTTAGGATATAACGAACCTTATAAACTGCAGCTTGTAAGAGTAAGGGGGCTGCCTTCGGAGCATCCCGACAAGCTGAATGGTATATATGCATTAAGGCTTGCATTAAATGAAAATTTCATTGCGTGGTGTCCCTTTGAAAATTATTACGCACTTTCTCTTCGCCCCGAACTTATTGATGATATGTTTATCAGAGCAGGAAACACAGGCGGAGATCCGGGACTTGTATTTTTCAGACAGAAGACTGACAAGGATGGGATATACAAGCTTTCTGCCTACAAGGTAGGAAGCGACGGAGAGGTATATCCCGTAAAATTCAGATATGAAAACGGCAGCTACGCTGAACACATCGAAGCAAGCGAGAATTTTGCAAGTGCTGAATGGAAGGGCTATTTCTATGACAGCTATACCGATGAAAGAGGCATTGAGATAAACCGACGTTATCCTTATGAATATAACGGAGGTACAATGGTCGTGAATGTGGTTGACGTGGGAAGCAGCCGTGTGCTTGAGAATATAAGTCTGCCGAAGCTTAACAGAAACGATGAGGTTTACACGAATAAAGTAAATGCCAATGAAAGGATGTATTATCCTCATGTACAAGGAAGCTATTACGGTGTAGACAATATATTCAGAAATATTCAGAATACACTTTCCCTTATTAACACCGAAGCTCCTCCCGAAACTCCGGGCAATGCGGAATATGAAACAACCTTTTACTATGGAGGAGAATTCTATTTCTTTACTCTGTATGACAAGAACTATCTGCAGTTCCGTACAGGGGATATTACCGAATACTACAGACTGACCGATAATGAAAAGAAAAGCTATCTGAAAACAATAGAAATAACACTTGGCGGTGCAGTCGATTATATTGCCGAAAGCTTTGCTAAAGAGATAGAAATGGGCTATGACAGAAGTCTTACCTTAATGGATGAGCTTGTATGCAACGAAGCATATTATTCCATTGACGGCAAGGAATATTACAGCGACCCTCCTTCAAGCTGGGACGTTTTCAAGAGTGTGAGCGTTTTCTCAAATGTGGAGCTTACCTGTGTGTCGGAATTTACCGAGAATAATTTTCAGGCACTCTATCGTCTTTCCTTTGAGCTTCAGAGCGAAGCTCCTGCACCCTTCAAAAACGGTCATAACACCCTTGCATTAGTCGTTGGAGAGCCATTCGAAAGCGGTTCAACGAGGATAATCAAGCTTACGGATTATAACGATTTTATGCACCATATAAGTGTGATCTCCGGGGAGAAAGGTCCCGAGTATGCTGTTTATGATTTTCTGAAATATGTTAATTATTCGGAATATGCGTCAGCTTCGGAAATTACCGATGAAGCATTGCTTTTCTATCTCCTTTACAGCAAGGAGCCCTGGCTGCACTATGACAGCATTACCAATGGATTTGACGGTATTTCGCCCGAACAACTAAAGGCTGCTGCCATGGATAAATTCGGCAGAGATATAAAGCTTTCCGAAAGCAGCAGATATTATGACCCGGACAGCGGAAAATACTATGCACAGGGAATGGGGATACCCAACCCCGAAAAATATGTTATTACCGACACAAAAATTGACGGTGACTTTTCCTACATAACCGTAAAAAAATACAGAGGAACTTGCTGCCTTTATTGCGAAAAGACAATTCTGTTCACTCTGAAAATGGGTGCGAATGAATATCGGTTTGTAAGCATAGAGGACATAAGTGTTTGAAGGTGATGTCATTTTTTTAATGCACTAAACAACAAGGCGTTCGGGCAACTGTGCATGTTACCCGAACGCCTTGTTGCTTTGTAGAGGGAACATTCGTGTTATAGGAGCTATTTTATTTTTTCACATATAATATATAATTGTACTGTTCGTGAAATACTTAAATTGAGGAGGAGTATTTTCCCAGACTGCTGACATCAGATGAATTATTCATGCCATTGTACGCTGATTCATAATAAAGATCCCCCTATCGAATTTACCACAGCAGGGACTCGGTATTATTGGAAAACATTGATTTTTTTGACGGTTATAGTAGATTATTTGTTTTACAGATAATAATCTATAGTTAATGGTCATTTTAATAACTCTAATTTGTTTTTTAGTTTTTCTACATATGAACCAATAACCACTTTTGTTGTACAATCGGTTTTCTCATCAGTGTATCTTTCATCTAGTGCGTTGATAATGCTTTCTAAGTTTGGTATATCTGTCAGAAAATAATCACGAATATTACTAAAATCATATATGGAACATATTGCTTGCGAGAACCTTCGTATTTCCTGATTAGTCGCCTTGGATAATAATTGTGTTATTGTGAATATATCAAAAAATGATAAAAAACTATGAGAAATCACGAAATTGTCACGATTATTTTTGCAATACTGATAAAAATTTTCAGCCCAATTATCTGATTCAAATATGTTTTTGATTTCATTGTTAGCAAAAGCATTCTCTTTTTCTATGGTTGCTGTTTTTAAAGGTTTTGTATATAAATTGAATTTATTTATAAAATCATCGTTTTCAGAGAAAGTATCAAACATTTCAAGTTGTTTTTCTTTAAGTTCGTGACTGTTAATATATTGTACCATAAGAGTAATATAATCAGAATCACTATGTTTTATTTTCCCCTTTTTTTCCTTAAAATTGTAATCCAGTTGTATTAGATATATTATAATTTCTTTGAAAAATCTGACGTCATATTTTCCTTCAGAAAGTTCATCATATAATTGATCAGAAAGTTTAATTACTTCATCATCATTATAATCTAACCATCCAAAGGAATTAAGTTTATAATAGCTTAGTTTTTCTTTTTCTTGCTGGTTGAGTTCATTCTGTATATATAAGTTTATTTCTTCTTGTACGCCTGATTCATTCAGTTCGTGAAAATAAATAAATTTATTTACAAATGAATACTCCTTTATTCTCTTTAGAAAATACCATGTCGATGCAGAATTATTATTAGTGGAATGAAATGTTTTACCGGATTTATATAATATTGAGGTAACAATAACCGATTTTAGAATACAGGTTAATTCATCGTTAAGTTTTTCTATATATTGAGTTGTTGTGTGCAGATCTTTAAGAGTAATAATTACTTTATATAATTTATCGAAAGAAATTATGGCAAATATAAGGGTACGTAAATTCTGACATTCCAAATCTTGAAGTAATTCTATTACTGTATCTTTTTTATGAGATAAGAAGTCTTTAGATTCTTTTGCGTATGTATTTATTATTTGATCATACAACTGATGAAACTCAGCATTAATTGTTACGGTTAGTCCAATTAATTTTTCTTTAATAGAATTATAAATTATATCATTTGAAAAAAGAATCTTTGTCCTCTTAATTAACTCATCATAACTATATACTATGTTAGTATTTATATCACTGATGCTTGTTTTTCCTTCTAATGATATGGACGGACTTGATGCTACAGAGAATTTTTGTGGAAGATTTGAAGATATACGTGATGAACCAATTTCATTTTCATTTGCAATTATTATTACTTTCATTTTTTGACATTCGACATAAAAGTTAATGACTCCCAAAATTTCATTTATTTCCATCCCAGCCCGTTCGAGATCATCAAAAATAATTATTATTTTGCTTTTATCAAAATCAATTTTACTTATTATTTCATTTAAATCATCAGGATCAAGACCGACTTTTTTCAATATCATTCCTATTCCATTTGGTGCAATGTCAAGTATTGTTGATGGTATTTTAAAACTTTTGCCTTTTAAAGTAAAATTCTTATTTTCAACTAACTTAATTAGCATTTCTCTTTGTAATTCAGATATTACTTGTTCAGATGATTGAACGCCGTACAACGAATAGCGAACTACGATGTAATCTTCTAATTCTTTCAAGAGTATTTTTTCAACAAAAAAAGTTTTACCGACTCCCCACGCTCCGTTAATAAGAACAGCTTGTGTGTAACGAGAATCTTTTATATAGTCTGCTATAATTTTAGATTTTTCATCTAAATACATACTAATAACCTCCACTAAAATCATTGATGTAACATCACCTATAAATAGTATACTACATTATTATATATAAAGCAAGCATTATCTCAGATACAGATGTTGAATGGAATCTAAGAAAAATTGATATACATATAGTTTCAGGAAAATATGATGTTGATCCGGCTGTTTGCTCTTTCGGAAGAACAGCAGAACATGATGAGATCATTATCTCTTGTTCCTGTGGTGGGAATTTCCGGCAAGTATTTTCAGTTCCTCACAGCCACAACCGACTGTGACATTATTAATGAGCTTGATGAGATTGAGCACTATGGCAGCCGCATTCAAGGAACAGCTGACCGATCCGAACATTTATTAAATAACCACCCCTCACGCTTTTACGTTTTTTTGTTTGATCTTTAATCGTATATGAAACAATTATTCTGTCATCATTCATATTTTCTTTAAAAAGAACTAAGTTAGATGTTATTTTATCTATCTTTTTTCGTCGACCTTAATTCCTTAACCGACTACTGTTTCATTCCTCATATATCAACTTATTCTGAAGCTTTATCTTTTTTTCCGGAAGCATACTTTATTCGATCCAGATATATAACAGCAAACATATAATTTACCCCCGAAAATCTGTATTAGCAGGTTTTCGGGGGTAAATCATTGTTTTTAAGTCGATCACTGTATCTCGGAAATAACACCTTTCTCCATCTCGCACACCGTATCGCACAGCGCAGAAATATCTTCGCTGTTATGGGAGGCGATAAGAATAGTCTTACCTTGCTCCTTCAGTTCAAGCAGATACCGCCGCATATCGGCAACGCCGTCTTTATCAAGCCCATTCATAGGCTCGTCCAAGATAAGTAGGTCAGGGTTTTCCATAATCGCCTGAGCAAGCCCTAAGCGCTGGCGCATACCGAGAGAATATTTTCTTACTTGCAGCTTTAGATTTGGATTTAAACCTACCCTTTGCATGGCTTCCTTTATCCTGTCGCTGTCAATGCGGCGGTTAAGCCCTGCAAGCAGCTTCAGATTATGAAAGCCCGAATAGTACGGGATAAACCCCGGCGCTTCGATAATTATACCGATATTTTCGGGAAAGTCGCAGTCCTTTCCTACACGTTTTCCGTCAATAATTATCTCGCCGCCTGTGGGTCTTACAAAGCCGCAGATACACTTCATAAGCATAGTCTTTCCGCTGCCATTTCTGCCGATAAGACCGTGGATTTTTCCCTTTTCAAAGCTGTGTGAAATGCCTTTCAGAATTTCGCTGCCCTTTATCGTCAGGGACAGATTATTAACCGCTATTGCTTCGCTCATATTAGCCCTCCGTTTCCTCCATAGTTGCTGCATTTATGCCGCCTGCACCCCAAAGATTAGCGGCAATAAGCAGGGCGATTATTACCCCGAAATAGATATAAGAATATTCTGTGGGCATTACTGCGTCACGGTAAAGCTCGGTGAAATGAAGCCACACTATCGCATTCGCCATAGGAAAAGCCCACATCGCCGCTGTTTTAATTGAGGTAAAAAGCACGCCGAAGCCGATTACTCCGTTTGCCGCAAGAAATCCCACGGCTCTGCGGTTTTTCTGCCCGAAAAGAAGCATTATCAGCAGTACCGTCACAAGATAACAGAACAGCAGCACAAATGTCTGTATCGCCGCCGAAAAGGGCGTCATCTGATTATATAGATTAGGCGGCACAAGCTCGCTTGCAAAGCCGCCTGCCTCTGCGGGAAAAAGCAGGTCATAGCGCTTCACCACCATGCTCCAGCCGTCCGCAAGAAAAGCCCTGTTCATTAGAAAAGCGGTACAGATAACGTATATTGCGGCAAGGAAGGTAAGGGCGCTCATAAGTCCGAAAAGTATCTGACCAAGCAGCCAGTTGTACCGCCCCGTTCTTGACATGAAGAAAAGCGAGGAACCGTCGGTTTTCGGGAAATCGCTCATCAGCGTAAGAAAAACCAGCGGAATAATAAGCGTAAGCATACCCGAATTTCCTACCGCAATAAGCGGCTCTAAAAGGTTCAGCGGCTCGCCCATTTTCTCGGCACGCTCTAAAAGCGGCGTAATTGCATAAGAATAGATAAAAACGGTGAGTACGGGAATTATTATCATTCGTGGATTGCAGACCCATTTAAGCCACTCCGTCCGAGCCACCACCCATATTTTCCGCAGAGAAATTTTACCTGCCACAGTCGGTGCACCTCCTCGCCGTAATGATGAAAAGCGTAAGCGCCGCCGCCGCAAGAAAAGCATATCCGATAAGAGAAATTATCCCCGTTTGGGTGCAGTATATTATCTCCTGCAAGCTGTTGGGATAAACCGACATTATAAGCGCTCTCTGCCATTCGGGGCAGCCTGAAATGCTGTCAAGAATCAGCTTATTAGCCGCCGTCATCTGCATATATTGAATTAGAAAAGGAATACAGATGCAGAAATACTGATTTGTTGTAAATACGCTTATGAGAAAGGGTAAAATAGCCGCTCCTGCACCCATTATCACTGTTTCAAGCAGTTTTTTCGTATAGGAAATATTGCAGCTTGCAAGCATTTCTGCCTGTTCGGGGGATAGCTCACTTACCTTAGGGAAAATCATATACACTGCCCCAGAGAACAGCAGGAAGCCGAGAGCGCAGAGAACTGCACCGCCAATAATAGAGGAAAGGAATTTCGACAGGCAGTAGCGCAGTTTTCCCATACGGCAAATTATATACCGCTTTTCGCCGAACCGCCGCTCGTCGCAAAGCACCTTTACAAACGGAAACGCAACGATAATTGAAAGAAACTGCACAACCCATGTACCAAAGCCGTGAGCGCAGACGTATTGTGCAGAAAATTCATAGCTTTCCGCCTTTTCTGTGCCGAGCATTGTTACCATTTCGAATATGGATAACTGCTTCATATTTGAATAGTCGGTGTATGCCGAGGAGGTAAAGCACATCAGCGCAAAGGCGATTATGCCTACTGCAAAATAAGGGCTTAAAATTACCTTTTTCAGCTCGGTTAAAATACAATTCAGGGTTTTCATCAGTAATCCCTCTCTAAGTACAACTCCCCTGTCTTTGCATCAACGGTTGCGGTAATAACCTGCGTTCCCATATCAAGAACAACATTCCATACGGGGTGAGTGTAATACTTGGCATTAGCCCAGACATCATAGGGCTCATAACAAGCGTCAATATAGCCGAGGGAAATCTCTCTTACATCATAAACTACCGAATTTGTAACCTTGTTCTTAATAATAGCAAATACCTCGTCAACAGAAATAATCTCGGTCAGAGCTTTGTCGGTCGGAGTAAGCATTGTGTTTGTCTTAAAGGTTATAATCTGGTCGAAACCGTCTGTTCGTATCATTGTCATTTCCATACTGTCAAGACCCGTAACATCTGCACAGGAAAAGGGGGTTTCCTTGTTATTATCAGCAGTAATAAACTCCATAGGAAAATCGCCGCAGTAAATTCGCAGATAGAAACGAACAGCATTTTTACCATTCGGAAGCTCATAGATATAGGCTTTATTAACCTTGTAGGTTATTTTTTCATCAAGACGATAGGGGAAGCTTTCCATATATTTTTCGGCGGCAGTTATTGCTTCGCCGAGGGTTATTTCCCCGTTTACAAGACTTAATTTCTGCGACAATTCTTCTTTGGCATTATAGCAATAAACCACTTGCGCCGCATTATCGTTATTATGCCATATTCTCTCCGACCCATTGGTAAGACTGCTTTCAAGCAAGGGCGTTTTCCATAATCTGAGGCTGTATATAAGGGTTTCGATGCTGCCATAATCTTCGCCCTCATAGTTATTACGATTTGAGTAAACCGCCGCAATTCTGTTGTCATTAAGGAACTGTTCAATGGTTAATTCCTCACGCACGCTGCCGTAACCATAAGGCACAGCGGTAAAGGCTTCGTCGGGATAGTTATTGCCGCCGAGCCATTCTTTTTCGAGGAAACGAAGTTGGTCGTATATCTTTTGAGGAGTTTCAATGCCGTAGAGAAAATTCTGCGAATATATGGGAATACTGTCCGCCTGCGGAATAATAATTTCGCAGTTATCAAGCTTGAAAATACCGTCCGCCGTTCCGATTTTTGCGAGTTCATCCTTTGCGGTGGCAGTAACTTCTGAAACAGGGCGGAGGGTAACGGAAACATCATCCCCGTCGATAACCCCCTGTTCCTTTTCGTTGGAAACGCCGCTTTCAATCCTGTTCATTTCGTCGATTACATTCTGCGGAGTTTCAACAGTACAGGAGCATAACAGTCCTGATATGAGCGACAGACCCACTATACTTGCCAACACAAGAGCGCCGCCGCGCTTCTTTTTCCCGCTGTCAAAAACGCTGTCAATGCGCAATTTCAACATCTCCTTTGTACTGAAATATGAAGCCGCCGCAGTAGCTTTGCCCATGTTTTTACCTGTTTTAAGCAGGAGATAGCAATAGTCACGCTTATAGGAATTGTCCTTATTTTTAATCACTTCACGGTCGCAGAGAGCTTCAAGACTTCCCGAACATTCGCGCATAATCAGCCACGCAAAGGGGTTGAACCACTGTACAGCTGCAACCGCTCCGAAAAACAGCTTTTTGTACGGGTCTTTTCGCTTATAGTGCATAAGCTCGTGTCGGAAAATCATCATTAGCTCCGCTTCGGTGTAATCCTGCAAGGGCAGGAAAATAACAGGTTTTCCGAAACCGAGAAGCATAGGCGAGCCAACCTTTCCCGAGCGCAGAACGGGGATTTCTTTGTCTATGAAAAGCTCTTTTCTCACCCTGTCCGAAAGCTCTTTTTCGGCGGAAACAGACAGGCTTTCCGAAAGCAAAGTTTTCCTGAAATACAGGTATTTTCCCGTTTGAAACAAAAGGCAGAGAACAGCGCCTACTGCCCACAAAACAGGCACAAAAGAGGGTATCACAAGATTAAAAGCAGGCGCTTTTGGAAGCTGAATGCTGTATGGTATTATCAGTCGTATTGCGAGTATCAGCGATAATATGTAGATAATTCCAAAGCCGTAGCGCTTTGCTATTCTGCCCTTAAACAGCAGGAAAAGCGCCGCCGCAAGGGACACGCTCACCGTTACGGAAAATAGTACGCTCATAGTTACTCCTTATTACTTTCGGTTTTCTCGTCGATAAAAGCTTTCAGGGATTTTATGTCCTCGTCGGAAAGGTTTTTGCCGTCATACAGACAGCTCACCAGCTTTGAAACCGAGCCGCCGAAAATGCGGTCGATTATGATTTTGCTCTCCTGGCGGAGATAGTCCTCCTGCTTAACGAGGGCGGAATAATACTTGTATTTTCCCTGTTTTTCCGCAGTCACAAACCCACGCTCCGTAAGCCTTGCAAGCAGGTTTAATATGACCGCAAGGCTCCATTCGTGCTTGTCCTTTATGCCCTCCTGAATTTCTACCGAGCTTACCGCCTTTTCGCTTTCCCAGATAAAATTCATTATGTCCATTTCCGCTTCGGGCAGGCGCTTGTATTCTTTTTCCATTTTGTCAGTTCCTTTCACGCTTGTTTAACATTTGTTAAATCTGAATATATTATACAACTGTTAAATGAATTTGTCAAGGGGGATTTCTTAAGAATTTCTTACGGATTGCAGAAAGATTGTTGTAGCGTGATATTGGTTATATTTGAGATTTATTATCATCGCTTTAGTCCCTTTACTTTTGATTTCTGATTCAGAAACTCTTGCAGCTTCTGCGTAAGATTCAGGCTCTCAATAAACTCCATCCCCCTCTGAAACTTTGTCTTCAAGCTTCTAAGTTCATTTTCAGCCTTACGCAGATCCTCTGTCAGATTTTTCTTATAAAACCCATGATACACTCCTTACTGAACTAAACTGATAAAGAGAGCAAAAATAACGATACCTCCCATAAGCAACGACCAAAAGCTACTGATAATTGTTGAAATAATATTTACCACACTTCGACTTTCACAATTTTTCACACAAATTATTGAAAGTATCAGTCCCACGAAAACAAAAAATATTAATTCCTGTCCAAATTTAACGTACTCCGTCTGTTAATGTGATATTGAATAAAACCGGAATAAAGGTTATGAGTGGAAAACACTGATAGTCAACGCTACCACACTCATTTTCTGTAATATTCTATTTTCCATAAAATCACCTTATTTCTTTTTTTCAAAGCGAGTTACCGCCACGGAAAGCAGCAAAGCAAATATCAAAGCAGCACACAGCAAAATGGGAACAAATCAAACCCAGTACTTACACCTGTTGCTGTAAAGTCATGTAAAGAGCAGGAAACAAATTGCCACTGTAACAACTGGGGTAAACAATCCAAAGCGAGGTATTTGCTACCAATACACCGGGAAAAACAAGGAACAGATTTAAGCCGACAGACAACAGCGGTTTATCGAAAAGCACTGTAAACCGATTTCACCATTGTTCATCAAAATAAGATCCGAAAATAGTAGCAGGCTGCTGCACCAACCGATGCAGCAGCCTGCTTATTACTATTTAAAAACCCTTTCCCAAATCTCATAAGACGGCGCACAAGTGCCATTCCGCCAGTTCTTGATGGTAGTAGCACTCACTCCGCAATTTGCAGCAAATGCACGTATGGAAATATTGTTTCTCTCCATGTATCCGCAAACGATCTGTGCAGAATCCATCTTAAATCTATGGTAATCGGTCAAAAGGTCTATGCCGAGAACATCGGAGAGCTTTTTCAGCGTTTCGATGCTCATATTCTGCTCCTCAACTTCCTCACGCTCATACTTGATATAATTATCATAGCTTAGCCCGGTAAGTCGGGTGACATCAGCAATTGTCAGACCTTTTTCTTTTCTTGCTTTCGCAAGGTGGGTAAGTCCTGAATTATTTTTTCCAGCTTTCTTCAACCGCAACCGCACAAGCCACAGTAGCACCAACCATAGGATTGTTGCCCATGCCGATAAGACCCATCATTTCAACGTGAGCAGGAACGGAAGAAGAACCTGCGAACTGTGCGTCAGAGTGCATACGACCCATTGTATCTGTCATACCGTAGGAAGCAGGGCCTGCAGCCATGTTGTCAGGGTGGAGTGTACGTCCTGTACCGCCGCCGGAAGCAACGGAGAAGTACTTCTTGCCCTTTTCAACACATTCCTTCTTGTATGTGCCTGCAACGGGGTGCTGGAAACGTGTCGGGTTGGTGGAGTTACCTGTGATGGAAACGTCAACGCCTTCCTTCCACATGATTGCAACGCCTTCTGTTACGTCATTTGCGCCGTAGCAGTTAACCTTTGAACGGAGTCCGTCAGAGTATGCCTTGCGGAATACTTCCTTAACTTCGCCTGTGTAGTAGTCCATCTCTGTTTCAATGTATGTAAAGCCATTGATACGAGCAATGATCTGTGCAGCATCCTTGCCGAGACCGTTAAGGATAACTCTGAGGGGCTTTTTACGAACCTTGTTAGCCTTTTCAGCGATACCGATAGCACCTTCAGCAGCTGCGAAGGATTCGTGACCTGCGAGGAATGCGAAGCATTCTGTATCTTCTTCAAGGAGCATCTTGCCGAGGTTACCATGACCAAGGCCAACCTTACGCTGGTCAGCAACAGAACCGGGGATGCAGAAAGACTGAAGACCTTCGCCGATTGCTGCAGCAGCGTCGGCAGCTCTTGTGCAGCCCTTCTTGATTGCGACAGCGCAGCCTACTGTGTAAGCCCACTTTGCATTTTCAAAGCAGATAGGCTGGATGCCTTCTGTGATCTTATAAGGATCGAAGCCCTTTTCCTTGCAGATATCTGCACACTCTTCGATAGTTTTGATACCGTATTTATTGAGAACATCAAGAATCTGCTTTTCTCTTCTCTCGTATGATTCAAATAAAGCCATCGTTGTAATCCTCCTTATTCTTTTCTGGGGTCGATGATCTTAACAGCGTCAGCAACTCTGCCGTACTGACCCTGAGCCTTTTCGTAAGCTGTCTGAACATCGTCGCCCTTCTTGATGAAGTCCATCATCTTACCGAAGTTGATGAACTTGTAGCCGATGATCTCATCGTCAGCGTCAAGTGCGATGCCTGTTACATAGCCGTCGGTCATTTCGAGGTAACGAGGGCCCTTCTTGAGAGTACCGTACATTGTGCCGACCTGTGAACGAAGTCCCTTGCCGAGGTCTTCAAGTCCTGCGCCGATAGCAAGTCCGTCTTCGGAGAAAGCAGACTGTGAACGGCCGTAAACGATCTGGAGGAAAAGCTCTCTCATAGCGGTGTTGATAGCATCGCAAACGAGGTCTGTGTTAAGAGCTTCGAGAATTGTTCTGCCGGGGAGGATCTCTGCTGCCATAGCTGCGGAGTGTGTCATACCGGAGCAGCCGATTGTTTCAACGAGAGCTTCCTGGATAACGCCTTCCTTGATGTTAAGGGAAAGCTTGCAGGTACCCTGCTGAGGAGCGCACCAGCCGATACCGTGAGTAAAGCCGGAAATGTCCTTGACATCCTTAGCCTTGACCCATTTTGCTTCTTCGGGGATAGGTGCACAGCCGTGTGCTACGCCCTGCTTGACGCTGCACATAGTTTCAACTTCATGAGTATAATTCATACTATGACTCCTTTCGTTATTAACGGCAAATAAATGCCATCTGCATACTCGTTAATTATATAACATTTTTCATTCAAAATCAAGAGTTTTTTTATTTTTTTACAAAATAACAGATTTTGTTACGGTCGGCTATCATTTCTGTTCCTTTTCGTCCGCAGCTTTATCGGGATCCTCACCTGCAAGGCACGCCTTTTTATAGCTCAACGGACTGACACCGACATATTTCTTGAATTTATTGTGGAAATAATTGATATTCGTATAGCCTACCCTTTCGGCGACCTCGTAAACCTTGTATTCATCCTCGGCAAGAAGCCTTTTCGCCTCGGTAATGCGTATCTTGTCAAGGTAATTGTTGAAGTTGTCGCCCATATACTGGTGGAAGACCTTTCCGAGATATGCGCTGTTGTAGCCGAATATGCCCGCAAGCATTTCAAGGCGAAGCTCCTGATTGTAATTAGCGTGTATGTACTGAACGACGCGCTCCATTGTGCTTTTTGTCGTCCTGCCGTAAACGCTGTCGGAGAATTCGGTGAATTCCTTTTTCATAAGCTCAATGATCTCATGAAGACTTCCGAGCGAGCCTATCTGACTGACGATATGGTCATCCTTGAACGGCTCTGCCTTTTTTTCACCGACGCTTTTTATAATAAGGTTCTTCGTGTTGAGAACGGTCGTGATGCAGATGACCCGTATCTTTTCGGGAGTAAGACCGTTTCTGAAAAGCGACTCCTGAAAACGTGCAAAGCAGCTTTCAAGACGTTCCGTGTCATTTATTTCCATAAGCGGGAAAAGCTGCGCAGCAATTGTTTCGGGTGAAGGGATATCCTCCGCACCGCTGCTGTTTAAACTGTCCGCAGAAACAACGCCGTAGTGAAGATAGAGGAACCTGCTGCCGTATATCTCGTTTGCCGAACGGTAGGAAGCGGATATTTCCTTTGCCGAATCGACAGACCTGCCTATTGCCGCAAAGATCTGACCCCGATAGTCAAAATTTATCCTGTTCATACATTCCTGTATGCGTTCATCGGGACTGTCCTTGAAAATCACAGCAAGCATACCGTTGAGGTCAATAGGAACAGCGTCAACATTCTCCATATCGGAAAGTCGGCTGCGTATCTTGTCAAGAATGAACTGACGGGATTCAAAGCTGTTTTTTTCGATCGCACTGATGAGAACGACATTGAATTTTCGTCCGCTGCTGTATTCCTTCAAGGCGCTGTTGTCGGGATCGGACGTGCCGCCGATAAGAAGCTCCTTGATAGCGTTTTCATTGATAAATTCGCTGCTCTTGCGAAGCTGCAGAACACTTTCCCTTTCGGCATTTATCTCCGCTATGAGCGTTTTCAGGCACTCGATAAGCTCGTCCTCGTCAACAGGCTTTAAAATAAATCTCTTTACGCCGAGCGACATCGCTTCCTTTGCATAGGAAAAATCGGAGTAACCCGAGAGAATGACCGCTTTGCCCTTGAAGCCGTTCTTTATCGCAGCGTCTATCATCTGAATACCCGTCATTCCGGGCATCTTGACATCGGCAATAACGATATCGGGGTCAAGAATAAGTATCTTATTAAGTCCATCGTCACCATCCTCGCCCTCGTCTATGACTTCGAGTCCGAGCTCGTCCCACGGTATCATCATCTTTACGCCAAGACGTACATTAGGTTCATCATCGACCAGCAATACCTTCAGCAAATCATCCGACCTCCTTCTTTAAAATGCTGTTTTTTATCCGTCGTTTATATAATTATAGCTCATTCCGATCAATTATTCAATATAAATTATTTATTTTTCTTTAATATTTCCTTGAAAAGATCAGCAAGCTCCTTGTTTTTACCTTTCGGATATTCATCGTAAAGTCCAAAAGAATACTCGTTAAAGGTGTGATAGTTAAAGCTTATATCGTATTTCTCGCAAAGGCTTATCATGTCCCTTACCCAGCCGATGCCGTTTCTTCCTTGTTCAAAGCCCTCCGAGATCACGCCGAACTCGCCAAGATATATCGGAACATTTTTATCCTTGGAAAATTTCACGAACTTCTTTATGCCTGCTTCAAGATAATCCTTGTCAAAGCAGCGGACATTCTCACTCAAAGAAAGATCCATTTTTATGTCGGGCGTGTCCCGATCGGATCTTATATATCCCGAGATCGTATATTTATAGCCTTTTTTCATCTCAAAGCGTTTAAAGCTCTGAACAAACATCGCTTCCGTTCCCGAAATTTTCAAGCAGCCCTTTCCTTTGAAGCCGTCATCGGCACAGTATTCGGAAACGCCGCTTCCGTCAGAGCTCCACACTCCGCTGTTAAAGACTCCGCCGGTAAAATCGGTGCTGAAAAGAACTCTGCGCCGACCGCTCGGAGATATCTCCGTAAATACGATATCGTCAAAATACGCCGTGCCATTTTCTCCGAGGTAGGAAGCCGAAACCGCAGGCTGAACAATATTCGCCCTTCCCGAAAGCGAAGCAAAACCGCTCTCAAAAAACTTCCAGCCGTTCTGCTTTGCCGAAGCATTTTTTGCGGAAACAGAATCGACCCAGCCGACCTTGACATCCTCGCCAACCACTTCCTCCGAAGGATATTCCATCGTCCTTCCGAGCGTTCCTGCCCATTCGGTGTTCTGATGAGTGAAGAAAAACGGATCATAGTCGTGAACTTCGTAAGCAATATTCTTGTCGTTTATCCTTGCAAAGCAGTTTTCAAGGGTAAAGAGATCATATACCCTCTCCCCGTCCTCTTTTACGGCAGCGCCTATTCCCTCAATGAACATCATCTGGTAGGGCGAAACCTTTCTGATATTTTTCGCAATTTTTTTCATAAGCGAATCATACTGTTCAAACGTCTTTTCGGGCGTTTCCAGCATCGGAACGACAGGTTCGTTCACAAGTCCGTAGCCGATCACGGCAGGCTCGTCGGCATACCGCTTGGCGATCGCTTTCCACAGTGCCGTAAGCCTGTCACCGTTGCTCTTTTTCGTCCAAAGCTCGGTGCCGCCTCCGTTTGACTGATATCCGCCCTGCGGAACGTGCATATTAAGTATAAGCTTTATGCCATATTTCTTTGCCCATTTTATATTTTTGTCTATCCAGTCAAAGCCTGTTTTTTTATAGTGATAAGGATCATTGTCACTCTCAAACAGGCCGTAGTTCAGATAGAATCTTACGCAGTTGAAGCCCATAGCGGCAAGCTCTTTGTACGCCTTTTCATCGTGATGAGAATCAGCCGGGACGGACGGGTTACTCCATACGTTGTTTCCGAAGGCAATGCCTTTGATAAGGAATTCCTTTCCGTCTGCGCCGATCAGCCTTGTTCCGTCGGCGCGGACAAAATCCTTCGCCGTATATTTCTGCGTTTTTTTTGCATAAACGCAGCACCCTGCCGATGATATCATCATCACAGCCGCCGAAACGACCGCAGCTGCTTTCATCATTATGTTTTTTAAAGTTCTTCCCAAAATTTTCTTCATAAGCAAATATCCTCACAAAGGATCACATACGGCTGTACCGATATAACTATTGTATATTATTGGAAAATTATGAATTTTTTACCTCTCCGGGCAGAGTTATCCTTACCCTTGTGCCTTTTCCGATCTTACTGCTGAACGAAAGACCGTAGTTTTCTCCGTGGAACATCTTGATACGCTTGTTTACGTTGGTCAGACCGATGCTCTTTCCCGAAGAAGTGTCATTTTCTTCAAGCTTCCAGCGAAGCTCGGACATTCTGTCATCGGGAATGCCCTGTCCGTTATCCTCGACCTCGATAACGACATTTTCTCCCGAATATGCTATGCTTATGGTTATCCTGCCGTTGTTCTTGCTGCTTTCGATACCGTGAACGAACGCATTCTCAACTATTGGCTGGATAATAAGCGGCAGAATGGGATAATTTCCGTCAATTTCATTATCTATGGAATAAGAGACCCTGTCGCCGAAACGAGCCGACTGCAGCTCAAGATAGCTTTTCGTGAATTCAAGCTCCGATTCAAGCGTTACCATGCTGTTTTTAACTTCAAGACAGCGCCGCATGAACTTTCCGAGCTTTTTTACAAGATCAGCCGTTTCCTTGTCGTTGTTCACATAAGCCTTCATTCGTATCGTTTCAAGCGTATTATAAAGGAAGTGCGGATTGATCTGGCTCGCAAGCGTCTTGAACTCGGCTTCGACCTGATTCAAACGAAAGGTCTCCGTCTGTATCTTGGCTTCGTACGCCTCGTTCATAAGCTCCTGCATACTTTTTACCATTACCTGCAGATCGTTGTAAAGCTCGTTGATCTCGTCATCGCCGCTTATCTGCTCGTTAAGGTCAAAGTCGCCGACCGTTACTCGGTGCATCTGGTCACGCAAAAATCCGATCCTTCGCACGAAATACGATGTGAAAAGTATAGCGATAAGCAGTGACAGCAAGAAGCAGGATGTTATGTAAAAGATATATCCGAACGATATCTCCTTTGTCGCACCCGTCACAATTCCGTATGGCTTCACAAGATATATCTGAAAAAAGTTCCCCGTGTGATTGTAGTTGAAATTTGTCGCAACGGTGTAGCCCTTGTCGGTGAGAGCAGATTTTCCCGTAAGCTCGACAGGGTCCTTTTCCTTGCCGTCAAGCTCAAAATCAGGCGCAGTAAAAACCATTCCGAGATCATATTCGGGCATATTGCTGTAGAAAACCATTCCGTTCTGAACGGCAAATACAACATTGAAGACCTCGTCCTCCATAAGCGTTTCGATCCAGTTCTGATTGACATAAACGACCATGACGCCAATAGTTCCGCCGAGATTGTTCCTGATCTGACGGATATAGCTTAAATAGCATTTTGCATCGGACGGATTTTTCAGCACTCTCCATATCGGAGCTGTGGTCGAAAGCGCTTCGTTGAACCAATTTGAATCCCTTATCTGCGGAGTTATGCGCTGGAAAGAAAGATTGTAAAGGAATCCGTTCGGATCCTCGCCCATATCAATATAGAACGTTATATCCGATATCTGCGAATATGCGTTCCTGTAATTTGCCACAACGGGATGCGAAGCGTAATAATCCAGACATTCGTTGTGGTCAAGATCGTTGTTGAGAAGGTATCTTATATCCTCGTCATTATAGATTATATCCGCCGCCGCCGAAGTCGTGAAAAGCGTGTCCGCAAGTCTTATTTTAAGGTTTTCGGCGTCCTTGTAGGCTTCCTTGACGGTGCTTTCCTGCAAAACGCCTATCGTGTTCATAATAAGGTAGATACCTGCCGCAAAAACAGGTACGATAACAGCAATGAACATCACAATAAGCTTTGTGCGGATGTTTGTGTTAAGCAGTTTTTTTATAAGCTTGCCCATACTTTTCTACCGCTCATTCTTCCTCGGACAGTATCTTGACCGCCGAGCTTGTTCCTATCCTTTCACAGCCCTCGCCTAAAAAAGCTTCAAGATCGGCCTTTGTCTTAACGCCGCCTGCCGCTTTCATCTTTACATTTTCTCCGATGTGCTTTTTGAAAAGCTTTATATCTTCAAGCCTTGCGCCGTCCGTGCCGAAGCCTGTCGAAGTCTTGATATAGTCTGCTCCCGCATTGGTCACGCAGTCGCAGAGTGCGATCTTTTCAAGCTTTTCAAGATAGCAGGTTTCGATGATGACCTTGAGTATCTTTTCACCGCAGACCTTTTTAAGAGCGGCGATCTCCGCTGTCACCTTATCGAATCTTCCCATCTTTACATCGCCGAGGTTGACCACCATATCAAGCTCGTCCGCACCGTCGGCGACAGCGCACTGCGCCTCAAACACCTTGACAGCGGTCGTGTTGTAGCCGAGAGGGAAGCCTATAACCGTGCAGATATTGAGATTTTCTCCGAATTTCTTTCTTGCATAAGCGATAAAGGAAGGCGGTATGCAAACCGAAGCAGTGCCGAGCCGAAGTGCTTCTTCGCAAAGCTTGTCAATATCCGCCTCGGTAGAAACGGCTTTGAGCATCGTATGGTCAATGTGAGGGTATATCTGATTATTTTCCATTTTGATCGTCCTTTCGTGAATCTATCTCGGCTTTCAGCAAAAGCTCATAAACGGGCGCAAGCTTCTCGAACTCACCGCAGAGGAACGGTATCAGCCTGTCGCTGAAAAGCAGCTCATGATCATGACTCATTGCATTTACGGATATACTCTTTCGGTTGAGCCAGTTCTGCTTTTCCTCGTTTTCATCGGGGAAACGGTTCTTCTTGTAGAATTCGCCGTCAAGCGTAAATTCTGGTGAGCTTTTCAGCATTTTCGCAGCAGCCTTATAGCTTTTATCATCATTTTTGATAAGCTCACGCAGACTTGTCATAACATCGGTCGGTGCCTGATAATATCCGCAGCCGTAGGAAAAGCCCGTCTGCTCGATGCAGAAATAGAATGAAAGCGCATTACCGAGCCTTTCACGGGGTCTGCTGACAGCTATCCAGATATGGTCACGGAAAAGCGACTTGTCCTTTGTGAAGCGTGTATCACGGCGCACCCTTGAAACACATTTCGGCGAGCAGACAAGCTGACTGTCTATCTTTTCAAAGGTCGGAGCAAGTCCTTTTGCTATTTCTGCAAACGGTTCGGTGATCACCTTTTTATAAATCGGCTTCTGCTCCTCGTAATACTCTTTGCTGTCACGCAGCTTCAATTCAAACAGTATATCAATTGATCTTCTTGAAAAATTCATTCTTCGGTACCTCTTTTGGATAAAAAAAATCCGTTCCTTTAAAACAAAGAAACGGATCGTTACTGGTTGGGGTGCAGGGATTTGAACCCCGGAAATGCCTGAGTCAGAGTCAGGTGCCTTACCGCTTGGCTACACCCCAGTATAAGCCGCCATTAAGGCGATGCATCAACGGCAACTCACTTTGGTTGGGATAGTTGGATTTGAACCAACGAAATGACGGAGTCAAAGTCCGTTGCCTTAGCCGCTTGGCTATATCCCATTGTAGTGTCTAATGAGGAAATAATCAAGCTCATCGTCAAACGACAGTAGTTATTATAGCACATCCATTTCTGCTTTGCAATAGATTTAGCTCAACTTTGACACTTTGCACAAATATTTTATAAAAAAATGTGCAAAATTTACATTTCGTTACGATTTTCGAGCGCCTTGAACAGCGTTGTCTTGTCGGCATACTCAACCATTGCCCCGACGGGAAGTCCGAACGCAAGCCTTGTGACCTTTACCCCGAGCGGCTTTAAAAGCTTCGAGATATAAACAGCCGTGGCTTCGCCCTCAACGGTCGGATTTGTTGCCATAATAACCTCACGCACTCCGCCCTCATTGACCCTTGCAAGCAGCTCCCTTATGCGCAGCATCTCGGGGGTAACTCCGTCCATCGGCGAAAGAAGGCCGTGCAGAACGTGGTAAACGCCCTTATATTCGTTCGTGCGCTCAAAAGCTTCGATATCCTTCGGCGCTTCGACAACGCATACCGTGCTGTGATCGCGCGTATCATCATCGCATATCGGGCAAAGCTCGTTCTCGGTGAAGTTTGCGCAAACCTTACAGTATGTGACCTTTTGGTGCGCATTCATGATAGCCTCGGAAAAGGACCTTGCTTCCTCATCGCTCATTGTCATAACATAGTAAGCGAGCCTTTGAGCCGATTTCATTCCTATTCCGGGGAGCTTTGCAAAATGCTCCGCAAGTATTACAAGCGGCAGAGCCGTTTTTGACATAAGATCATTCCTTCAAAAAATGTCATTTGATAATAACGGGAATCCATTTAAGGTGTGCCCCCTTTGCCATTTCGTAGGTTACTCTATTAATTACTCAAAGTTGACTGCTCGGTAACGATAGATACTTTTTTATCGGTACTTCCTCAATACAGATCCCCGTTCGTCATTCAAAAAAGATCAGAAAAGTCCGGGGAATGATACGCCGCCTGTGATAGCGCCCATTTCGCTTTCGGAAGTAGCTTCGATCTGATGAACAGCGTCGTTGAATGCGCTGATAACGAGATCCTGGAGCATCTCGATATCGTCCTTGTCAACAACATCGGGCTTGATAGTAAGAGTCTTGATCTCCTTTTTGCCGTTCATAACAACTTCAACAGCTCCGCCGCCCGAAGTAGCCTTGAACTCTCTGTTCTCGATATCTTCCTGAAGAGCGGTGATCTGTTCCTGCATCTTCTGAGCCTGCTTGAGCATTCCCTGCATATTCTGAGCGCCGCCGCCCATTCCCTGTGGCAATCTTGCTTTCATAATTAATAACTCCTTTTGGTTGATTTTAAGCACCGCAATTCAATGATTCAAGCGGTACCGTAAGATTTATAGAAACGGAACATTTATGACTGTTCTGTCGGTATCCCGTTTTCCTGCGCTTTTTTGATGATCGACTCAAGCGGCTGCTTTGCATCCTTTTTGTCGGTCTTGTTGGTGCATTTCGCACGGATGTTGTATATTCTGCCTGTGATCTTCTGTATGGAACGTTTCAGCTTCTCGGCATTGTCCCCCGCCTTTAAAACGGACATAAAGAACGAATTCTCCGAGAAAATAAGCATCAGATCTCCGCTTTCAAGAGCATAGGAGCCGACAAGCGCCGCCGAACCCGACGGGCAGGCTGCCCTATATTCATCAAGTATCTCTGCCCAGCGTTCAACAGGCTTGAATGAAGCAGGGTCGAGCTTTCCCTGATCTGTTTTTGAAGGCGAAGGAGCAGCTTCCGCACTCTGCCTGTCCTGCTGCGGACGACTCTGACGTATCGGTTCATTTCGCACCGCAGCTGCCCTTGCCGCCGACGGCTGAACAGATACCTCGCCGAGTCTGCGCTCCAACATATCAATTTTAGCATAAATTTCAGAATTGTCAATAGAATTATCTGCCTGTGCAGCAGCTGACGGTCTGTTTGTGCATAGCTTTATCATGCACATCTCGATCTCAACACGCTTTGACGGCACTCTGCCGATCCTGTCGCCTGTTTCCTGGAGAATTTCAAGAGCCGTGAATATCTCTCCGATCGGCATCTTCTCCGCAAGCGACTTCACCTGTGCGGCTTCACTCGGCAGGCAGTTCAGTATCCCCGTATCATCGGGAACGGTCTTTGCAAGCATGACATTGCGCAGCTGTCCGACCAGTTCGGCGCAGAGCTGCTGCATATCCTTTGAGGAATCGTAAAGCTCACCGACCGCTCTTACCGCTTCAACAGTATTATGCTCCGCCGCAGCTTCGAGAATACGGAAAACAGGTCCGCTTCCCGCAATGCCTGCAGCGCTCGCAGCCACATCCTCGGTGATATTGTCGGAATAAGCCGTGCATCGGTCAAGCAGTGAAAGTGCGTCACGCATACCTCCGTCCGAAGCCTTTGCAATAAGCAGCGCAGCCTCATCCGTAAGCGTAAAATTCTCCTGTTCTGCGACCCGGAGAAGTCTTTTGGCAATATCATCGGATTTTATTCTGTGAAAATCAAACCGCTGGCAGCGTGAAAGTATCGTCGGCAGGACTTTGTGAATCTCGGTGGTCGCAAGAATAAATTTAACGTGTTCGGGAGGTTCCTCCATGATCTTGAGCAGCGCATTGAACGCCGCAGGAGAGAGCATGTGAACTTCGTCTATGATGTAGACCTTGTATTTGCAGCGTTCGGGCATATACACCGTGCCTTCACGCAGATCACGGATATCGTCAACGCCGCTGTTGGAGGCTGCGTCTATCTCGATGATATCTCCGAGTGCTCCCTCGTCGGCGTCACGGCATATCTCACACTCAAGGCAGGGATTTCCGTCAACAGGGTGAAGGCAGTTCATCGCCTTTGCAAGAATTCTTGCGCAGGTCGTCTTGCCCGTACCTCTTGAACCCGTAAAAATATAAGCATGGGCAGTTCTGCCCGTTTTAAGCTGGTTTAAGAGCGTTTGGGTGACCTGCGGCTGCGATACGACATCGGCAAAGCTCAAAGGTCTGTATTTTCTGTACAAAGCCTGATACAAAACGCTCACTTCCCTTACATTCTTATCTTCATTTCTTCATCGATCTTATCGTAGAGCCCGACGCTTTCGGCGATCTTGCAGTAATACTGCTTAAAGCCTACAACATCGGTCATATTCGCCGCAAGAGCCTTTGCATAAAAATCACGGCTCAATTCAATATTCTTCATTCCAAGCTGCGCAAGCGAACAGCCGCCAAGCGCAAAAACATAATTACATTCTCTTTTAATGGAAATCGAAAAATACTCGTATGCCTTTTCATAATCGCCTTTTGCAAGAAAACACATTCCATAATCGGTGTAAAGATACTGAAAAAGCCCCTCTTCGATCCCTTTTTCGGCAAGGCTGTCATAAATATCCAAAGCCTTTTGATACGCACCGTTTTCAACATAACAGCGCGCAAGAAGAAAGCAGACCATCTGTCTTTCATCGTTAAGTCCCAAGTCTATTGAATCCCGGAAATACTTTGCCGCATTGGTATGATAACCCATAAGGCGGTAGGAATTGCCTATGTAAAAGCTTGCGACCGCTTTTTCACGATCGGTGCAGTCATATTCCATAGCTTCTTTGAGAAGGTCAATACCTTCAACAAATTCGTTGTTATTCACAGCATCCATTCCATCGCTGAAAAGACGAGCTTTCTTTGAAAAGCCCTTGAAAACACCTTTTGTAAGAGTTTGGTCATACCCTCTGCGAGCGGCAGCCTGAGCATCGCTGTAAGCCGTCACAACGCTTGCCATAACGAGCGAAAACTCCGAAAGTCCGAAGAAAAGCTTCTGAAACATATCCGGCGTATAATTTGGCTGATCGAATATCACAAGATAGGCAAGTGCAACAAGAAACATCAGGGGCACTACTATAATAAAGTGCTGCCACAGCTTTTTGATAAAATACCACTTGTCCATCCAAAATTTCCTCCGAAAGAGTAAAAAAATCCGATACATAGGTGTGCAGGCTTGCTGCGGCACACAGAGCGAACCGCTTAATGCTGCTCGGTTCCCCGCCTGACATGGTTCACGGTGTTCTGTTGCACAGGGCCCGCACACCTATATACCGGATAAATTCCGATCATAGATCAAAGTATGCCGATCCGCCACGTCCGAAAAATACGGACGAAGCACAAACAGGATTTACTTGATTATGATATCACATTTCACAAAAAAAGTCAAGCACTTTGCAAAATTTTAAAGTGATATAAATCCTGCACAAAAGATTTCCCTATTTTTTGTTAATATTTTAATATAAAATTAGCAAAAATAAACAGCAATTTCATTGCGCTTTGCACTATTTATACAGAAAATAATTTCTGTTTGATTTTACTATTGAAATTTTGATCATTATGAGTTAAAATAGATTACAGTATGTATTTTAAACGTTTTCTATCAAGCGTTTGCAATATATTCCCTTCGATTGGAACAGTTTGTAAAAAAAACAGACTGTATAAAATATAGTTAAGGTGGAGAAATATGGGTTCTAACATTATTCTTTACGGTCCTCCGGGAACAGGTAAAACTTATAATACTATTGCTTATGCGATATCTATTATCTACGGAAGACCTATCCGTGAGGTCATGGGCGATGACTACGGCGAGCTTCTTGAGAAGTACAACGCTCTCAAGACCCTCTACGGTCAGATCGAATTCACTACCTTCCATCAGTCCTTCGGCTACGAAGAATTCGTTGAAGGTATCAAGCCTGTCTTCATTCAGGTAATGAATGAGAAGGGCGAACGTTCCCGTAAGGAAGAAATGGTTTATAAGGTAAACCAGGGTGTATTCAAGCGTTTCTGCGACGAAGCGGCAAAGAACCCCGGTGAAAAATATGTCTTCATCATAGACGAGATCAACCGAGGCAACGTTTCAAAGATCTTCGGTGAAATGATCACCATCATCGAACCTACGAAGCGACTCGGACAAGCGGAAGAAGCTACGGTCAAGCTTGCCTATTCGCAGGAAGCGTTCGGCGTTCCCGACAATGTTTACATAATCGGTACGATGAACACCGCCGACCGTTCCATTGCGATGCTCGACTCCGCTCTGCGAAGACGTTTCGACTTTGTTGAAATGATGCCGAACCCCGAGCTGCTGCGAGGTGTTACCGTCGAGGGCATTGATATATGCGAGCTTATGTATAAGATAAACAAGCGAGTTGAGATCCTGCTCGACCGTGACCATACGATAGGTCATGCTTACTTCATGCCGCTGCGTTCCCGTCCGAGCCTCGCCGTGCTTGCGCACATTTTCAAAAATGCGATAGTTCCGCTTCTCCAGGACTACTTCTACGATGACTATGAGAAGATCAGACTTGTCCTCGGCGACGCAAACAAGGAACAGAATGAGCAGTTTGTCATCAAGACAGACGTTGACTATGCACAGATCTTCGGTGCAAATGCCGAGCTTTACCTTGAAAACGACGATATCTACACAATAAACAATGCGGCATTCGGAAATATCAACGCATATCTGAAAATTTAAGGTTATTCTCCAATGAGTGTAAGTAAGAAATTTATTATCACCGACGCCGACTCCTTTGTAAGGGGTGGAACATCGGACGATCCGCACATCATTCCCATCCCCGAGCACAACTTTGACCGTCTGGCGGACTTCACCGAAAACAACCGCTACCCCGTTATGCACGAGATCACCCTTCCCGACGGAAGAAAAACGATCCATCCTGCCCGTTATGCAGGAATCATAACGCTTCGTGACGGTACGCAGATCGAGCTTATGCCGCAGATCGCAGCTGATCCTATTGAAAATGCGAACGTATCAAAAATGCTCATTCTGCGAATGCTTGAATCAATGATCGAAGTTCCCGTAAAAAAAGTCAACGAACGCTATTTTAAAAAGGAGCAGCTCAATATCTTTGAGATATGTGTCCGTATGTTCCTTGACGAAGTTGAAAACGTTGTGCGAGGCGGATTGAAGCAGACCTATGTTTCCTACCGCGGAAACGAGCCGTTCGTAAAGGGAAAGACTATCTATTCCGAACACGCAAAGAAAAACTATGCCCACAAGGAAAAATTCTTCGTTGAATATGACGTTTTCAGCATAAACCGTGCCGAAAACAAGCTTATAAAAACGACTCTCTCCGCACTTGCAAAGCTTTCGACAAACGGACTTAACCTCAAGCGTCTGAAAACGCTGCTGATGGACTTTGACGGAGTTGATTTCTCAACGAATCTGAAGCGTGACTTTGCAGCCGTTATTGACGACCGAAGCATGGCAAGATATTCAAATGCAATGGGCTGGTGCAGGCTTTTCCTTCTTAATAAGGGAACAACAACGTTCTTCTGCGGCGGAAAGGTTTCTTATGCGATGCTTTTCCCGATCGACAAGCTTTTCTGCGGCTGTATCGCTACAAGCCTTCGCCGTCAGATAGACCGTTCGAGATACAACTTCCTCACCCCCGAAAAAATGACAAATTCGGTAAACAACGTTTCGCTCGACCTCAATATGGAGCCTGTTTCCAACTTCTACGTCAAGGACAAGCAGGACGATTCCTATATAAACATCATCTTCAAGTTCTATGATTTCAAGAACTACCACGGCAGAGATACCGAGGATACAGCTGTTGTCTTCCCCGTAACCGAGGTCCTTAACCGTGACCTTGAAGGCATGAACAGGAATATGTACCTTGTCGACCTAAAGGATATTGACGGAAGCGTTGCGATCCTTAATGAGACCTTTTTCAACTGATATCAACCGCTCGTTTCGCACGGGCGGTTTTTTATTGTTTTAAATATAAAATTTTGTCAGTATTTTAATGTGAAATTTTAACATAACTATTGCATTTGACGAAAAAAAAGTGTATAATGTTAGGTGAATATATTGCTCAATAGTCAAAATAATTGAAAGGATATGATATTATGAACGAGAATCCCGAAAGATCCAATGACGGCATTATCAGCCTTCTTATTGCTGTTTCTGCTCTGCTCTCATTCGTACTCGGATTTGTTCTGGGCGTATGCGTAACAAAGAAGCTCAGCGGCAAATGCTGCAAAAAGGAAAGCAGCAAGGATTTCGACGCTGACGAATATATTCGCAGCCTGAATCTTGATTGAATCTCAAAAAAATAAAGCAAAGGACTTAATGAAATATGAAGCTTGGTATGGTTGGTCTTCCGAACGTCGGAAAAAGCACACTCTTTAACGCACTCACAAACGCAGGCGCAGAATCCGCAAACTATCCGTTCTGCACCATTGAACCTAACGTCGGCGTTGTTTCCGTTCCCGATGAACGTCTTTTGAAGCTCAAAGAAATGTATGATCCGAACAAATTTACACCGGCAACACTTGAATTTGTCGATATCGCAGGTCTTGTAAAGGGCGCGTCAAAGGGCGAAGGTCTCGGAAACAAATTCCTCGCAAACATCCGTGAGGTCGACGCTATAGTTCACGTTGTACGCTGCTTTGAGGGCACGGACGTTATCCACGTTGACGGAAGCATAAACCCCAGAAGAGATATCGAAACAATTGACCTTGAGCTTATCTTCTCCGATATCGAAATGCTCGACAGACGCATCGACCGCACGAAGAAGCTCGTCAAGGGCGATAAAAAATACATCGCAGAGGTTGAATTCCTCGAAAAGCTCAAGGCTCACCTTGAAGCAGGTCACTCCGCACGTTCCTTCGACTTCACAGAAGAAGAGGCAGAGGCTATCAAGAGCACTCCGCTGCTCTCCGCAAAGCCTGTTATTTTCGCTGCAAACCTCTCCGAAGAGGACTTCAAGAACAACATTGAAAACTCCGTCCACTACAAGACTGTATGCGATATCGCAGCGGAAGAAAAGGCTTCCGTATTCCCTATCTGCGCACAGCTTGAAGCGGAGATCTCCGATATGGGCGATGAGGACAAGGCTATGTTCCTCTCCGAGCTCGGACTTGAGGTTTCGGGTCTTGACCGCATAATCAAGGAAGGTTATGCACTTCTCGGACTTATCTCATTCCTCACCGCAGGTAAGGATGAAGTCCGTGCTTGGACGATCACAAAAGGAACAAAGGCTCCGAAGGCAGCAGGAAAGATCCACACTGACTTTGAAAAGGGCTTTATCAGAGCGGAGGTTGTTTCGTTCGATGACCTTATGGCTTGCGGAACAATGGCAGGCGCAAAGGAAAAGGGACTTGTCCGTCTTGAGGGCAAGGAGTACGTTGTTCAGGACGGAGATATAATCCTGTTCCGATTCAACGTTTAACGAGAAATTAAAAGGCATTCGGGAAACTGCCTTTTAATAAAAATATAATGGAGGATATGAAATGAACACAAAGAAGATTCTTGCCGGAGTTATGGCTCTTTCCATGACAGCTGCATTGGCAGCCTGCGGAAATAGCGGCAACGGCGGCAGCACCCCCGAAGAAACAACCACAGAAGCTACCACCACCACAAAAGCTACCGTTGCTGTAAACACAGAAGCACTCAAGGACGACGAACAGGAAGCTCTCGCTTCGGTAATGGAACAGCTCCCCGATGTTGAGCTTGAAAACAAAGAGATCAAGTGGCTCGCTCACTACGATATCAACCCCTCGGGCGACGGCGCATCCAAAAAGGTTGAAATTGAAATGTTCGAGCAGAAATACGGCGGAAAGATCACATATTACCCGACAACATGGGAAAACCGTTACAACGATCTTTCCACAAACATCCTCGGCGGAACAGGCATTGACTTCTTCCCCGGCGATGACGCAAACAACTATCCTAACGGCATCGTAAAGGGTATGTTCCAGCCTGTTGACGAATACATTGATATGGATTCCGCTATCTGGCAGAATGTTTCTTCCGCTATGGATCTTTTCAAGTTCGGCGGAAAGCACTATCAGTTCGTTACAAACGTTACTGCTGAACAGGTAGTTATCTATGATACATCCACACTTGAAGCACAGGGCTTCGATGATCCATGGGATCTTTACAAGGAAGGAAAATGGAACTGGGAAACCTTCAAGCAGATGCTTCTCGACTTCGTTGATCCCGATTCCGAACAGCTCGGACTTGACAACTGGTTCAATGAAAAGGCTCTTTATCTCTCCGCAGGCGTTCCTACTGTTTCCGTCGGTGATGACGGACACCTTGTCTGCAACGTAAACGACGCAACAGTTGAAAAGGCAATGAACTTCCAGTATGAGCTTTATCAGAACGGACTTGTTCTTCCTCTCGAACAGTATAACTGGTCTATCCAGCCGCAGTTCATGGGCGAAGGCAAGGAACTCTTCTGGCTCAACGGAATGTGGGGAGTTACCGGCGATCCTGCAACATGGACAGTAGGTATTGCTCCCGAAAACCTCGGTATTGCCCCTGTTCCTTCTCCCGAGGGCTCCGATCCTTATCAGTCTGCCGTAATCGCAGGTTATGCACTCTGCAAGGGCGCAACAAACCCCGAAGGCGTAGCTCGTTTTGCTGAATGTACTATCCTCGCCGCTAACGATCCTGCAACGATCGCTATCAACGACAGAAAAGCAAAGGACGACAGCCAGTGGACTGACGAGATCATCGCAAGAAACAAGGAGATCAACGAACTCACAAGACAGTACCCTGTTGTTGACCTCGCTGCAGGCTGCTCCGCCGATATCGCTTCCATCACAACAGACGGCGGCTCGCAGATGGGCACAAGAGCTGCATTCCACGGCACCGATTGGGCAACAATGAGAGAAACTATCGCTGATACTCTTATCATGCTCGTAGAAGAGGTTGACGAAAACCTCCAGAAGGCAACCGCTGAATAATTCCTACATAAAACACAAAATCCGCTTGAACAATTATGTTCAGGCGGATTTTTTTATGGGTATTTACATAAGCGGTGCAAGAATTCGGAGAACCCTTCCGATTATCTTTGTAAAGATATTGAATTTTTTGCAGTCTTCGAGCGTTACAGACTGGCATTTCTGCAAGGTCAGCTGATAATCCTCCTCCGCTTCACGGACAGAAGCCGTACCGTAGGTGTAAGCCGCACATTCAAAATGCAGGAACAGACTGCGGTAATCAAGGTTGATCGAGCCAACGACCGAGCGTATATCATCGCTGACAAAAACCTTTGCGTGAACAAAGCCGGGCGTGTATTCATATATCTTTACGCCCGCTTCAATAAGCTCGGCATAATAGGTATGCGCCAGCCAGAATGCGTACTTTTTATCGGGGATATGCGGCATTATGATTGAAACATCAACGCCCCTCTTCGCTGCATAGCAAAGCGCCGTTGACATTTCATCGTCAATTATAAGATACGGCGTCATGATATGAACGTACCTCTTCGCACGGTACAGAATATCAAGATAAACGTTCTGACCGACGTTCTCACGGTCGAGCGGACTGTCGCTGTACGGGATAACATATCCGGGCTTTGATTCGTTCTTTATCTCGGGGAAATCGGTAACGATATAATCGCTGAAATTATCCCATTTCTGCTCGGTCATATTCCAGTTCTGCAGGAACATCATAGTAAAGCTTTTGACCGCTTCGCCCTTGAGCATTATGCCCGTATCCTTCCAATGTCCGAAACGCTTTATCTCGTTGATGTACTCGTCGGAGAGATTGATTCCTCCCGTAAAGGCAGTCTTGCCGTCAATAACAACTATCTTTCGGTGGTCACGGTTGTTCTGAACGGTAGAAAGCACGGGTACGATCGGCGAAAAGACCTTGCACTGTATACCGAGCGCCTGCATTTTCTTCGGATAATTGACAGGAAGAAGCATCAGCGTGCAGGTTCCGTCATACATAAAGCGTACTTCAACGCCCTCTTTGACCTTTTGCTTGAGTATTTCAAGTATCGAGTCCCACATAATGCCCTCGTCAACAATGAAATACTCCATAAAAATAAATTTTTCCGCTGCAAGAAGCTCCTTTTTAAGCACTTCAAACTTATCTTCGCCGAGCGGAAAATACTTTGTTGCAGTGTTTTTATAGACCGGAAAAAAAGCGCTGTTTTTCATGTACTCGGCAAAACGTGCTTCCGATTCGTCAATATCGGCAAGCTCGCGCACAACATCATCATTCTGCGGCAGAAAACGATTCGTTTCCTCGATGACATCGGAAAGCTTCCTGCGGACGAGCCGAGTTCCGAATTCAAGTCGGACGAATGCGTACATGAGCGTTCCGAAAACAGGAAGCGTCAGCACAGGAATTATCCACGCCATTTTAAAGCTTGTGTTAGACTTGTTATCGCTGATGATGTAAACCATTGCAACCGTTGAAATGATGAGGTTTATCGCATAAAAATACTCCATGGAATTTCTCATCGAGTTCACGCAGAGCCAGAAGAAAACTATCTGGATCAGAAGGAACAGAAAAACTATCATCGTTCTGCCGAAAACAAGCCTGCAGAGCTTTTTTAATTTTGAAATAAATATTCTATTATTCATTTTACTTGCGTCTCCTTAAAAATGTCCCCTTACGTTTATTATGTATTACATAAATTTATCAAAAGTGTATTCGGAAAGCTTTTCGTTGACCATACGGGATATCTCGACAAAAACCTTCTGATATCCGCACTTGCCGGACATTCCCCTGCTGCATTCGTAACTATCGGTCAGGCATTTGCTTATCGCATAACTTCCGTCAATAGCCTCGACAACGTCCTTCAAGGATATCTCGCTCGGCTTTTTCGCAAGTTCATATCCCCCCTGCGTACCCTTGAACGATACAACAATACCTGCAGCAACCAGCTTGCGCAGTATCTTCAACGCGAAACGGAGCGAAACTACTGTCCTTTCGGAGATCGTATTCGCATCAAGCCGCTTGCCCGCTTCGCAAAGACAGCCAACTATACGCACTGCATAATCCGCTTCCAAAGTCATATTCATAGCCTAAAACCTCACCAAAGATCAATACCTGATCAATCAAGAAAATCCTTTACCTTTCTGCTTCTGCTCGGATGACGGAGCTTACGCAGAGCTTTTGCTTCGATCTGTCTGATACGCTCACGAGTAACGTTGAACTCCTTTCCAACCTCTTCGAGCGTTCTTGAACGTCCGTCTTCAAGTCCGAAACGCAGGCGGAGCACCTTTTCCTCACGCTCCGTAAGAGTTGAGAGAACTTCACCGAGCTGCTCTTTAAGAAGAATAAGAGAAGCGGCATCGGCAGGTGCGGGAGCGTCATCATCGGGGATAAAGTCGCCGAGGTGACTGTCCTCCTCTTCACCGATAGGTGTTTCAAGCGAAACAGGATCCTGTGCGATACGCATTATCTCACGAACACGCTCCGGCTCCATATCAAGCTCCGCAGCGATCTCCTCGGGAGTTGCGTCGTGACCGTTCTTGTGAAGGAGCATGCTGGAAACCTTTTTTACCTTTGTAATGGTTTCAACCATGTGAACAGGGATACGGATAGTCCTTGCCTGATCGGCAATAGCACGGGTAATAGCCTGACGTATCCACCATGTTGCGTAGGTCGAGAACTTGAAGCCCTTTGTATAATCGAACTTTTCGACAGCCTTGATAAGACCGAGGTTGCCTTCCTGGATAAGATCAAGGAACTGCATTCCTCTGCCGACATAACGCTTCGCAATGGAAACAACAAGTCGGAGGTTAGCCTCGGAAAGACGCTTCTTTGCCTTTTTGTCGCCCTTTGCCATTCTCTCGGCAAGCTCGATCTCTTCTTCGGCGGAAAGGAGAGGAACTCTGCCTATTTCCTTGAGATAGATCTTTACGGGGTCGTCAATAGCGATACCCTCTGTCGAGAGCGAAAGCTCAAGATCATCTTCACCGAGAGGGATATCCTCGTCGAAATTTTCAAGCGAAAAATCGTCAATGATCTCGATGTTGTTGTTTGTACAGCTTTCGTAAAAGCTTTCCATCTGATCGACGTCAAACTCAAGATCTTCGAGAACGTCCGTGATCTCCTTTGTGGACAGCTTGCCGCTTGCCTTGCCCTGTTCCATAAGGCTTTCGATAGTTCTTTTTTCTGCCATAATATAAACTTCCTCCTGTATATTCAATTCCGTAATGGAATTACCTTCATTTTTAAAGGTTCCCTATTTCGACTTTTTCAGCCCCTCAAAATACCGCAGAAAATCATCGTCCGACATCGCAGACGCTTCAACTCTGCTTTCTGCGCAGCTTTTAAGAATATTTATGTAATCATCAAGTATCTCTCTCGTGATATCGACCTGCTGATTTGTGACAATGACCGAAAATATTCTACCCATTTCGTCAGCCGAAAATTCACTTTGAAGCAGCGAAACGTCAAATTCCACCGAATTTTTTATCTTTTCTGTTAATTTTTCAAAAACAGTTCTGTTGAAATCTGTCACAAAATCTGCAGCGCTTATCCTGCCTGTAACATATTCAAGCTCATCGGGATTGGATGAAAGATAAGAAATTATGCCGCATTCCGCCTTGTATTCCTTCGGATGAGCCGCACTGTCGGGATTTTCACGCCGCTGCTTGCTGAAAGTACGTATCTCACGGTTTTCGTCCTGCTGCGAGCGGTTGATCTTTTTCTTTATGACGGCGTTCACCTGATGCTTGATAGCGTCACGGTCAACATCACACTGCTTTGCAAGCTTACCGATGTAAACCTCACGCTCGATAGGCGAAGCAATGTCCGAAAAAAGCGAAACACAGCGTTTAAGGTAGGTGACCTTGTCATTTTCACTTTCAAGATCAAGACCCGAGGCGCATTTGTTCATCTCAAAGTCGATTGCGCCGTCCGAGCGTTCAAGAAGCTGCCTGAAACGTGCAGAACCGAACTTTTTTATGTATTCATCGGGATCCTTTGCGCCCTCCATCTTGATTATCCGTGCTTCAAGACCTGCTTCCGAAAGCAGATTTATCGCCCTGTGCGTTGCAGCCTGCCCCGGACCGTCCGAATCGTATGCGATAACGACCTCGTCGGCATACTGCTTTATCAGTCTTGCCTGTTCGGAGGTCAGCGCCGTTCCGAGCGTTGCAACAACATTTTCAAAGCCGCCCTGATTTATTGCAATAACGTCCATATAGCCTTCGGCAAGTATGAGCTTGCGTTCAGTCGAGCGTTTTGCAAAGTTGAGCGAGAAAAGATTGCGGCTTTTCTTGAAAACAGGCGTATCGGATGAATTAAGGTACTTCGGACCGCTTCCGTCGATTATTCTTCCGCCGAATGCGACAACATTTCCCCGAAGGTCGATTATCGGGAAGATAACTCTGTCACGGAACGAATCGAAAACAGCGCCTTTGGAGCTTTTTGTGCAAAGATTTGCCAATACAAGCTCGTCGTCGGTGTAGCCTTTTTCACGCATAAAATAATGCAGACCATGCCAGTCATCGGGAGCATAGCCAAGGCCGTATTTTATAATAGTATCCTTTGAAAGCTGTCTTTCGGCAAAGTATCTGCGCCCCTTTTCCCCGAGCGGCGACTTTGCAAGTATTTCAAAAAAATATCGTGCAGCCGTTCGGTTTATCTCGAGCACCCTTGCTTTCACACGGGCAAGATCGTTACTCTCACCATTATCGGGCATCTGCATTCCTGCCTTGTCGGCAAGGAACTTTACCGCCTCGATATAGGAAAGATTCTCTATCTTCATTATGAACGTTATGACATCGCCGCCTGCGCCGCAGCCGAAGCAATGGAAGTACTGCCCCGATGTATTGACGCTGCAGGACGGTGAATTCTCCGAATGGAACGGACAAAGGCACATTGCTCCCCGTCCGCTTCGCTTCAGCGTCACATAGCTGCTCATAACGGTTTCTATCGGATTATTCTGTTTTAGATCTAAAATAAAGCTTTCAGGTAATGCCATAGAACCTCACTCGGTTTCATCGAACGCCGCAGGCATTGCCCGTCAGCGTATTATAATTTTGCGTCACGCCAGCCTTTCGGGATATAAAGATCCTCGTAAACTGCGATAGCGTAGCTGTCCGTCATTCCGGCAATGTAGTCGGTAACTGCTCTGTCCGAGCCCTTTATCTCACGGATGCGCTTGTATTCATCGGGGAGCTTGTCGGGATTTTTGAGGAAATAATTGTAGAGCTTCTCGATGAGCATCATAGCCTTTGATTCCTCGGACTTTGCAATGGAATTCCGATAAACGTTGTCAAACATAAAATCGCTTAAAACGTCAAGAGCCTTGCGAACCTCGTCCGACATTGCGATATTCTCCGCTCCGTTGTTTACGACCGAGGTGATGAGCGCTGTGATGCGCTCGCTCTTGGAGTGTCCGAGTATATCCGTTGCAGCCTTCGGCAGATCGTTTTCGGTGATGATGCCTGCACGGATGGAGTCGTCAATATCGTGATTGATATAAGCGATCTTATCTGCAAGACGGACGATATAGCCCTCTCTCGTCTTTGCGATCTTATTCGTGTGACAGACAATGCCGTTTTTCACTTCATAGGTAAGGTTAAGTCCCTTTCCCTCTTTTTCTATGTAATCAACAACACGGACGGACTGCTCATAGTGAGTGAATCCGTTCGGGCAGATCTCGTTGAGTATCCTCTCGCCTGCGTGACCGAACGGCGTATGACCGAGGTCGTGACCGAGCGCAATGGCTTCGGTAAGGTCGCTGTTAAGGCGCAGAGCGGTCGAAAGCGTTCTTGCGATCTGCGAAACCTCAAGAGTATGCGTAAGGCGTGTTCTGTAATGGTCGCCCACGGGGTCGAGAAAGACCTGCGTTTTATGTTTAAGTCTGCGGAAGGAATTGCTGTGCAGTATCCTGTCCCTGTCACGCTGGAATTCAGTTCTTATCGGGCATTTCGGCTCGGGTCTTGCCCTTTTCCCCGAATTTCTCGAAAGGCAGGCGAATTCGCAAAGCGTTCCAAGCTCCATGACTTCACTCTGCTCACGGATCGTCATAACTTTTTCCTCCCTTGACATATTTTCTATACTATTGCTTTATCACAACACATTAATATACAATTTACGCCTTCAAAAAACCTTTTTTTTAAGCAACTTTCAGCGTTTTTAACAAAGTATCAAGCAAAATTCTCAAATACCTCATCACCCTGCACAACGGATATCCTGCCGTTTGAAGCATCGATAAGCTTCGCACGCAAAGGTTCGGCGAACGCCTTTTTCACGAGCAGAGAAACCGTAACATCGGCACCGAAATCCGTATCAAGTATCTTCACCTCAAAATCGGGCAGAAGATAGGTTATCTTGCTGTAAAGGTCATAGTCCATCTTTATTTTCACGGGATAAGCGCTGCACATTATAAGTCTTTCCGCAGCGTCGACCGCTATTTTTGCCGAATGTGAATACGCACGAACAAGTCCGCCGCCGCCAAGCAGTATTCCCCCGAAATATCTTGTCACAACGCAGCAGACATCGGTCAGTCCCTCCTTTTGAAGAACATCCAGCACAGGTACGCCTGCAGTTCCCTGCGGCTCTCCGTCGTCGGAATAGCGTGAAGTATTGCCCTCACGCAGGATATAAGCATAAACATTGTGCGTTGCCTTGCGGTGTTCGGCACGAATCTTATTTATGAATTCAACAGCTTCATCGTTCGTTTTTGCAGGTGAGATATAACCGATGAACTCCGATTTCTTCTCGATAAAGCTGTCCTTTGCAAAAGCTCGTATAGTTGAATAGTCCTCCAAAGCCGCAGCCTCCTTATACTATATAGTATAAAAAAACAGCCTGCGAAGAAATAACGCAGGCTGCGATTGTTCCGAAAACAATTACTTGTCCATACCGAAACGCTTCTTAAATTTGTCAATACGTCCGCCTGTGTCAACAAGCTTCTGCTTACCTGTGTAGAAAGGATGGCACTTGGAGCAGATTTCTACCTTGATATCCTTCTTGGTAGATCTTGTCTTGATTACGTTGCCGCAAGCACAGGTAATAGTGGTTTCCTCGTAATTAGGATGGATACCCTCTCTCATTCGTAACACCTCATCTCTGTAAATATTATATGATCAGCATAGCAGCCCATCACATAACACGGACAGTAGTGCTATTTTTCAATCACTTACGAGAAAATATTATATCACATAATCTTTGTAATGTCAAGAGTTTTTATAAATTTTTGCATTAAATCGATTTTATAATTTTTTGCATTAAATCGATCTCATTTTCCTTGTGAAAAGAAGTACAGCAAGTACCAAAGCTGCGATCATATATCCCACAACATAGTACATATCGGGGAAGACAGCCGAGAAGTTTCCCGAAAGCGCATTTCTTCCGATATAAACGCTGTGTGCGAACGGGAGCAGCTCGCAGACCTTCTTGAAGCCGCCGCCGACCATTCCGAGTTCGAACCATGCGCCCGATGTGAACGCTGTAAGGTTTGTAAGAAGCGCACCGCAAAGACCGCCTACCGCCTTTTCGCTCAAAACCGTTCCGCAAAGAACGCCAAGTCCGATAAAAAACAGTGCAGACGGGAGCATAAGCAGTATAGAAAACACAATATTTACAGACGGTTCAAGTCCGAGTATGACCGCCGTTAAGAAGCAGACAATGCTCTGCACGACCGCCATCGGGAAAAGCGGCAGCATATAGCCGAGTATAAATTCGGCAGCCGACATAGGCGTTGTGAAAAGACGCTGGAGCATCGCAGAACAGCGGTCGCCCGAAACAAGCTGTGCCGAAAAGAGCGTAAGGAATGAATATCCGAATACAGCCACGCCCGGAGTAAGCTTTGCAATACTGAAAATATTTCCCGGAACATTTGCATTTATCGCCGTGAGCAGCAGAAGCAGGATGATCGGGAATCCTATGCCGAAAACAAGGCTCAACGGGTCACGGACTATTTCCTTTGTAACTCTCGATGAAAAAGCGGATATCTTCATTATTCCTGTCCCTCCTTTACGACCTTGACAAACGCAGCTTCAAAGCTCTCTGCGCCTGTTTGGCTCACAAGCTCATCGCATTTTCCGCAGAAAAGCAGCTTTCCGTCACGCATAACACCCACACGGTCGGAAAGACTCTCCGACTCTTCAAGATAATGCGTTGTAAGGATTATCGTGACCTTTCCTTTGAGCTCACGGATAACGTCCCAGAGCTCCGAACGTGCGATAACGTCAAGTCCGAGCGTTGGCTCGTCAAGGAAAAGCACTTTCGGGTCAGAAACGAGCGCCATTGCAATGCTCAATCTTCTCTGCCAGCCGCCCGAAAGCTTCTTTGCCTGCTTGTCACGATACTTTTCAAGCTTGAATTTTGAGATCATTTCCTCGGCAATTTTCTTTGACTTATCCTTTGAAAAGCCGTGAACGCCGCCCATAAGTACAAGATTTTCATACACGGAAAGATTTTTCGCAACTGCTGTTTCCTGCGGTGAAACTCCGATGATCTCCTTTACCTTTTCGGGCTGCTTCGCAACGTCAAAGCCGCCGATCTCAACGCTTCCCGAATCGAACGGACAAAGGCAGCACATAGTTTTAATGGTCGTTGTCTTTCCTGCACCGTTTACGCCGAGCAGTGAGAACAGTTCCCCCTCGTTCACTTCGAGCGAAAGTTCGTTGACCGCCGTTATGTCTTTATAAGATTTAGTAAGCTTATTGATCTTTATCATACTCATCGTCATCTGCCTCCGTCATATCAAAACCTAACTGATTTTTCAGATCCTTTATCGGGACCAACGCCATCCCTTTTTTCACATCGCCGAGCACGAGGAGCATATCACCCTTTCCCACTCCGAAAACCTTTCTTGCCCTTCTCGGAATGACGATCTGACCTCTCTCGCCGACTCTCACAGCGCCGAACATATACTTTCCCGTTCTTTTTTCCTCGGGATTTTCGCCTTTTTCGGTCAAAAGCTCGTCCATTGAAACATCATAGATGTCGGCAAGCTCTTTGCATTTCAGTACATCGGGAACGGTATCGCCCGACTCCCATTTTGAAACGGTCTGCCTTGAAACATTTATCTTTTCCGCAACATATTCAAGGCTGTACCCCTTTTCACGCCGCAGTTCTTTCAGTCTGTCGCTTATCAAAACATTTGCCCCCTTTTAAACTTTTTAATTTTCCGAAAAATATGAAATTCATTCATTTCAGTATTTTCATACCTTATGTTTCACATTATATCACGCATATTCGCTCTTTTCAACCAACTATTCTTAACAATATCCGTTATTATTTCTTACATCGGAATAAGTTTTTCTCAAAAAAATATCCGCGACAAATGCTTTTCTGAACTGCTTCATTTGTCGCGGATATTATTTTTTACTATAAAATTATGCTTTTATCAGCCGATCGCTGCTGTAAGGAGCTCTTCGGCTGCTGCAGGATCCTCGCAAAGGAAGAAGTAAGCATAGCCGTCCTTTGCGCCTACGATAGAATTTGCTGCTCTTTCAACATCGTTGGGATAGAATGCGTCTGTGTCCTGTGCCTTCTTCTGTCTTGCTGTAAGGTCAGCCATAGCAGCGTCTGTGTCTGCTGCCTTGATGATGATGATCTCGCACATCTGCGCACTCATCGGGCACTGCATAGCAATAAGCTGCTCATAGTTTTCGTTATTCTTGTCGAGGAGGAAGTAGTCGGAGAGGATAGACTCATCGCTTACTTCCGCAAGCATAGGCCAGTTGGAGAGATCGCCCATTGAAGTAAGTACGAGGTCACGAAGCGGATTTACGTTCTCTTCGTCGAACATCGGCGCAAGGTCGATTTCGTCTTCTTCGGTGTATTCATCGTCTGTAACATCATCTGTAGCTTCTTCGGAAACATCTGCTGTATCATCAGCGGATCCGGTTGTTTCCTCTGTGATCTCTGTAACTGCTTCTGTTGCCGATTCGGTTGTTGTTTCGGTATTTGCAGCTTCGTTTTTGCTTGCGCAGCCTGCAAGGAGGAGTCCTGTTATTGCGAGTGCAGCAACAGCGGCCATGATCTTTTTCATAAAAATACATCCTTTCGTTTTACGGACAGAATATTAATCTTCGTCCCTGTTGTTGTGCTTATTATTCTTTAAGCGTAAGCCTATTATAGCATATACAACAAAAAAATCAAGGATATTTTGTTATTTTTAACCGAACTGTAACCGTTTTTCCTTTTTTTATTAATCACAACAGGATTATTGTTACTTTTTTATTTAATGAGGATATATGCAAAATATGCAGCGTAGGAAGCAAGCATAACTGCGCCTCCCCATCGTTTAAGGGTCTTGTCCTTGTTTGAAACGAGAACAAAGAGGATAACAAGCGCTGCAAGAGCTACTGTTGCGTCAAAGTTAAAGTTCATTGCATAAGGAACGTTTGTTATGAGCGCAGTTGTGCCGAGGACAAAGAGGAGATTGAAGATATTGCTGCCGATAATATTTCCGATAGCTATATCGGAGTTGCCTTTTTTTGCGGCGATCGCAGAGGTTACAAGTTCCGGGAGAGAAGTACCGAATGCAACGATCGTAAGTCCGATAAGACGTTCGCCCATTCCTAATTTTCCTGCAATATAGCTTGCGCTGTCAACTGTAAAGTTACTTCCGAGGACTATCATTACTCCGCCAAGAATAATAAACACAATAAGGAGCCATATAGGCGTTGGTTTTTCGTTTTCTTCGCCTTCTTCGGGTATTTCAACAAGATCAGTCTTGCCCTTCTTTGCCGATCTTAAGAGATATACCATAAAAACGATCATAAATGCCCAGAGAATGATACCGTCAACAAGACCAAGCGAACCGCCGATATAGCCCAGAACCGCAGTAAGTACTGTTGTGAACATTACGAACGGCAGTTCAATTTTATAGGTTTGAGCCTGCATCTTTATCGGTCGAATAACTGCTGTAAGTCCAAGGATCAGAAGCACATTCATAATATTGCTGCCAAGAACATTTCCGATCGCAAGTTCCGCAGAAGAATTGTCGGCTGAATTCTTGAGGGCAGAAGTAATGCTGACAGCTGCTTCGGGGGCGCTTGTTCCGAAAGCAACGATCGTCAGACCGATGATGATCTGCGGAATACCGAACTTATCGGCTACGCCTGCCGCACCGTCAACGAAAAAGTCGGCGCCTTTTATCAGCATAGCGAAACCGACAACGAGGAGAATGATCTGCAATAATAGTTCCATAGTTTTTACCTTCCTTTTTTATTAAAAAAGACTTTTAGTGCGCTGTGCCGTAAAACGGTATAATGCACTAAAAGTCTTGTTCTCATAACAGAGTGAACAGCCACGAACCGTAAAACGTTCGGGGTATGTTGACTGTTCATTCACGCGAAAATGCGTGACAACTACTCCCTTTTAATATTAAAATCAGAATAACGGATTAAAGAAGTTTGCGTCAACCTCTATTGAGGGCTTGGACTCTTCCTTTTTAGCTTCCGGCTTTTCCGGTTCGGGTTCTGTGTTCTTATAACGTGAGCTTGAACCGCCGTTCGACGGGATATTATCGGAATCTATCGAGCTTGTTGTCGGAGCAACAACATCGGGGAACTTGGTATTCTTCGAAGCCGATTTAGCATAAGCATAAGAAGACTTACCGTGCTTCTTGATATTGTACATTGCCTCATCGGCTGCAGCAATGACCTCGTTTGTCGTCTTGCCGCTTTCATAGAGGAATGCGATACCGATCGAACACTTGATATAAAGGCGTTTGTTTGTCGATTCGGAAATAAAGCCGTTTCCGAGGATATCAATGATCTCCTGTGCTACCTTGCCGGCATCGCCGAAGAGTGCGAAATCAGTAACGCAGGCAACGAATTCATCACCGCCGAATCGTCCGGCAAAGCCTCGCTCGAAGGTGATCTCCTTAAGAGTATCGGCAACAAATTTAAGAACTTCATCTCCGCAGGCATGACCGAATTCATCGTTGAAATACTTGAAGTCATCAAGGTCAATGAACATTACAGCGTCGAGTGACTTCTTATACATTGCCGAAGAAAGCCTGTCGGTAACTGCCTTCAGGAAGCTTTCACGGTTATAAAGCTGTGTAAGGTTGTCGTAATTCGCACGCTGGAGGAGGTGCATCTCGCTCTTCTTTTCACGGTCGATATCAACGATAACGCCGACGATCTTGGAGGGTGCTTCATTTCTGTCAAAGAACTTTGTAGCCTTTATCATTACCCATATAAAGTCGCCGTAGATGCTCTTTATACGGTATTCGCCCTGAATAAAGTTCGCCTTCGGTCCGAGGATCCTGTCCATATCGTTAAGATAGCGTTCTCTGTCATCCTTATGGACTCTGACCTTATAGATAAAGCTTTCCTTGAGCGAATCATCCTTTGCTCTGAAGCTGAACTTCTTATTGAAGTTTTTGGAAACGAAGACAATATTTCGCTTATAGTTGATCTCAAAGGTGATATTGTTGGTCATCTCAACGATAGTACGATAGCGCTGTTCGCTCTCGCTGATATTGTCGAGGATAGTATTGAAGGAGTGACTGATATAGCTGAATTCATCCGATCTCGATTCATCAAAACGAGCGGAGCTGTTGCCCTTCTGCTTTTCGTTCAATACTTCGATATAGGATTTTAACGGCTTTACAGCTCTTCCCGAAACGAAGGAAGAGATTATCAGCAGCACAACACAAAGCGCCGTTGCGAGCGTTGTAACAGATGAATTAGACTGACTCGAAATGCTTCTTATTCCCGACAGTTCGGTCGAAGCGACAAGGTACCAGCCTGTATTTCCGACCGGAGAGGCGTAATAGCTTTGCCTTCCGCTGCTGTCACTGACAAGCGTATCAATGAAGCCGGCATTGTTTTCCGTGCGGAAAAGGTAGTTGAGCTGCTCGGTATAGCAGGAATAATTTCTTGTATTGGAATAGTGTGAAACGGTTTTGAAAGGATATTCAAGAACGTTTCCTTCAGCGTCCATCAATGAAACAATGGTGTATTTGTCGGTCTGGATATTATTGATGAATTTCTGCAGACCCTGGGAGTCAAACACAACGTAAACAACGCCGACCTTTTCATTTGTGCTTGAATAGATCACCTTGGAAACGGTAAAGGTCGGGGATTTCTTATTATTGTCGCTCGACACCGAGAAACCGCTGATACCTCCGTTTTTAACGGCAAGCGCAAGCAGCTCCTTGTAATTCGGAAGTTTTTTTCCCAGACTGCTGTCATTAGCGGTGGAAGCAACAACGATACCCGAATTATTGATCAGCATCGACTTTATGATGTTTCCGCTCTTGGAAAATATCTCCAGATCGTGCATTACTTCAATATAACGGGGGTCATCTTCGGAAAGCTCGTAGCCATCTCTCGTTGTATCGGCAACATAATCGACAATACTCGGTGAAATAGAGATATTTTTAGTTGCAGATATCATATCGGAACAGAGTGAATCAATATCCTCTGCCTGACTCTTGATGGCATAGTTCATGTTTCTCAACAAATAGTTATAGTTATCCCGTTTTATTGCTTTCGAAGCAACGGAACACACTATTATAACAGGTATGACAGTAAGCAATGACAAAACAGCCATCAGCTTCAACCGGATTTTCAACTTATCACCCCTTGTTTCGGAGAACAGCGCAGCATACAGACGTCTTTTTTTGACGGATAGGGCTGTAATATGATGAAAAAACTATAATCAACAGTTTTTTTGATATTTACAAGAATATCTTATTTATAATATTTTAACATTTACTAATACATTTGTAAACTGTTTTGCTCCATTTTTGGCATAATAAACTAATAAACAATTATTTTTTGTGCAATTTAAGGTCTATTCTTTTTTCTTCGGCAGCTTATCATTTTTATCTCCGCCATTGTCAAGAAGGACAAATACAATGCCTGCAACGACAGCAGCGGTGAGAACGATGCCTATGACCTTCACAGCCTTCGGGACAGTTTGAGGTTCGGTTTCGGGAGCAGGCTTATCCGCTTCGGTTTTTGACACAGAGGTCACGATCTCGGTAATGGTCTCTCCGAGGTCATCCGTTCCCACAACGGAAATAGAGGTCTGCACATTTTCATCTGCGCCGTCGTCGATGCTCTGCTTGGTCTGGGCAGTGACTTCAACGTGCTCGTGTTCGGAATTAGCCGAGGCAGAGCTTTGCGTTTTTGTAACAGAGGCCTCGCTTTCGTCATTATCATCGTCAACGTCATCGGGATCGTCAAAAATCTCTTCGCATTTGAATTCAATCAGAGAAACGGAGAGCGGAGCGGCTGTGAATGTGAAGCTGTTGTCGGAAATGCTGATATTATCGTCCGAAAGCCTTATATCGCTGTGCGTGCTGTCAAAGGAGTAAACGGCTGCTTTCTCAAAGTCATAGCTTGAAGCGATCGTAAAGTCCACGGGCATTTCAACCGATGTTTTATTTATGAAGACCGCCTTGAGAGTGCTTTCATCGTCCGAATCTATCGAAGCGTAAACAGAATTGTCTTTTGTTCCGCCGTTATCGGTCTTAACGGAGGTATTTCCGTACGATGAACCTTCGCCGTCATAATTAGTATATATATTTATTGCCGATTTCTGATAGGAAAAATCTTCCTCATCTGGTTTAAGACAAGCCATATAGACGTTCTGCTCGCCGAAAATACCGAGCACATCCGCTTCCGCAATGCCGCCGCTGATGTGGTTTCCGCCGCCGAAATTGTACTCGGAGAAGGAAAGCTTTGTATCGGGGAAATACATTCTTATCGAAGCCTGTATCGTCGGGATAAGCGGTGTGTGCTGCTTGTAGAGGATAGCGCTGCTGCTGTTTTCGGTGTAATTCGGATCCCAGAGTATTCTCGGTGCCTGCATACGTTCTTCGTTGGCAAGCAGAGAATCCGTTCCGACTATCGGTTCAAGCAGGACGCTTCTCGCTTCGGAGATAAAATGAAGGTCAAGCACATCGAGGAGTCTTGTTCCCGTCTGTTCGGAGGCTTTGGACATTTTATCGAGATAAAAGTCAATAAACCACGAATAATTCGACTTATACTGCTCCCAGTCTTCCTGATTTTTAAGGCTGACGAAGGCTTCCAGTCCGCCTATTGACGGGCCGTAGATAAGTGCGGTCGGATCTATCTTTTTTGCTGCGTTCGCAAGGCTGACCGACTTTGATACCAGCGCTTCTGCGGTCATCGGAACGGGCGAAACGGTCGGATAGAGCGAACTCCAGTTTTCCGGCTCGCTGTCAAGGAAATAGCCGTTTATGCCGCCGTCTGCAGCCGTGCCGTATTTATACACGAGCGCGCTGATATATTCATCCATAAAAACGGTATCGTCATAGACATCGGGCGCAGTGAGCAGGCTGTCATTCTTTATGCAGCGCACGGAGGCAAAACGCTTCGGGGGATCATCGTCCGAGATAGCGCCGTTTGCGTCGTTCGCAACGAAGCCCATCATCTGCAGTGTAACATATCTTGACGGAATTCCGTATTTATCCGAACGTTCAACGAGCTGTCTTGTCAGAAGCGCAGGCTCGTTCCGCTCGGACGGCGGGTATCCTTTCACAAGCGAAAGGTCGTTCTTCATCCCGTCAAGAGCAGTCGAATTTGAAGTGTTGGTTTCCCAGTTATAGGAAGATATCCTCGGGTCGGACTGCTTGACGGAATAAACGGTGACATCGTTCAGACCGTAAACATCGTTTATTCCATAGATATATCGGCTGATAGGCTTTTTATCGGCAGATGTATCTATGGTGACGGAATAACCTTCCGAAACTGCTACGTTATAAGCAGCATCGGATGCGATACCTGCATCGGTCAGCAGTATAGCTGCGCTTGCCGCAAGACAAACGGGACGAATTATTCTATTTTTGAAATGAAAATGTTTCATTGTTTTTCTCCTGTAAGAAAGGGGTCTTTGCTTTATACTTTATAAAAGAAATATACTCACAAAAGCGTACATTATTGCAAGAAGAACAAAATTTATCAGCAGGAAAACGCCGAGAAAGCGCGCAGGCTTTGACTTTTCCACAGCGCTGTATATACGAAGGGAGATAAGGCTTGCCATAGAAGCTACGGGAGTTCCAAGGCCGCCGACATCAACGCCAAGAAGAAGCTCCTTCCAGTTGTCGGTAAAGCTGCCCAGCATAACGGCTGCAGGAACGTTGCTTATGATCTGGCTCGTAACAACAGCGGCGAAGAATTCCCTGCCCGAAACGAGATTTTCAACAAATCCGTTCACGGCGGAGATGTTCTTTATATTGCCGACAAAGATGAAAAAGAAAATGAATGTCAGCAGCAAACCGTAGTCGATATCATAGAAAAGCTTCGGTTCGATTATAACAACGACCACGCACACCGAAACAAAAACAACGAGCACATCGAGAACGCCGAAAACCGCAAGCAGCGCAAGCACGAAAAGAACTGCATAAAGTGCGGTATATCGGGGATTTACGATATGTATCACCCCGTAATCATCGACAACTATCGGTTTGTTCGGCACAAGAGCCGCAAGAATAAGCACAAGGACAAGTCCTGCTGCGGCTGCCGGGAGCATAGTCGAAAAGAAATCGGCGGACGATATCCCGTAATCGGTGAAGATAAGCAGATTCTGCGGATTTCCGAACGGCGTTGCCATGCTTCCGAGGTTCGCTGCAACCGTCTGAACCACGACCGCATAGATAAGATATGCGGGATACTCCTCAAAAAACGGTATCAAGATCGGTACAAGCGCTATCAGCGACGCATCGTTCGTTACAAACATTGAAAGGAAGAACGTTATCACCGAGAGTATGACGAGTGCCTTTCTTGTGCCGTAGATACGGGCTTTTTCGATGAGGAAATACATTGCCTTTGCAAGAACGTTGTTCTGCTTCAAGCCTGCCGTTATGAGCATAAGGCAAAACAGGATCCCGATAACATCGGTATCAACATACTGCACATAATCCGTCACGGGGACGAACGCACAGGATATAAGTGCAGCTGTAAGTGCGATGAGCACCATAAGGTTTCTTTTTATAAAATCTTTGACTTCCGTCATTTTTGATGTTCCTTTAGCCTAAAATATTAAACAGCGTTCCTGCGGCACAAGCGGTCAGAATAACGATACCGAGAACGGCAAAATTTTCCTTCATGTTCTTGTTAGTGCGGAAAAGCACAGCGATACCAACACCTGCCGAGGATATAAGTCCTGCGATCGCAGAGCCGAACGGAAGGATCCCTTCGCAGTAAAGCTCGGTAATGAGCACAGACGCTGCGCAGTTCGGGATAAGTCCGACTATTGCGGCAACAAGCGGCTGAAAGAATCCCGTTTTGTCGATAAGCGCTTCAATGGCTTCATTCCCTGCGATGCCCAAAACAAAGCCGAGGACAAGGTTCATAATGAGAATAAAAATGAGTATTTTAATAGTGTGTTTAAGTGCCGAGTACCATATACCGTGACTTCCGCAGCCGCAGTCCGAGCAAAAATCCTCATAATCGGGGTCTTCCTCACGGAAGGATTTTCTCAAATGATCTATAACATCTATGAGAAGACCGACAACTATTGCAATAATTACCTTTGTCAGCAGAAGCGGAAGGATAACCGAAAGCTTGTCGGGATGCGCAAGAAGCACGGGTATAGCTTCGTCCGAAGTTGAGATGAACACAGCCGCAAGCGTTCCCATCGTTATGAGCTTTCCGCTGTAAAAGTTAGCAGCCGCAACGGAAAATCCGCACTGCGGTATGCAGCCGAGAAGCGCACCTGCGGCTGAACCGATAAATCTTCCGCCGCCCGTTTTCTTCAGGATATTTTCAAGATGTTCGCCTGCCTTATGCTCGATGAATTCCATCAGAAGGAACGCAAGGAAAAGGAACGGTATCATTTTTGCCGCATCAATGAGCGCATCAAGTATGATATCGAGTGCGTCAAAACCCTCGTGAGCTTCCGAATGAAGCATGAAAAGATTTTTCGTGATAGCATAAGCCGTATAAGAAAAGTTCATTTATTTTCTCCTAAATATTCAAAAACATAAATATACAATTCTAATTATATCACAAATATCTATATTAAGCAAGAAAAAATATAAAATTTCGGTGGAAAAAAGTATTGCAGTTTTTGAAAACTTATGGCATAATATAATAAACTGTCTTATAACGAATAATTTATGATGAAATGAGGTAAAAATATGGCTCACGAGATGATAGTCGTTCTCGACTTCGGCGGTCAGTATAACCAGCTTATCGCACGCCGTGTAAGAGAATGCGGAGTTTACTGTGAAGTAAAGTCATACAAGACTCCTATCGAGGAGATCAAGGCAAAGAACCCCAAGGGAATTATCTTCACAGGCGGCCCCAACAGCGTTTATGATGAAAATTCACCGCATATCGGCAAGGAAATATTTGAGCTTGGCGTGCCCGTGCTCGGCATCTGCTACGGCTGCCAGCTTATGGCTTACACACTCGGCGGAAAGGTTTCCTCCTGCGTGACTTCCGAATACGGAAAGACCGAAACTAACTATGACAGCAGCAGTCTTCTTTTCAGCGGACTTCCCGAAAAGGCGATCTCCTGGATGAGCCACACGGACTTCGTTTCCGAGATCCCCGAGGGCTTCAAGGTGACCGCTCACACAGCCGACTGCCCCGTTGCCGCATACGAAAACCCCGAAAAGAAGCTCTATGCCGTTCAGTTCCACCCCGAAGTAAATCACACCGAAAACGGCTGCAAAATGATCGACAGCTTTGTTAAGAAGGTCTGCGGCTGCGTCGGCGACTGGACAATGGGCAACTACGCAAAGACAGCTATCGAGGATATCCGCAGCAGAGTCGGCGACGGCAAAGTCCTTCTCGCTCTTTCGGGCGGCGTTGACTCGTCCGTTCTTGCAGCTCTTCTCTCAAAGGCTGTCGGAAACCAGCTCACCTGCATATTTGTTGACCACGGCTTTATGCGTAAGAATGAAGGCGATGAAGTTGAAGCTGCTTTTGCCGACTGGGATATCAATTTTGTAAGAGTAAACGCAAAAGAGCGCTTTATGTCGAAGCTCCGCGGAGTTTCCGACCCCGAAACAAAGCGCAAGACCATCGGCGAAGAGTTCATCCGTGTATTTGAAGCAGAGGCAAAGAAGATCGGCAAGGTCGACTTCCTCGCACAGGGAACGATCTACCCCGACATCATCGAAAGCGGCACAGGTGACGCTGCCGTTATCAAGTCGCACCATAACGTAGGCGGTCTCCCCGACTATGTTGATTTCAAGGAGATCATCGAGCCGCTCCGACTTCTTTTCAAGGACGAGGTAAGAGCGCTCGGACGTGAGCTCGGACTTTCCGATGTTCTCGTAAACCGCCAGCCTTTCCCCGGTCCCGGACTTGCCATCAGGATCATCGGCGAGATCACCGATGAAAAGCTGGAGATACTTCAGGATGCTGACTGGATCTTCCGTGAGGAGATCGCAAAGGCAGGACTTGACAGGTCTATCAACCAGTTCTTCGCAGTTCTCACAAACAACCGCTCTGTCGGTGTAATGGGTGACGGAAGAACCTACGATTACACACTTGCGCTACGTGCAGTCGAAACCACCGACTTTATGACAGCGGAATTCTCCCGGATCCCGTATGAAGTTCTTGCCGTATGCTCGAGCAGGATCGTAAACGAGGTCAAGTCGATAAACAGAGTTGTGTACGATGTTACCACAAAGCCGCCTGCTACTATTGAATGGGAATAAAAAATCTATATAAAAAAACGTCGGAAACACATCAACACAGTGTTTCCGACGTTTTTTATGCTTATTATACTAATAACCATTTGTTCTATGGATAAAGACGGTGGATAGAATACGTCCAATCAGGTAAACTTGTTTACCTTGAAGACGACTGCAGGCAGGCTGTCTGCCGTCATTGCAATAACATTGCAAGGGAGTTTGACGCAGAGTGGGCGTATTATAGCCGCCGTATTTTATCCATAGGTTAAATGGTTATTAGTATTATATACTTATCCTGCAATAACCTGATTAAGATGCTCTGCCGCAAATTTGATATCCTCTACTATCTTGGCAAGATCTGCGGTACCTGCACTGTTTTCTCTTGTTGCTTCGGTAACAAGCTTTGCAGCTTCGCAGTTCTGTGCGGTATTTGCGCTGATTTTTTCCATGCTTTCGAGTATCTCGCTGCTCTTTATGCGTATCTCCTCTGCAGAACGGTCGATAGCGTATATCTTCTGCGCAAGCTCTCCGTTTGAAGCGGTAATTACCGAAGAGCTTTCGTTTGCCTTGCGTATGCTTTCCATTCCCGTTTTGGTGAAGCCTGAATTCTGCTCCATTGCGCTTACAGCGTCATCGGTGTACTTTGCGACCTCGCTGATGATCTTTTCAATGTTATCGACCGCAGCCTTTGTTTCAACGGCAAGCTTCTGTATCTCGGCTGCAACAACCGCAAAGCCCTTTCCGTGCTCACCTGCTCGCGAAGCCTCGATACGGGCATTGATCGAAAGAATATTCGTCTGCTCAGATATCTCGGTGATAGTCCGGACGATCCCGCTGATCTCATTTGAACGCTCGCCGAGAATGCTTATGATGCGGCTGCATTCGTTGGTGCTTTCAAAGATCTTTTCCATATCGGCGGTAGCGTCGTCCATAAGCCGCTGATTTTCCTTTGTGCTCTGTTCGATCTCGCTTGTAAGCTCCGCAGTTTTATGGTTCATATCGCTCAAAACCGAGATCTCGTTCGTCATGTCGTTCATCTTTTTATCGGCAAAGCTTACCGACTCCGCATTCTCGGAGGAACCTGCAAGAAGGTTCGCCGATTCGTCAGCGATGCTGCGGTTAGCCTTTACGGAGCTTGCTGTAATATCGGAAAGCTTTGTGACCATATCGGAAAGAGTTTCGGAGGTCTTCGTCATCTGCTCGACCATTTCCTTCTGCTGCTCTGCGCCGAGAAGATTCGAGAGCATTGAAGCAGTTCTTGTACAGAGCGTTGTAAAGATAGCGGCAACTGCAATTACACAGAGGGCACGGGGAGCAACGCCGAACGTGATAAGTTTATATAATGTTTCAAAGTTATCGTCGGTAAGGTCAACATAATAAAATGCAAACACCTGACCTGCCGAAGTGCCGATAACGGTCATCAGCGTTGCCATGATGTTAAGCTTTTTCGAGAAATAAAGGCTTGAAAGCGCGATAGCGTAAATATAAACCGCAACAACATGATAAACGAGCGTTGCACTCATGATCGTAACAAACGCTGCCGCACAAACGACCGTTATGTATTTCACCGATTCGTTTTTCATCTTCAAAATATTGACAAGCAGCGTCGGCATAAGAAGACATATACTTCCTAGGATAAATGCGACCGTCATAAGTCCGATCTTGACCTTAAAGATCCCAACTATGTCAAGAATATAGATAAGTGTGAAAATGAGGAAGGTTATCCTCATTACCTTCGCAGACAGCTTGTTTGCCTGCTGCTCGTTTTCCATCAGCATTTTATTCTGTGTCATACTATCTCCCCCGTTTTGCCGTAAAACTTAAATTGATGTCCCTGTAAAACAGCCATTTTTGGCAGTGACAGAATATTAACGATTTTATTATACCATTTTATGCAGTTTATTACAACACCTTTGCGATAAAATTCATATTCAGCCGATAAGTTGCAGTAAATTTTTTATGCCTTGTGGATATAGACCCTCATATCTTCTCCGCTGTCATCGACAACGTTGCAGAAATACTCCCAGCCGTAACGCTCATAGAACGTTTTATGCTGTGTAAACAGATAAAGCGTATCAATGCCGTTTTCCTTCATATCGGCGCAGACAAAATTCAGCAGCTTTCCTGCGATCCCCTGTCCGCGGCAGTCATCCTCGGTATAAACTGCGCAGACGTTAGGCGCAATATCCTTTCTCGGGTGAAAATCATTTTCAATTACACCCATTCCACCAATGATGCGTCCGTCCTTTATTGCGCAGTACCATTGAGGAACGGAAGAAGCACCGTTAATAGCTTCTTCCATGCTTTCACGATAAGCTTCAACGGGAAGCTTCCATTTATCGCAAAACCACTCCGCAGCCTGCTGTTTTAGCTCGGGACGATCGGTGATCCTTATTATCTCATATTTCATTTTAAATATTTCCTAATTTCTCTTTTTGATCTCTTCAAGCATTCTGTTCATCTTTTCAGCCTCTGCAAGATTAAGATAGCAGTCGGCGATAAAAACAAACAGATATGCAATAAGTATTGAAGCAGCGGTCAACAAAAGAGCTTTAGGCTCCCTTACACCGTCACGGAAATATACAAACAACATCACGATCACTTCAATACACAGAAAATGCGTCGCTCTTCTTATTATCAATTCTCTATCCGAAAGCTCACGTTTGCTGTTGAATACCAGCCCGGGCAATGTAAGCAGCAGCGACCGAAGTATCATATCCACTTCCCAGCCGATACCGATGTCAAATTCCGGAACGATACCCAAACCTGTAAGAACAGCAAAATCCGCTGTCAGAATAAAATATATAAGAAGAAAATGAGTGAAAAGCTTTCCTGCCGTTTCACGCATAGGTCATCCCTCCATAAGCCTTTGCTTGATATTCTTCGCATACATTCTTGATATCAGTATCTCCTCACCGTTTTTCAGCTTTGCATAAAACCTCGAATTAAGCGCAGGACGGAAGGATTCTATCTGGAGAATGTTCACGACCGCCGATTTTGAACAGCGGATGAATTTTCTGTCGGAGTAAAGCTCTTCTATCTCGTAAAGTCGGTTTTTTATGCTGTAGACCTTGTCCGCCGTGTAAGCGAACACCTGCTCGCCCACTGCTTCAAAGTAAAGAATATCTGCGAGCGGTATCTGAAAAACTCTTTCGTCGATATATCCCGTAACAACATTGCCTTTCATCAGGACATATTCCTTTATATCTTCAAAATCCTTTGTCATCTCGACGCATTCAATAATGACCTGCTCCTCTTCCGTGCAGGCAGCTTTTCGTATCGTCAGGCGCAAATCCGTTTCACCCCCATTGATTATAACGATTATACCACTTTTTTTCCTTTTTTTCAAGACATATCACAAAAATATCCGCATAAAGACATTACTGAATGTCACCTATAGCAATCCCCAAAAATATTCTGACAAATTCGGCGGTGCAAGGCTTGGATAGTGTCATTACTCATCCTTGACAGACATCATGCCCGCGGATCCGTTCCTAAGGAAACGCTGATCAATACGTTTCAGCCGTTTTTCAAAACGGCTATGTCAGAATGACATAAAAGGCAGGAAACTCGTACATTTTTCAAAACGGCGAAACGAACGCTGCGCTTTAATCAGCGTTTTCCAAACTCTTCAAGCTTTTCCATCGTCTTCTTTTGTCTGTCTGTTTTTTGTCTTGCTATAAAACACGTTTTTCATATTATTTTCATATAATCGTGTTACATTCAAAACATTTTGTCATTATATTTTTTATATTTTTTGTATTTTTTTGAAATTACTATTTACAAATTCGATTTATTATGCTATAATATAATCGCAATTTAATGTTTTTTACAATTCATTGTATGCTCTTGAAAAGGATATTGTATATAAAGTAAACAATAGGATACACAAAAAGATCCTTACCGATACCGAAAAGTACAGGGAGGTTTCGCCCTTTATCTGCGATATCGACTTTTTCAAAAAGGTGAACGATACATACGGACATAATGCAGGTGACGCTGTTTTAAAGCACGTTGCGGAGCATTTCAGAATAAATTCACGCATTTGTAACGGCGTTTACAGATGGGGCGGTGAGGAATTCATCGTTGTTCTCCCCGATACCAACGCCGAACAGGCTGCAGAGGCGGCTGAAGGGCTGCGTGTAAGCATAATGGATTCGGTATGCCACTTTGAGGATCTTGACATCAAGGTGACAATGAGCTTTGGCGCAATGCAGCTTGAACCTGCAATATCAATCGAAGAAAACATAAAAGCCGCAGATGAGAAGCTTTATAAGGCAAAAGAAAGCGGCAGAAACAGAGTGATTCTATAAACAGTGGAGGAATGATATCAAATGTCAAAAACTATTCTTATAACAGGCGGCGCAGCCAGCGGCAAATCCAGATGGGCTGCTTCCTATCTTGCAGCCTGCGATTACGTTCTTTATCTTTGCGCTTCTCCGGAGCTTGATAAGGATACTCTCGGACGTATTGAATTCAGCAACAAGCAGCACTTCGTAGAGTGGGACATCCAGGCAGGTGTAACAAGCAATCCCGCCGAAAGAATAACCGACCATAAATTCGTTATTTTTGACAACCTTGCTTCCTACGCTTCCGCAGCCATCCACCGTATGTGTCCCGATATCTCAACCATCACAGGCGAAATGAAAAAAGAGATCGAAAAAAAGGTCATCGCGGATATCACGGATATGTACGATCAGATAATGGTCATCGACGGAACAATGATAACCATTACTCTTGAAACAGGCTTTTCCGTAACGCCTCAGGATCATGAACAGGCTGTTTTCAGAGAGATCATCGGAAGCGTTAATCAGCGTCTTGCAAATATGTCCAACGAAGTTTATATGTCCGCAAGCGGAATCCAGTTCAAGATCAAATAAAAAAGGAGTGGCAGAATATGACATTTGAAGAATTTGTAATGGAAGCAAGAGCAATGGGTGCTTCCGATATCCACCTTACAGTCGGTCAGCCTACAGTCGTAAGAATAAACGGTGAGCTTCGTAAATTCAAGGAGCTTTCCGATGTTGTTGTAAACCGTACTATCCTTTCTATCCTCACAGCAGAGCAGGAACAGCTTCTCACAACGGGAAACGATATCGACTTCAGCTTTGAGCTTTCCAACGGAACAAGACAGAGAGTAAACGTATTCCGTCAGAGCGGAAGACTTGCCTGCTGTATAAGACTTCTCAATGATGAGATACCGACCCTTGAATCGCTCAAAATGCCAAGCGTTCTGTCTGAACTTTCCGAAAAGAAGAAGGGTCTTATCCTTGTTACAGGTCCTACGGGTTCGGGTAAATCCACCACCCTTTCCGCAATGGTAGATCATATCAACAAACACAGAGCCTGCCATATCATCACTATCGAAGACCCTGTCGAATACAGATATGTCCAGGACAAAGCTACTATCCACCAGCGTGAAATAGGAAGGGATGTTCCTTCGTTCAGCACAGCGCTCCGAAGCGCACTCCGTGAAGACCCCGATGTTATCCTCGTAGGTGAAATGAGAGATTATGAAACTATCTCCCTGGCAATGACAGCCGCTGAAACAGGACATCTCGTTCTTGCAACACTTCATACATCAAGCGCAGCACAGACTATCGACCGTATCATTGACGCCTGCCCTCCGCACGCACAGGATCAGGTAAGAGCACAGCTTGCAAATATGTTCCAGGGCGTTATCAGCCAGACCCTCGTTCCGACAGCTGACGGAACAAGCCGAGTTGCCGCTCTTGAAATACTCATTGGCACCGACGCCGTAAAGAGCCAGATCAGAGCAAACAAGATCCCGCAGATGGAGACTGTTATGCAGTCCGGTATCCGTCAGGGAATGTGCACACTCAAGGACAGCCTTGCAAAGCTTTATCAGCGCGGCACTATCTCCTACGAAACAGCTATGGAATTTGCACCCGACAAAACAGAAATGGAAAAGACCCTTCGTCTTGGCGCAGGCTTCTGATCCTTTTCCTAAACAATATCATAAAGCTGCGAAATACAGCCGTTTGTCCGAGGACAGGCGGCTGTTATGTATTATATAGTTTCTCCTGTTTTGATCCGATACCGGGAAAAGCAATTTGTGTACTTTTGTTCATTCATCTGAAATAATATGTGAAATTTTGACAGATTATTTCTCGATTTTAATTGACATTTGTTGCATAATGTGGTAAAATGATACTATCAGTATGATTGCTGATAATTAACCCCACAGGAGAAACCTTTTTATGGAAATTCAAAACAATACTGATAAACTGAATGAGCTTATGAACTTAAATAATGCGCCGCTTCTTTTGGAAATAACAGAGCCCTACTTCAAGCTCATGAATCAGTACCGCTGTGCTATGCTTGAAATAAAGACAAAGCTTGAAGTCCTTAATATCGACCTTTCCATAGACGGCGAACGCAACCCGTTCGAGTCTATCCAGTGCCGCATCAAACGCCCCGAAAGCATCGTTGAAAAGCTCGGACGCGCGGGACACCCGGTAACGATAGAAAATATCGAGAAATATGTCCACGATGTTGCAGGGATAAGAGTTATCTGCTCCTTCCCCGATGATATTTATATGCTTGCGGACAAGCTCGGCGGTCAGGACGATGTTATAGTTGTTGAACGCAAGGACTACATAGCAAATCCAAAACCGAGCGGCTACCGCAGTCTTCATCTTATTGTCGATATACCGATCTTTCTTTTTAATGAAACAAAGCACATGCTTGTCGAGGTGCAGTTCCGCACGATAGCAATGGACTTCTGGGCAAGCCTTGAGCACAAGGTAAAGTATAAAAAGAACCTCGGTGTGAACGCTGACGAGATATCAAAGGAGCTTCGCGAATGTGCGGAGGATATTGCACGCCTTGATACTCGTATGCAGAATATAAAGAACAGTGCTTTTTCATCCGAAAAATAAACGGGAAAAGCAATATGTTTGATAAAAAATCGGACGGTGAACAGTTTTGAAACATGGAACAAAATATGTTTGTGCCGTTTTATCGGCTTTTATTGCCCTGACGTCATTCAGCGGCTGCGCAGCCAAGGAGATACCCGTTGTGAAGCTCTCCGTATGGGCTCCGCGCGAATACCGTGATATTATTGAAAGATTAACGCAGGATTTTTCAAATAAACACTCCGATGAAGCGAATTTCATCGTTACTATAAGTGAAGAAAAAGAGATGACCTGCAAGGAAACAGTCATGGCTTCGCCCGAAAATGCGGCAGACCTGTTCATTTTTGCCGATGATCAGCTTGATGACCTGCTCGGTGTCAATGCGCTTTATGATGTTTCCGCTGACGCTGATTATATCAATGGTTACTGCGGCGGTGCCGAATCCGGAGCTGCTCTTTCCTCTTCACGCAACGGCAAATATTATGCTTACCCGTTCACTGCAGGAAACGGATATTTCCTATATTACAACAGCTACTATTTCAATGGCCGCGATGTATCCGATTTGGACGCTATACTTGAAATATGCGAAAAAAACGGCAAACATTTCGCAATGGACTTTGGAAGCGGCTGGTATATTTACTCCTTCTTCAAAGGTGCCGGACTTGATGTCGGACTTAACCCCGACGGAGTGACCAACCACTGCAACTGGAATTCAACCGAAACGCCAATTAAAGGCGTTGATGTTGCCAAGGCTATGCTTGAGATAGCTTGTCACCCCGGATTTACAAGCCTTGACAGTGACAACTATGTTGAAGCTGCCAAAAGCGGTGATGCTATCGCCGGAGTAAGCGGCACATGGAATGCCGACAAGATCGCTGCTGCTTACGGTGACGGTTATGCTGCAGTTAAGCTCCCGACTTATACCGTTGCAGACCAAAAGGTTCAGATGGCAAGCTTTGCAGGTTACAAGCTTGTCGGTATAAACGCGTATTCCGAAAATACAGAGTGGGCAATGAAGCTTGCAGAAGAGTTTACAAACGAAGAAAACCAGCTGGAAATTTTCAAGGTAAGGGGTGAATGCCCTGCAAATGTTAAAGCAGCTGAAAATGATATAGTAAAAGCGTCTCCTGCTATAAAAGCAGTCAGCGAGCAGTCAAAATATGCTTATACTCAGCTTGTTGCCGACCAATACTGGAACCCGTCATACATTTTCGGCACGACGATTGCAGGCAAAAATGCTGACAACAGAGATCTTCAGGAACTCCTTGACACTATGACCGAACAAATAACAGAAGCGCCGAAAACAGAATAAAACAGAAAAATATTCAGAAAAAAGGGAGGTGGGTCTATTGTTCTTTCACAACAAAGGAACGGCGTTTAAGATTTTTATTCTTGTTCTTATAACCGGTATCATCGGCATCGCAGGCGTTGGCATCATGCAGTATCGTATCTCAAAAATGACTTTAAGCTATGAAGAAATGAGCGATGACTATATTGACAACTGCTTAAAGATAGATGAGGTGAACAATCGTCTTCTTTCCTACCGCTGCACCCTGCTTGAAATGATCACTTCAAGCGAAGATAAGACTGCCCACCTTAGCAAAGCCCGTGAACTGGAAACACAGAAAGCAGCAGTTCAGGAAATAATGTCCGAGCTTTCCGAGAAAATGGACAGCGGTGTCCGTGAGCAGCTTTATCACAAGCTTTACTCCGATGTTCATTCTTATTTCAACACCGCAGAAGTCGCTCACCAGATACTTGACGACGGCAGCATCAATACAGCTGTATATTATGTCAACAACGATCTGAAGACCAATGTTCTTTCGATCGAACAAAGTATGCAGGACATGAAAACGCTCACCATGGACGAAATGAACGCAGCATACGAGGAAATGAATTTTTTCGTTTCCGTATCAAACACAATAAAAAATATCTGCATAATCATTATTTCCGCCGCAGTTGCGATATGTGTTCTGATATGCGTTTCGCTCGCTTCACAGCTTGAAAAATACAAGGACAGGCTCGAAAAAGAGCTTGAAGCCAAGAACCGTGAGCTTCTCGAGCATAACGCACGCATAATCAAGATACAGGACAGCACTATCAGCGGACTTGCAAACCTCATTGAAAGCCGTGACGGCGAAACGGGCGGGCATATCATCCGAACGAGCCGCTATGTTGAAATGCTTGCACGCAAAGCCCGTGAAGAGGGCTTATATACCGACACGCTCACCGATTATTACATTGAGCTTCTTGTCCGTGCAGCACCTATGCACGATATCGGAAAGATAAGCATTTCCGACCTTATCCTGCAAAAACAGGGCAAGCTTACCCCCGAAGAATACGACATAATGAAGGATCACGCCTCCGAAGGCGGACGGATCATCCGCAGCGTTATGAGCGATATCGAAAACAAGGATTATGTCGATATGGCAGCACAGGTCGCCGAAGGTCATCACGAAAAATGGGACGGCGGCGGCTATCCTAAAGGTCTTTCCGGAGAAGAAATACCGCTTTGCGCCCGAATAATGGCGATCGCAGATGTTTTTGACGCACTTGTTTCAAAACGCTGCTATAAAGAAGCTTTTTCCTTTGACAAGGCTTTTTCGATAATCGAAGGTTCATCCGGAACGCATTTTGACCCAACTCTTACGGAAATATTTTTAAGAATGCGTCCGCAGGTCGAAGCTGCTGCAGCCGAGCTTGCCGATGAAGCAGATAAAATAAGCATTTGAGCCGTCCGTTATGGGCGGCTTTTTCCATTCCTCAACAAAACCTCAACATATTTCCTGTGTTTTATTGACAAAATTGATGCAAAAGAGATATTTGGGGGTTAAAATGGTTACAATAACAGAAAGTGTACCTATTATATGGAAAGGAATGGTAATTTTCATGATCTCATATAGTCTGACTTCAATTGGAATAATGGCGGCAGTGATCTCGTTTCTCGGATTTGTCCTTGAAAACATCTGGCTTGCATTTACAAAGGGTTACATCGACAACCGCAATATGACAATGCCGTTTCTTTATGGCTATGGAATGGCTGTCATATCGATCTACGCAGTTTTCGGAACTCCGCAGGCAATGGTGCTTGCAGGAAGATTCCCCGTTGAAGAACACAGCGTTCTAATCTATTTCATTGCAGTTTTCTTCGCAGTAAGCGTCGGCGAGATCGCACTCGGCTTCGCTGTTGAAAAGCTTTGCGGCTTTGAATACTGGAACTACAGTCGGCTTCCGCTGCACATTACAAAATATACAAGCGTTTTCACAAGTCTCGGCTTCGCTGCAATAATCACGCTCTTTATGCGCTATGCGTTCTGTCCGATAATGGACATCATCAGCCGTCTTGAACCGCTCCCCGAAACGATCGCCGCACTCGTTCTTACAGCTGTTCTCTCCGCAGATTTCGTTGTAAGCTTCTATCGTATGCACAAGAGCCGTTCGCTCAACGAACGTTGGAGAATTTCTATTTCGGATGACGATCACCGCTTTATCAAGACAACTGTTTGACAGTATAAAATGTTTGTAGTATAATGGGCAGTAGAAGAATAATTCTGCTGCCTAATACTAAACACCAATAAAAAACGGAAAAAAATCTGCGCCGAAATCCTATATATTCGAGATTGTCGGCTTGATTTTTTCCATATTTTAAATGGTGTTTAGTATAATTTTCAAAAGGAGATAACCTTTATGTTCAAAATTCTTGTTGCGGAAGATGACACGGAGCTTCGCAAGCTTTTCTGCACCGTGCTGAAAAATAATTCTTACAGCACCTTTGAAGCTTCAAACGGCGAAGAAGCTCTCGATATCATCGACAAGGAGTACATAGACCTTATTATTTCCGACATTATGATGCCGAAAATGGACGGATATGAGCTTACAAAGCAGCTTCGTGAAGCAGGAATAGATATCCCTATACTTATGGTAACGGCGAAGGACGGATTTTTTTACAAGCGTGAGGGTTTCAGCTCGGGAACGGACGATTATATGGTGAAGCCTGTCGATGTCAACGAGCTGATATGGCGTGTTCAGGCACTTCTGCGCCGCTCCAAAAGCATACACGAGCGCAGGCTCACGATCGGTTCAACGACGCTCGAATGCGATTCCTATACGATCAGCTGCAACGGCGAAAGCACCGTCCTGCCGCCGAAGGAATTCAATCTTTTATATAAGCTTGCATCCGCACCGAACAGAACATTTACAAGAGTTCAGATCATGGACGAAATATGGGGACTTGATTCGGAGTCGAATCCGCATACGCTTGAAGTGCATATCGGACGTTTGAGAGAACACCTAAAGGATAACCCCGATATTGAAATAGTGACCGTCCGCAACCTCGGCTACAAGGTAAAAACGAAATGAAGAAGAAAAAAGAAAAGAAAGAAAAAGTCCCCCTTCGACTCACGATACTTTTCACCGTTGTTGTCGGACTGACAATGGCTGCAAGTATGCTCCTCGCAGGGATAATCATGCTTGTAATAAACCAAATGGACGTGTTCACGGACGGAAATATCCCGTTTCTCATCACAGTCTACATAATCATGATCTGCCTTTGCTTCGCAGGTATCGCAACGAAGCTCATCAGCGATAAGATATTTGTCCCGATGATAAAGCTCAATGAGTCGATGAGGCGTGTTGCGGACGGAGATTTCTCCGTGAGGATGAACGAAACCGGAATGTTCCGTGAAGTCCGTGAGATGATACAGAACTTCAACATCATGGCGAAACAGCTCGGCAGCAATAAGATCATCCACACCGATTTTACACGAAACGTTTCCCACGAAATGAAAACTCCCCTTTCGACTATCGAAGGCTACGCAACTCTCCTCCAAGACCCGAATATAACCTACGAAATGCGTGCAGAATACGCCGAAAAAATAATCCAGAACACCAAACGTCTTTCAACGCTTACAGGAAATATCCTTGCGCTTTCAAGACTGGAAAACAACTCGGTCGGGATCGAGAAAAAGAATTTTTCACTTGATGAGCAGCTTCGTCAGGTCGTTATAATGTATGAAGAGCTTTGGACAGAAAAAAGCATCGACATTGATATCGACGACGAGGGAAAGCACGTTATCTTTTACGGCAGTGAGGATATGCTTTTCCAGGCGTGGCAGAACCTTGTCGGAAATGCTCTCAAATTCACCGATAACGGCGGAACAGTGCTTCTTACCCTGCGTGAGAATCCCGACAGCATAACCGTTTCCGTCAAGGATAACGGCATCGGTATTTCCGAGGAAAACAAGGAGCGGATATTTGAAAAATTCTATCAGGCGGATTTCTCCCACGCAGCAAAGGGCAACGGACTCGGACTTGCAATAACGAAAAAGATAATCGAGCTTCATTCTGGCAGCATAAAGGTCGAAAGCGAACCCGAAAAAGGCTCGGAATTCATAGTAACTCTCCCGAAACAGCAATAGCAAAATAACAAAAAACAAAGTGCAATTCACGATATTATAAAACCTCGTGAACTGCACTTTTTCTTTTTTATTGGAACAGCTTTTGCCACCAAAATGCCGAATATAAAGCCACAATTCTTTGATAGGCAAGAAAATATTTCTTACAATATGTAAAATATACTTGACAAACTGTAAAAGATATGTTATTATACAATTGTCGGAGGTGATAGGGTGGCAAAGAATCTAAAACTCAAATCCGCAAGAGCGGCGCTTGATATGTCACAGCAAACGCTTGCAGAAAAAGCAGGTGTATCAAGACAAACGATAAACGCTATTGAAAAGGGCGACTATAACCCTACGCTTAATCTGTGCATTGATATCTGCAAAGCATTGGGAAAAACGCTCGACGAAATATTCTGGGAGGGCGAATGATATGAAAGAGATGAAAAAAGAAAGAAATTATGTCGATGCGTTCAGCGATTACGGACTCGACGAACGCCAGCGCAGCATAAGCAGCAATATCGGCATCCGCTGCTTTCGTGTGCTTTATACCGTGACCTTGATACTGACAGCAGTGTGGTTAATAATTGACTGCGTGACCGATATGAATATCCCGACATTCGTGACCGCAGTCAGCTATTTTGCGGCGGCGATCGTATGCTATTGCATATACGCTCTCCGTTCGGCAAAGGCAGGCGTTATAAACGGCATCACGGCGTTTTCGTTTTCAACGGGCAGCCTTGCAACGGCGATATTTGCTGCAGTTATGACGTTTGTATTCGGATCGGCTGCGGCAGGACAGCTCGCTGCCGCCGATAAAATGACAAACAGCCTTGCGCTTGCCGTATTCACCGCAATGATGTCAGCAGAGCATTTTGTGCTGTATTTTTGCGGCAGGAAGAACAACAAAGTACTTGATGAGCAGAACAAGGAGGATGAAGAATGAATATATATGATAACAACAACTCTATATTCGATGATATTGAGCTGGACGAAATGCAGAAAAACAAAAACTATGAGATAGGGTTCAAGCTTTACCGCAATTTCTTTTATGTTGTGATATTTATTACATACGGAATATTTGCGTTCAGCCGTGAAGTTATCCCAACGGTCATGAGCGGGGCATTATTTCTCACTGCGCTGGTATTTTTCGTTATACACGCCGCAAAAACAGCAAAAGCAGGCGTAATGAACATCAAATTTGCCAAAGCATACAGCAAAGAATGGATAATGCCATTCTGGATAGCTATGATAATAATTTGTGTGATATTTATAATATTTTTGGACAGTAACACCCGTGAATTTATGATGCTTACGGCAACATTAATATCCAACATAATAGTCAGTATATTTGCTAAAAAAAATATGCGTGTGCTGGCAGAGCAGATAGAGGATGAAGAATAATGGCTTACGATAAAAACATAGCTTCGGGAACAATTTTTGACGAGATCGGTTATGACGAAATGCAGAAAGCGGAAAACCACGAGATAGGCTTTCGACTGTTTAGGATAATGTTTTTTGTGGTGCTTGTGTTTTCGTTTATGCTTACGCTTGTATGTGCATATTCGGAAAACGTCCCCGGAGTGATAATTTCGTTTGCGCTTATGGCGGTGACTTACGGCTTTTACATTTTATATGCTTATATGACCGCTAAAAAGGGCATTATGAACCCGAAATTTGCAAAAGGCTGGTCGGCGAAATGGGTATTTCCCGTTTATATTGTGCTGTTACTGGTATGGATATACAAAATATTCCGAACGGTAAACGGAGAATACGACCTTTCGGATATTGCATACTGTTCCATGTGGCTCATAATTCTGACGGGCAGCTTGCTTATGTCCCTTTGCGCACGGAAAAACAACCGTGTGCTGAAAAAACAGCTTGACGAAACGGATTGAGAATAAATTAACAAAAAATACTTGCAATTTGACGGATAATGCGGTATAATAGTAGAGTATATTAAATATGGGATAGCGATATCCCGTGAAAGGATGTAAATATTATGTCAAGACTCGTTTCCGCAAAAGAAATGCTGAACAAGGCTCGTGAAGGCAAGTACGCTGTAGGTCAGTTCAACATCAATAACCTCGAATGGACAAAATCTATCCTCCTCACAGCACAGGAGCTCAACTCCCCTGTAATTCTCGGTGTTTCCGAGGGTGCCGGCAAGTATATGTGCGGCTATAAGACAGTTGTAGGCATGGTTGAAGGTATGATGGAAGAACTCAATATCACAGTTCCCGTTGCACTTCACCTTGACCACGGCTCCTTTGAAGGTGCAAAGGCTTGCATCAACGCAGGCTTCTCCTCCATCATGTTCGATGGTTCACACTATCCTATCGAAGAAAACATCGCAAAGACAACTGCTCTTGTAAACGCTTGCGACGTTCTCGGACTTTCTCTCGAAGCTGAAGTTGGTTCTATCGGCGGCGAAGAAGACGGCGTTGTTGGTATGGGCGAATGTGCTGATCCTAACGAGTGCAAGCAGATCGCTGATCTCGGCGTAACAATGCTCGCAGCAGGTATCGGCAACATCCACGGCAAGTACCCCGAAAACTGGGCAGGTCTTTCCTTCGAAACACTTGCAGCTGTTAAGGAAAAGGTTGGCGATATGCCTCTCGTTCTCCACGGCGGCACAGGCATTCCTGCTGACATGATCAAGAAGGCTATCTCTCTCGGCGTTGCAAAGATCAACGTTAATACAGAGTGCCAGCTCGCATTCCAGGAAGCTACAAGAAAGTATATCGAAGAAGGCAAGGATCAGCAGGGCAAGGGCTTTGACCCCCGTAAGCTCCTCGCTCCCGGTGCAGAAGCTATCAAGGCTACTGTTAAGGAAAAGATGGAACTCTTCGGTTCTGTTGGCAAGGCTTGATTTAATGCGTAATTCGTAATGCGCGATGACTAATGCGTAATGCGTAATTATTGCACAGCTATTCTTTGCTTTTATTTCAATACCATTTCTAAAGAAAAAAGGAACTGCTCACAGCTTGATTACCGTGAATAGTTCCTTTTTTAGTTTATCTATGGTTTACAAAATAATTACGCATTACGCATTAAAAAGAGCTTTCCGCTGCATTTATTACAGCTTTCGCAAGTCTTGTCGTACCTGCTCCTGTACGCTGGAGAGTGAGGGAAATCGAGAGCTTTTCCTTAGGATCCATCATAAGATAGGTTCCTGTCCAGCCGTCCCAGCAGAACGAGCCGTTTGAAACTATCATGCCTGCATTGTTACGGTTTTCAACTACTCTCATAAAATTAGCGTAGCCGCAGCCCTTGCACGAATCCCAGACAAAGCTTTCCCTCTGCCTGTCCGAAAGCGAGTTTACGGAAAGGAAATCAACGGTTTTGCGGCTTATGATACCTCTGCCGTCCGTTGAAAGCGCAGCTCCGAGCTTGGCGTAGTCCTCGGCGGTGGAGAACAGACCTGCGCCGCCCGACTGGAAGTTAGGCTTTTCCTCAAAATCAAAGATCGCAAGGTTAGTTCCCGTGAACTCCTTCGGTTCTTTTCCCGAACATTCGTAGAGCTTGGCAAGTCGGTAACGCTTCTCCTTCGGCACAAAGAAATCCGTATCATTCATCCCGAGCGGATCGAAGATATACTTTTTCAGGAAATCACGGTACTCCATACCCGACGCCGCTTCAATCACTGCGCCCATGATATCGGCGCTTGAACCGTACATCCATTTTTCGCCGACATTGAAAAGCAAGGGGCAGGCTGCCGCTCTTTTTGCAAACTCCATTGTTGAGAGCATATTCCCGTCACGATAGCTTTTGTCAAGCTCGTACCAGACGGTGTTTATCGCTTCTGCGCCCTTTTCATCGCAGGGATAAGCTATTCCCGAGGTCATATTCATCAGGTCGGCTATCTTTATCCTGCGGCTGCAAGGGATAATCTTTCCGTCCGAGTAATACTCCGAATGTTCAAACTCGGGGATAAAGCGGCAAAGCTCGTCCTCCATTGCGATAAGTCCCCGTTCAAGGCATATCATAGCCGCAATTGCAGTTGTGATCTTCGAGCAGGAAAACATACGGCAGATCGTGTCGGTCTTCATCGGCTTTTTGTTGTTCACATCAGCATATCCGCAGGCATATTCTCCTACAGGCTCGCCGTTCTTGACGATAACGGCAGCCGCACCGACCTCTTCACCCGATTTTACAGCGTTTTCCATTACTTCCGAGATTTTTTCCATATTCATAGCGCAGATTCACCTTTGTTAAAAAATTTTGAGTAAAAAATGCTTTTTTCACGGCTATTTTAGCATATTTTCTGCGAAAAGTCAACGAAATCGCCTTCGTTTTAAGCAGTTTACGTTTTAAATTTGCTATAAATATTAAAATTTATTGAAACGGTTGATTCTCAAAGACTGATGTGCTATAATATAAGTTAGATTTTTATGAAAAGGAAGGATATGCTTTATGAAAAAGTTATTATCTATGGTAGCAGCTGTTTCTATGGCTGCAGTTATGCTAACAGGCTGCGGCGTTCCCGCAAATACCGTTCATTCCATTGACGATCTCAACGGAAAGACCATCGGCACACAGCTCGGTACAACTGGCGATACATACGCTGACGGCATCGAGGGCGCAACTGTTGAAAAGTTCGCAAAGGGTGCCGACGCAGTTCAGGCTCTCAAGCAGGGCAAGGTTGACGCTGTTATCATCGACAGCGAGCCTGCAGAGGTTTTCGTTTCCAAGAATGACGATATCGAGATCCTTAACGAACCTTTCGCAAAGGAAGATTATGCTATCGCTATCAAGCTTGACAACACCGAACTCCAGGAAAAGATCAACGGTGCGCTTGCAGAGCTCGAGGCTGACGGCACGCTTGCAAACATCCGCACAAATTACAGAGGCGATACAAAGGGCACTATCCCCTATGTTTCTCCCGAGGGCGTTGACCGCAGCAACGGCAAGCTCGTTATGGCAACAAACGCTGAATTTCCTCCTTATGAATACAAGGAGAACGACAAGATCGTAGGCTTTGACGTTGATATCATGACTGCTATCTGCGACAAGCTCGGATATGAGCTCCAGATCGACGATATGGCATTCGATTCCATTATCGCAGCTGTTCAGTCCGGAAAGGCTGACGTTGGATGCGCAGGCATGACTGTTACCGAGGACAGAATGAAGAACGTTCTCTTCTCCGATCCTTACACCGAATCCAATCAGGTCATCATCGTAAGAAAGAAGTAATCAGAACCATCGCCGCACTCAAACTGCTTTTGTGCGGCGATTTTTAAAGGGAAGCTCAAAAGATCATAAAAAGGAAGTGTAGCTTTGGGATTTGTCGAAAGTTTTAAGCAGAATTTTATCGAGCAGGATCGCTGGCATTATCTTGTAAACGGTCTTGGAACAACGCTTATGATAACATTCTTTGCCGTTCTTATAGGAATGGTGCTCGGATTTATCATTGCGATAATCCGTTTTACGCACGATAAGACAGGTAAAATGGTCATTCCGAACATTATATGCAAGGTTTATCTTACCGTTATCCGAGGAACTCCTGTTGTTGTTCAGCTGCTTATTATATATTTTGTTATCTTTGCAAGTGTTCCTATCTCAAAAATATTCGTTGCGGTCATTGCATTCGGCATCAATTCGGGTGCTTACGTTGCGGAGATCGTCCGTTCGGGTATTGCTTCGATAGATGACGGACAGTTTGAAGCAGGCAGAAGTCTTGGTCTTAACTATCGTCAGACAATGATCTCGATCATACTTCCGCAGGCGTTCAAGAATGTTCTTCCTGCGCTTGCAAACGAGTGCATAGTTCTTCTCAAGGAAACCTCCGTTTCGGGTTATATCGCAGTTCAGGATCTTACAAAGGGCGGCGATATCATTCGTTCGCAGACATATTCCGCATTTATGCCGCTCATTTCCGTTGCAATAATCTACCTTATAATGGTAGTTGTGCTCACGCACTTCGTTACAAAGCTTGAAAGGAGGCTCAGACAGAGTGATAGACGTTAAAGGCTTAAAAAAGACCTTCGGCGAGAATGAAGTTCTCAAAGGCATTGATGAACATATCTACAAGGGTGAAAAGGTCGTTGTCATCGGTCCTTCGGGTTCGGGAAAATCGACTTTCCTGCGCTGTCTGAACCTTATGGAGATACCGACCGAGGGTACGATCCTCTTTGAGGGAAACGATATTACCCATGCAAGCGACAAGGAGATCAATCTTATGCGCCGCAAAATGGGAATGGTTTTCCAGCATTTCAATCTTTTTCCGCATCTTACGATAAAAAAGAACATCACTCTTGCGCCTGTCAAGCTTGGACTTATGACGCAGGAAGAAGCTGACAGAAAGGCATCGGATCTGCTTGAAAGAGTCGGTCTTCCCGACAAGGCAGATTCATACCCTGCAATGCTTTCGGGCGGTCAGAAGCAGCGTATTGCAATTGCACGTTCACTTGCAATGAATCCCGATGTTATGCTTTTTGACGAGCCGACATCGGCACTTGACCCCGAAATGGTAGGCGAAGTTCTGGAGCTTATGAAGCAGCTTGCCGAGGACGGTATGACGATGGTCGTTGTAACGCACGAAATGGGATTTGCAAGAGAGGTCGCTTCCCGTGTAATGTTTATGGCTGACGGTTACATTATGGAACAGAATACTCCGAAGGAGTTCTTTGAGAATCCTCAAAATCCTCGTCTTCGTGAATTCCTTTCAAAGGTGTTATAATTTTATTTTTGAATGAATTTATAAAAATAGTTTTTCGATCGGGCGGATTTTTCCGCCCTTTTTTTGAGGGTATTGCAGAGAATTGGGTGAAAATGCGCTCGCTTTGCTCGCTGTTTTCACGGTCATATTGAATAGCTGCTCATATCCTGTCGGCTAAAAATGCTTATCGCTTCGCTCTGCGCATTTTACGCCGAGGATAGTTGTTCCGATAAAATAGAATTAGCGCAATTCACGAATTTTTGGTTTACAGAGTGATTTCTCACGTTCTGTTTCACCTTTTGATCGTGAATTGCGCTTTTTGATTTGTTAGTGATTTCGCTTTTTACTGCTTTTGTGCCATAGTTTAGGGAGTTTCGCTTACTGCTAAAGGTCAACTTGACCTGCGACCAAAAGGCTTTGCCCTCTGGACACCCACCACCTTTGTAAAGGTGGACGAAACTTTTGCTTGGCTTCGCGATGCCGAAAGGTTTTGCGGTGCTTTTTTACGATTTTGATTTTTTCTTCGCCGTTGCAGTAACGGTTACGCTTTCCTGTTCATTTTTCGGCGGAGCGGTGGTTTCGGCGGTCTTCTTTGTCGTTTCGGCGTTCTCTTCCTTTACGGTCTGCTCGGTGTTTTTCTTCTTTTTCTTCTTTTTTGTTTCGGAGGTTTGTTCTTCGCTTACCGTTGTTTCCGATTCCGTCACGGTGGTTACAACCGAGCCTGTTGGTGAGCTGTACAGATCTTCGATATGCTTTATGAGTGAGGAAGTATTTGCTGCAAAGCAGTTGTCTATGAAAAGGACATCTGTTGCGCCGATTTTTTTGATATAATCGACTGCGTTCGTTCCGAAGTAACGTATGTCGATGACATAGATCTGTTCAAAGTTATTGACAAGGAATGGGACAAAGGCGTTGCCGTAGGATTCCTTGAAAACGACGATCTTTCTGCCGTTCTGGGTGCTTGTGGTTATTTTTGTATGGATCGCATCCGCACCGAGGAACATTCCGTAGCAGTTTGCGCCCTCGACATACTCATGGAAAAGTGCGCCGCCGTTATTCGGGGCAAGTGTGGCATAATTATAGGTCTGGACGGAGTAGGTCACATCGGGCGGCAGGAAGTAATGGAACTCCTCGGGAGCGTTTGCGAGGGTTATATCGTTAGTATAGCCGTAAAGCGAGCCGACAAAGCCCTGCTTGACCTTTTCGGTATAATCGGTTATGGGGTGATACTCCATTCCGAGCGCTTCGCAGAATGCTGTATAGGCATAATATGCGCCGAGCGGTGCCCAATGGTGATCGGTACGCAGGTAGATATACTCATCCGTATGCTCTGCGATCTTTGAATAAGCGTCTATCGGTATAACATCGGGTGAAAGGCAGCTGTATATATAGTCAATAGAGTCCTTTTCCGATGATGAATATTTGCTGTATTTTTTCGGGAGATAAAACTCGACCGAGGTCGGGACGACCATATTATAAACGTTGACATTTTCAAGCGAAGCCTTAAATTTATTGATAATTTCGGCATAGCGTGCGCCCTGCTTCTTATTTCCGCCGAAGAGCATAACGCCTGCGTCCTCGCCGTACATTTTTACGCCGTCGACAACGATGCCGTTATTTGAAAAATCGGCGATACCTGTTGTTTCGGAAGCGGTCGTTGTTTCGGAAATGGCAGGTTCGGAAGCTGATTCGTCAGGACTGTCGTCTGCTGCATTGGTCTGCTGCATTACGGGTTCTGTCTGCTGCGGCGTTATCTGAACAGGCTCGTCTTCAAGAGAATTTCCTTCGTCATCCGCAACGATGTCAACTGTGCCGTAGAAGGTCGGCGCGCTTATTCCCATAGCCTTTTTCATGCGTGAATTCAGCACAACAAGCTGTTCACGGAACGGAACAGTGTCCGAAAAATGCTCTGCGATGCCGCTGAAGTATTCGCCGCTGAACAGCGCTTCTGCCGAGAATTCGGGCATAGGCGTAAGCTCACGTTTTTCCAGCTCCGATACTTCGGGTCGGGGCAGAACTGCGAGCATTACTGCTGTCAAAGCTATCACTCCCGAGATAACTGCGGAGCTTATTCTATTATAAAGCTTAACATTCTTCTTGTACGCCTTTGCGGCTTCTATTCTCTTTTCGAGCGAAGAATTATTTTCTTTTGAATTCATTGTTATTTTTCCTTTTCGGGGGTAATCATTTTTCTGAAACAAGCATTACTGCAAATTAAAATTGATATCGGCTTTTCTTGCCTGACTGCATAGGTCTTTTGTCTGAAGAACATAGCTTTTTCCGTCCTTGATGAAGTGCGTTCCGCATTGTCTGAATTCAAAGGGAACGTTCTTTCCGACGCACTGCTCACGGATATCAAGCACCCACGCATATTCGAGCGGTCTTGCATTGCGGTCGGATTCACCGCCGACAGTAACAAGCTCTATGCCTTTAAGATACGGTTCAATATTTATCCTTTCGATAAGCGGCTGTGCGGTTATGACCTTGTGCTTTATCGGGAGCTTGCTGAAAACACCGAGCTTATAGTCGGCATTTTTCTGATTTTCGATCGTACAGCCAACGACAACATTTTCATAGCCGTCGCCCCAGTCCTCGGGGATGCAGTTCAAAAATCTGTCGATGCGCTTTGTAAGGAAAAGAAACGTGCAGTCGCTCCGTTCCTTTATCATTTTCCAGCACTCGCTGCGCCATTCATCGGCTTCTTCGATAAGAAAATCGGTCGAAAAGCAGGTATAGACCATACCCGTTTTCATTTTATAGCTGCCCTTTTTCAGCCGCTCGATCGGCTTTGCAAAGCTGTCCGTTTTAACGATATTTCCGGTGTCAACGCCCCGTTTTGCATCGCCTTTATGGATATAGCAGTGCAAACAGCCTTCGCTGCATCTTCGGCAGCCTCTCCACGGATCCCATCTTGCCATATCCTTCCTCCATGCTTTGATCATTCAAAGTGAATTTACTTCGCTTTGAATACCATTTTTATCTTATCCACACCAACGATCCTGAGGGTAAGCGTATCTCCGGAGATCGTTGCTTCCATAGTCTTGGTTTTATCGTCAAAATTAAGTGTATATACTCCGTTGTTTTCGGTGAGAGTTCCCGTATGTGTCTTGCCGTTCAGCGAAAAAGTGAAGCTCTTTCCGTCCTTGCTTGAAAATTTTGGCGCAAGACTTCCTGCCGGCAGCACGTCAAACTTGGTCGATTTTTCGGCGGTAGTCATCTCATAGAGCTTCCATTTTGAAGTTATATCGGGAGGTGTTGTTTCTCCGCAGGCGCAAAGACAGCAGAGCACCATAACAAACGCAGCGGCAAAGAGAATTATTTTTTTCATAAATACCCGTCCTTTTAAACTAATATTTTGTTAAATATTGCTCTTATAAGCAAAAATGTTTATCTTTGTAGTGTTAATCTTCACGGTATTTCAACAAGTAAACAAACAATTAAATATCATGAAAGCATGAACGTGATTGGCGTATTTTTTGTATGGGACGGGTCGCCCGTCGCGTTTAACAAGGGTATTGGCAGCAATCGGGACGGGAAACCCGTCCACTACAAATAGTTTGTAAAAAAATTTTGAGAAATAATTTACTCGTTGAAATTCCGTATGTTAAGCCTATGTCAACCGTATCAAAATCTGAAATATAGGAACGGATTGTAGGTCTGACCGACCAGCATCACCGATGAAACGGCAAGCAGGGCTATACAAAGCACAGTTCGTATAACTCCCGCAACTGCGAAAACTCCTCTCGACTTGCGTTCAAAATGCTGTACTTCTTCATTAAGCAGGCGTGAAACAGGCATTGACAGCACTATCGCCGCAATTATAAGATAGAGATTGCTTAAAAACGCAGACTTCGTTACCTCGTCATAAAGCGGTATGCCGCCTGCACCGAACATTGCTCCAAGACAAGCTCCGAGCTGACCGAGATCGGTGAACCAGAACACTGCCCAGCCGATAAGAATAAAGAAAAGCGCATAGATATGCGAGAAAAACTTCGGCAGCTTTTCAAGAGCTTTGAGCATAAAGAGCTTTTCAAGGATTATCAGCACACCAAAGCCCATGCCCCAGATGATGAAGTTCCAGCTTGCGCCGTGCCACAGACCCGTAAGGAACCACACGACCGCAAGATTGAGCATCTGATGCTTTCTGTTTCCGCCGAGGGGGATATAGACGTAATCACGGAAGAACGAACCGAGCGAGATATGCCATCTGCGCCAGAACTCCGTTGCCGAGCATGAAACATACGGATAGTTGAAATTTTCGGGAAAGTGGAAGCCGAACATCCTTCCGAGCCCTATCGCCATATCGGAATATCCCGAAAAGTCAAAGTATATCTGAAGCGTGAACATTGCAACACCGAACCACGCAGCTGCGACCGAGGCAGGAGCTTCTTCAAACGCAAGCGAATTGGCAGCAAGCTGACCGACCGTGTTTGCAATAATTACCTTTTTTGCAAGTCCGCAAACGAAACGTACAAGACCCGAGTTGAAGTCCTCTGCGGTCGTTCTTCGCTCGTCTATCTCCGACGCAACGCTTTCATATCGGACGATAGGACCTGCGACAAGCTGGAAGAACATCGAAACATAGAGCAAAAAGCTTAAAAACGAGTGCTGTACCTTGACCTTTCCTCGGTAAACATCGACAGTATAGGATATGGTCTGGAACGTATAGAATGAGATCCCTATCGGCAGCGAGAAGGTCGGCTCATGCAGCGAAAGACCCGTTAAAAGATTTATCTGGTGAACGAAAAATGCGCTGTATTTGAAAACAAAAAGGATCCCGAGGTTCACGACGAGCGAGCATATCACTCCGAGTATCGGGTTTCCTTTTTTTCGTATTCGGCATTTCTCGATGAAAAGTCCGTTAAAAAAGTCAACGAATGCGCTGAATATCAGAAGCAGCACCCAGATCGGCTCCCCCCACGCATAAAACGCAAGAGAGAATACCGCAAGCACAAGATTCCGGAGCTTTGCCGACCGCACAGCGTAGTAGAACACAAGGCAAAGCGGCAGGAATACATATATAAATATCAGATTTGAAAAGACCATTTCAGATCGGCTGCTCCCTTTATTTCTTTAACTTTGTTTCCTCGGCGTCAATGATGCTCATAAGCTCTTCGAGGGTCTTGCTGCTCTTTTTCTTCTTTACGGGAGCAATGTTTTCCTTCGGAACGACTGCATTTTCGGGGATAGTGGAAACCGGTTCTGCCGACGGCTTTTTCTCCTCGGCAGCGGCAGGCTTGTCGTTCTTTTCAAAGTAGCTGCGAACGCTTGCTTCAAATCCCGATCTTGCGGTTGCTTCTTCCTGGATATTAGCAAGGCTGTCGGGAATAATGTTGCTGACGTGCGGAGTGAAAACGACTCTTTCCCCCTCCGAGCTGCGCACGGCATCTGCGCTTATCTTTGTGGGAGCGGCTGCAAAAGCAGGTTCGTTTCCCGATGAAGCCTTTGCATGATCGCCAACCGGTGAGGTATGCTTCGCAATGCCTGCAATGCGTTCAAGGCGCTCGTTCGGCGTTTCATCCTCGGGGATACGGACAGGTTCTTTTTTATCTGCAACAAAATCCGCTCTTCCGTTGCTGTCAACGGTAAGGCGTGACTTCGGACGCTGATCTTCTTCGTCATGATCACGGTTTACGCCCACGGGTCTTCTCAAAACAAGAGGAGATTCGCTGCTCTGTTCGGGACGGCGAGGTGTCGGCTCTTCATCAAGAAATTCAGGCTTTGAGAAAGTTCCGACAGGAGCAGACTCCTTTCTGCGTGAGCCTATAACATCCGCAATATCGTCAAGTGAAGACGCTTCACGCTCAAGTGCTTTGAGTCTGTTGATGCGGACAACTTGAACGATTATTATAATGGAAAGCGGAATTATGAGCAGGATTATTATGCCGACCGTGCTTGTGGCAAAGTCGAGGAACTTTCCGAAGGCTTCAAACTGCCATACAGCCTTTGCGATAACTGCGGAGCTTTCAACACGGAAGGTCTCGTTATCGGGCGCAGCGTCAAACTTGACTATGTAAGCCCCGTCCTGCACCTCGGTCACTCTTGTGAGAACAGTATATTCGCCGATCTTACACAGTATAACGCTTCCTGCTTCGATAGAGCCTTTTTCCGACTCCTTTGCGATGATCACGGTGTTCTGCGGTATTTTCGGCTCCATATTAACAGCCTTTGTACGGTAAAAATTATATCCGAAAACGCTTGTTGCGGTGTTGTCCTTATGGAAAACGACCCCTATAAAGATCATTGCTGCGATAACTGCAACAAGAAGGATTATCAATATTATCTCTGCAACGGAAAAAGCTGAATAGTTTTTATCGGTTCGTGACATCTGCGGTTCGTCCTTTCAAAAATTGCACGTTTAAATAATCAATTTTATTATATCACACTTTTTTACAAATTGAAACCCTAAATGCACAAAAAATTTTGAAAATTCTTAAATTTAACCGAATTTGTATCTTTTTTTATTGACAAACGGTAAAAACGGTGATATACTCTTATCATAAAAATTGAATATTGCTGCACAAAAGCATACAAAATACGATATGTGTGCTTGATACAGTTCGGGGAAGTCATAAGGCGGATATAAATTTCTGCCTTTGTACGGTCCTGCCGCCGTAATGACGATGCAGACGCAAAGGAAACCGTAAAGGGTTCTTAATATGTCACTGCAAATTATTTTGTGGGAAGGCTTGCGTTCTGTTCTTTGAAAAAAGATAAGTCAAAGTCGGAATACCCGGCTGTCTGCCGATCCGTTTTTTCGGTTCGGCTCGGTCTGAATTATGCAGATCATCCGTGGTGAGCGTCGCGCCGCAGTGAACGGTTGAAGAGTTACGCTTGTGCATTGTTTAGGGGTTTCGGTTCAAAAAAAAGAACGGCAGATACTCCTTGCTTTGCTGCGGTCATTTTGCATTTTTTCGGGCAAGATCAACTGCGGCAATTTTTATGTCCAAAAGTATCTTTTGGAAGAAAGGAAGTTTTAAAATGAAAAAGTCAAAGCTCTTATCACTCGCACTCGCAGGAATTCTTGCATTGGCAATGACCGCCTGCGGAAATGCAAACTCCACTCCCGACGGCGGAGAGATCACAACCTCCGAGATCACCGAGCCTGCCGAAACAGAGGTTATCGAAACAGAACTCGAAACCGAAGAAACGACTGCAGAATCGGAAGCTGCAAACGCTGATTCTGTTTTCGACCGTGAGGGCAACCTCGTGGATGTTCCTGCAGAGATAAACAGCATCATTTCCGCTGCTCCGTCCGTTACAGAGATTCTCACAGGACTCGGACTTGCAGACAAGATCATCGCAGCCGATATCTACTCCGCTGACGTTGAAGGAATTGATCCGTCTGTCTGCACACTTGATTTCTACAACCTCAACACAGAAGAGCTCGTTGCTCTTGCTCCCGATGTTATCATTATCAACGGCATCTCCGAAACCGGTACAGCAGACCCTTATGCCGATCTTAAAGCAGCAGGAACCAATGTTGTTTACATCCCATCTGCGGTTTCTCTTGACGGAATCAAGGACGATATCGCTTTCCTCGCAGCCTACACACGCACTTCCGACAAGGGCGCAGAGCTTATCAGCACTATTGACAGCTGCATCAGCGACATCTCCGCAAAAGCTGCAAACATCACCGAAAAGAAGTCCGTTTACTTTGAGATCAGCGCAGCTCCCTACCTTTACACAACAGGCAGCGGCACGTTCCTCAACGAGATCATCGAGCTTGTCGGCGCAGAAAACATCTACGGCAGTGAAAGCGGCTGGCTCTCCAACTCCGATGAAACAGTTATCGCAGGAAACCCCGATGTTATCATCACAAGCGTTGCTTATGACGGCTATGATTTCAACGAGATCACAGCAAGAGCAGGCTGGGACGTTCTCACAGCTGTAAAGAACGGCGCAGTTTATCAGGTAGGAGCAAATGAAACAAGCCGTGCTTCGCAGCACATCGTTGACGGTATCAACGAGATCGCATCCGCAATTTATCCCGATGTTTACGGTGAAAACGCAAACGTTAACGTCTGCGCAGCAGCAGACCTTGCAGCTTGAAAAGGCTCGGCACAACAGCAAAAATATCGGCGGTGATGATCTGTGCCATCGCTTCCATTGTCATAGGAATATGCTTTGGAAGCGTTACAGTATCGCCGCTTCATATTATTGCCGCAATAAAAAATGCTTTCTTCAATGCGCCTTTGCCAAGTGATGTTACTGAAGGCGAGGTCAGCATAATCGCAGGGATAAGACTTCCGAGAGTGGTGCTGGGATTCATTGTCGGAGCGGCGTTTTCCGTCAGCGGTGCGGCCGTTCAGTCGGTGCTGCGCAATCCGCTTGCTTCGCCTTTCACTCTCGGAACATCGAGCGGCGCTTCACTCGGAGCGAGCATTGTCATCGTTACGGGAATAACGCTGTTCGGGAACTACTCGGTCGCTGTCGGCGGTGCAGCTTTCGCAGTTGCATCAATGTTTGTAATGATTGCGTTCGCACGAAGGCTTGACCGAAGTCTTCAAAGCAGCACGGTGGTACTTACGGGAATGGTGCTTTCGCTTTTTATAAGCGCAGCAGTCAACCTTATGGCAACATACTCGGACGAAAAATACCGTCAGCTTATGAAATGGCAGAACGGCAGCTTCGCAGGAAGAGGTTTTGGTTATTCCGCAGTTCTGCTTGCTGTTTTTGCCGTATGCTTCACGGTTTTCATGCTTAAATCACGGCAGCTCGACCTGCTCACCTTCGGCGATGAGCAGGCAATGTCGATAGGCGTGAACACTTCCACCGCAAAAACAGTACTCCTTGTGCTGGCGTCCGTACTTTCGGGAACGGCTGTCGCATTCGCAGGAGTCATCGGCTTCGTTGACCTCATCGCACCGCACATAACAAGAAAGATATTCGGGCCGAAGCACCAGCTTCTTCTGCCGATGACAGCTCTTATAGGCGGCTCGTTTATGACGGTCTGCGATGTTGCCGCAAGAACGCTTGCCGTTCCGAATGAGCTTCCGGTCGGAGTTATAACTTCGCTTATCGGAGCACCGTTTTTCGCCGCTGTTTTCTTTAAGAGAAGAAAGTGAGGCTGCCAATGCTTGAAGTAAAAAATCTTTCCTGCGGCTATGGAAAAAACACGATCGTAAAAGATGTGAGCTTCTGCGTCAACGACGGCGAGATACTTGCCGTAACAGGACCGAACGGCTGCGGAAAAACAACGCTGCTCCGTGCTTTGTGCGGAATAATCCCCTACACGGGCGGAAACGCCTTGATTGACGGGAAAGAGATACGTTCAATGTCACGGGAAGAGCTTTCGATGAATGCGGCTCTCCTTTCGCAGACGGGCGCAGGCGGAGAATACAGCGATTTTACAGTCCGTGAAACGGTAGCGCTCGGCAGATATGCCAAAAGCAAGGGCTTCGGCTCGGACAGGTCGGACGAAGCCGCCGCAGAGGAATATATGAAAAAAACAGATACGCTCCGCATTGCCGACAATGTTATAACCGAGCTTTCGGGCGGTCAGCTCCAGCGAGTGCTTCTTGCAAGAGCGTTTGCACAGGAGCCGAAGATAATCTTCCTTGACGAGCCTGCAAATCATCTTGACCTTAAACGTCAGATCGAGCTTATTGAAATGCTGAAAAGCTGGTCGGCAAGCGGAAAAAGCGTTGTCGGAGTCTTCCACGACCTCAACCTTGCCGCCGAGCTTTCGGACAGGATAATGGTGATGAACGAGGGCAGAACGGAGCTCCTTGATTCAGCGAAAAATGTCTGCCGCTCGGAAAAGCTCAATGATATCTACGGCTTTGACATCAGAGAATATATGCGAAAAACGCTTCGTAAATGGGAATGATTTTCCACATAAAAAAACAGGCTTCCTTACCGTCCGAAAACGGCAGGAAGTCTGATTTTTTATTCTGCTTTCATTTTTACAGCTGTGCCGTTTTCGTCAAGCCAGCCGTTTTCCTCAAAGTATTCTTCAAGGCAAAGTCCGCTTTCCTTGACCTTATGCGCATAGTAGACGCCGACAAAGCGATAATGCCACGGTTCATAGATTATGCCCGTTTCATCTTCCTTTCCCTCGGGATAACGAAGGATGAATCCGTAATCTGCGGCATTTTCCATCAGCCATGCGTATGCTTTCGTATTCTTGAAGCCGTCATCGTCAAAGCTTACATATTCATCGGAGAAGATATCCGCCGAAAGACCTGCGTTATGCTCGCTTTTTCCGGGATAAGCCACCTCTTTTTCGGTATCAAGAACCGCTTCTTCGTAGCTCATACCGTTATTGACACGCTGCTGAACGCTTCGGTCAAAGTTGAACTGCTGGTACTCGATCGTACGGTAAGACGAATTCACCGTAAGGTTTATTCCGTCCTTTTTCGCCGCAGCAAACATATTTATAAGGTAGTCTGCCGCACGTTCGTCAAACTCGAAATCACGGTCGCCGTTCGAGTAGACCTTCTTGACGGTTATGCGCTTGTCGTAGTCCTCGGGGAGCGGATTATTGTTGTTCACGAGAAACATTGCCCACGCATTGTCGATGTCTTCCTGCTGCGAAGCTGTTGTTTCTTCCATTTCATCCCCCGTTCCTATTATGATGCCTCCCGACTCTCCATCGATATTAATGCTCATATCATCGGAAGCTCCCTCTGTCTGCGAAATGCTTTCCGATGAAATAGTTGTAACATCTGCGGAATCATCGACCTTTTTGAATGCCGAAGCGATCTTCCTGACCGCAAGCCACACAAGGAGGACAAGAATTATTATCAATATCCACCGCAGGATGAGTGCCTGTCTGCTGATCTTTTTCTTCCTGCGTTTTTTCTGCTGTGCCATTTTTCTTTTCCTTTCCAGTATATTCTTATTCTAACGAAATTATAGCACATCAGCAAAATATTTTCAAGGGGTTTTGCTTTTTGTAAGAATTCTGAAACTTTTGGCAATGATTTTAAGCAGTTAAAATAGAATGATCGCTTTTTCTGCAAAAACAACAAATAAAAATTCTCAAAAAGGTTGACCGAAGTGTTTTTTTATGCTATAATATGATTTGTGCAAAAAATGCGGATGTGGCGGAATTGGCAGACGCGCCAGACTTAGGATCTGGTGTCCCAGACGTGCAGGTTCAAGTCCTGTTATCCGCACCAAACTCTCAAACCTCGTAGCTACGTCAGTTGCGAGGTTTATTTATTGCTTTAATAAATAAAAGCAAATGCGCAAAAAGCCGGTACTGCGACACTGCCACGACACTCGTACCTAAAAACCCACTAAAGATGATATCAAAACGAGCAGGAAAAATTTATCTCCTGCTCGTTTAATTTTTTCTGATATATGTCACGATCTGCAGAATTCGGGATGAAGCTTTTTTATCTCCGACTTGTTCTCATACATAAGAGCGTCTGCCTGTTTGTAAATATCCATAAACTCCGAAGAGGTACAGCTTCCCGAAGCGTAACCCATAGCGATACTGAGCTTTATGGGACTGTCCTTGTACTTATCGCAGGCGGCACGGACGTTTTCAATTTCCGCTCTGACCTCATCTTCGTTGTGGGCAATATATATCACGACAAACTCATCGCCGCCTATCCTGTAAACGTTGTATGCGTTTTTCATATTTTCAAGCAGTTTTTCGGCAGCAGCTTTTATCAGCTTGTCGCCCTCGGCATGACCGTAATTGTCGTTAATTAGCTTCAGTCCGTTCATATCGCAGACAACAAAGCCAATGTTAAGATTTTTGTTACGGTATTTCTTTTCAAACGCAGCCATTTGCTTCTCAAAGCTGTTTTTGTTGCGGACTCCTGTTGCATTATCCCACAATGCCTGTTCAAGATACGCGGAAACCGGATTATCTACCGTGACGAAAAGACCTATGCAGACAAAGGTGGCACTTGCTCCCGTCATGAGCAGCTCGGGTATCACCGCCTGCAAGCTTATCATAATGGACATAAGCGTAATGGTAGGGATTATTCCAAGACGAGTCTTTTTATCAAGGCTTTTATATTTCACCAAAGCAAGCGTCATAGCTGTCAGACAGTAAACGGCAAACAAACCGTAGCAGGCAAAAAGCAGCGGTCCGTAGCTGTAGTTTGTTCCCCTGCCCTCAACATATTCGATTGGCAAAAAGAATGACAGCAGTATCAAAAGAAGTACCGGAATAAACTTTATACGCCGATATTGATGCAGGAGCTTATAGGACATTGTAAGCTTGATAACATAATCCAGAAACTCCGCAATAAACAAAACGCCGAACCCGAAGAAAGCAATGTGGAGGCACTTGTTCACTATTTGAGGAACAACATCGAGGTTGTTTACGGTTATGACTGTAATAATATCAAAAGCCAGATGACCGACAGCGAAAAAAGTGATCTTCAGGAACGATGATTTTCCGTCATTGTTTTCGTCTTTATTCTCATAGACAGAATGATAGCTCAAAAGAAAAATGAGGACAAGCAGGCACACTATTTCCTCTCTTAATGTAAGGATAACCGACAAGACATCCAACTCCTATAATTATTATAACTCAAAAGAAATTTGGCTGTTAATAATCAAATTGTTTTCTTAAATAACTGTAACAAATCTATTAATTTCAATACAAATAAGTATATCACAATTTTAAGTAAAAATCAAGAGATTTCGGAAAATTGCACACTCTTTTACGCATTTATATGAAGGGTCTTGATTTTTAGGACTATTTGTAATATAATAAAAAGGAAAAATTTATTAGGGGGATCACCATGAAAAAAATCATTTCTTTGCTCGTCTGCGCAGCGCTCGCAGCGAATTTTGCGGTCATAGGAGCTTCTGCCTATACCGAGAAAACGAAAAAGACTTCATCGCAGGTGACTGTCACCTCCGACCAGTACATAAACTGGGACGGAACATCAAATGTCGCACAGTTCATCGGCTCAAACGGAAAATTCAGCTTTGCTTATGACGGAAGCAAGTATGTTACCGTTGTCAGGACAAACGGCACTGCAGCATACAAGAAAAAAGTCAAGCTTGAAAAGAAGCATCCTATTTTCGGCAACGTTCTCTGCGACAAAAAGGGAAACTACTACCTCATCACAGGCGAAAAGAACAATTCAAACAACACATCCCGGCAGACTGTATTCATTTCCAAGTACGACAGCAGCGGCAAGCACATAAAGACTGTCGGCGACAACGGCAGCGCAAGCCTTGCTTCCTATTATGACAGCAGCTTCAACACAAAGATCCCGTTCGACGCCGGCAACTGTGACGCTGCTATCAACGGCGATATCCTCTGCGTGAACTATGCCCGTGAAATGTACAGCGGTCATCAGAGCAACTCCGTTTTTGCGGTAAACATCAACACTATGAGCAAGGTTTCTTCGGGAATAAACTACAACTCGCACTCATTCGCACAGAGAGTAATTCCCTTCAAGGATTCCTTTGTGCTTGCAAGCGAAGGCGACTGCTACAACAGAGCTTTCTCCGTAAATCTCTTAGGCAAGGATTCATACGATATCTTCCATTTCTGGATCGAAAAGGGCGCATTTGACAGATACGATATGTTCACCGTAAACAACAACTTTGCACACATGGGCGGTCTTGTTTCGCTGAACGACAAATATGCCGCTTTGATCGGAACATCGGTAAAATCGCTCAGTTCGGCTGCAAAAAATGAAAAGGAGCAGCTCTTTATACAGATCTTTGACCCGACTGCTTCTCTTAACAGCTCATCTGCGTATGTCACATCGGGCGACAGAAGCGGCATAGGCGGCAACAACGGCACCGAAAACGTCAAGGACTACGGCGTTAAATGGCTCACCGATTACACGGACAAGCGCATCTCCAACCCACAGGCTGTATCGACTGACGGCGGAAACATCGTCATCCTTTACGAGCTTTACGATACCTCGGGAAAATACGGCAAATACTGCGGCGTTTATTACATGGTGCTTGACAAAAACGGCAGCATCATCTCAAAGCCGAAGCAGTTCTCCGCCGATGCCGAGCTTAATCCCTGCCGTATGCCTGTATATGTTGACGGCAAGGTTTACTGGGCAGCAAACAAGTACAGCGGAGAGAACAAAAACAATCTCCACATTTACAGCATTGAAGTTGATTAACATAATATAAACATATAAACAAAACGGCGCAATTCACAAAAACGCAGACTATAAATATCTGCAAAGTGAATTGCGCCGTTCTTTTTTATACTAAATTCAAATCGTTCTATAGACAAGAACGGCAGATAGAATTACGTCAATCAAGAAAAGCGACCGCAGACAGGCTTGCCGCCTTTCAAGGGAGCTTGACGCCGAGTGACGTAATTATAGCTGTCGTATTTGTCTATAGGTTGATTTGAATTTAGTATTAGAATTATAACACGATCTCTTTGTTTTCCTCAACTGCACAGACAACGGTCAGATTTCCGTTTCTGCAGCGTATCGCATCGATCATTTTCTTTTCAAGCGAAGCGTCCTTTAGCGTGATGTTGTATTTAAGCTCAAACATTGTGCCCAAATTAACCGTTTTCACACTCAAAAGCTCGTTTTTTGAGGTGTATTCGCTTAAAATATCATCAAAAACCCCCGTATAATCGAGGTCTTCGGGAATATTTATTTTCAGGATTCGCTCATTTTCCGATGACTTTTTTAAAATGAGTTTATTTGAGATAAGAATGATAACGCAGAGCAAAACCGTGACTGCTGCGGCAAAGGTCACAAAGCCCACACCTGCTGCAAGTCCCACCGCCATTGCAAGAAAAATGAAGGTGATATCCTTGGCATTTCCCTGCGCAGAACGGAAACGGATGAGCGAAAACGCGCCCATGACCGCCACTCCGACTCCGAGATTTCCGTTTACCATCATTATCACAGCCTGCACCAGGATCGGAAGCACCACAAGTGTTGAAGTAAGGCTCTTTGAATGAGCTTTGTCCCTTGAATATGTAAACGCCGCAGCTATTCCGCAAAGCAGCGATGTCAATGTACAGATTAGGATATCTGTATCCGTCATACCGACAGCGGTATTGAAGATGCTTCCAAACATGATATGTGCTCCCTTTTGATTATATCGTTTTTATATATCTGCCCGTATTTTGAGAAGGATGTTTTGTATATTTTCAACTCGGATAGAGTTTCTGCAAGCCACATCGGAACAGCGCCGTTAGCCTTGATCTCCATAATAACAGAATCATCATTGAACAGCATTTTTCCGCTGTCGCCGCTTATAAGCGAAAGCTCGTCACGGCGGCTGCGGATATTGAAGTCGAACGTCACACGAAGCTCTTTCTCTTTTTTGCCGCAGAACGCTGTCCTGTCATAAGCTATGAAAAGCTTCGGTTCGGGCTTATAATGCTTCATAAAATAGTCGATCTCACGGAAGATCTGACCGTTATCCTGCGGCGGTATCCCGTTTTCAAGAAAGTTCACAGCCTCGCTGTACTCCAGACCGATGCGGCGCTTATAAACGACATCATCATATTTTTTCTTGATCTCAAGGAATACCGTGCTGTCATTTTCGGGAACGCCGTAGCTCCTCAAACGCAGCTTTTCTTTATAATCGCATTTTTCAATCGAATGACTGATAATATCATAGTTTTCCGTATCGAAATAGATGTTGCAGATAGTTGTTCTGCCGTATTGATCCTCTTCTAAATTCGGTCGGACGGCTTCCGACAAAGCCTTGTATTTTTCCGCCGAAAGCAGATATTTCATTTCAACTCGCTTGAATGAACCTATATAACCCATTATTCGCCCCACTGACTGTTCAGCCACTTGATCCTTCTGTTGACAAAATCAACGACGCCCATTCCCGAATCAACTCTCCACGAATCATCCTTTAAGTCGTTCCTTAAAAGAGAAATATCGGCTGCGACCTGCTCGGTGACCTTATGAAGCGAGTCATCGGCGGAAAGCTTCGCCCATTTTTCCTTAACAAGCTCTCTGAACCAGTCCGCCTTCATTGCAGTTGTGAACCACGGATTTGAGCGGTCAATGCCGTCATCCAGAACCCTTTGAAACGCACCTGCATAATAATTTCTGTCAGGATCCTCATAACACGTCCAGTTAAAATCCCAGGGCGCAAGGAAGGTCATTTTCTTATAAATGCTTTCGGGCGAAAAGTCAACTGCCATATAAAAGCTGCCTGCACCGACATCGTAATTCTGCATAAGCTCTTCAAGGATGAGCATATTCACCAGCGAATCAAGGTCAATGACCGCCGATACCGCTTCCTGCGGCGAAGAAAAAGTGCCTTCGGCGGAAACAACGTTATGATCGCTGTCGAACATCATCACTTTTTCATTCCGGATCGCCTGCCAAAGTATCTCATATACTCCGTCGGTGTATTTTTCGATGAATTCCAGCTGTTCATCGGAGGTTATTTCACTCTTGACGGAATAATTCTTGTTGTCGAAGCTTCTCGTTTCGCCGTTGATGTCCGTGAATTCGGAATCACCGTGGAAAACGGTAAAATACGGATGTTCCTCTCCCGCATAGTTGTCAAGCTCGAGAAGGTAGCCGATCTCGGTCTGCGTTTCGTCATTTGACGGTTCATAGACCTCTACCCTACCCTTTGCAGCCTGATTCTGTTCGGCAAGGAGATACATACCTGCATATTTTCCGTTAATAAAAAGGTTCACATAAGCGCAGTCGCTGCAGTAATACTCCCCGTCAAAAATAGCTTTTGCAAGCTTAAAAGCCATATAATCGGGACAAAGATTCCAGTATGAACGCAGCAGCACCCAGCTTTTATATTCTTCCCCGTCATGCAGTCCCAGAACGTTGTGTTTTTCGGTGAATTTTATCCTGTAAGGCTTTTCATCGTCCTGATCTGCGGTGGAATTTCCCCTTACCTTAACTCCTGCTTCCGCCGAAAGCACAAAGCTTTCATCGCAGTTCACAACATCGACCACCGAGGTGACGTATTCATCCTTCGACAGGATCTTTTCCTCGTTCAGCGTTGTGATATTTATTGCAGGGAATTCAACGACCTCGGATATTTCATCATAAAGAGCTTTCAGGCTGTCGGTCTTTCCGAGATACTGCTCCTCCATTTCGGGAGAGGAAAAGCCGTTTTCCGAAAGCTTGTTTTTTTCTTCTTCGTCAGCCGATACGGTCATGATCGTTGTTTCGGAAGCTGTTGCTCCTTCGGTTTCGGCAGCTGTGGTCTGTGCTGAACCTGTCTGCTCGGCTGTTTCGCTTTTTTCTGCCTTACAGGACGAAAAGACAAGTGCTGCCGTGAATATAAGAACCATAAGCCTTTTTATAACGATCATCCCTTTCATAAAATAATAATCTGCTAAAAAAGGGATAAGCCCCTGCACAATATGCAGAAGCATCCCTAATTTAATATATTATATCAAAGTTTTGTTTTTCTGTCAACAACATTTCCAAATTCTAAAGAAACGTATTAATCAGCGTTTCCTTAGTATAAACATTACACTTTTGAAGAAATCATAATATGAACGCAAAAAACCGCAGCTTGTTTTGCTGCGGTTTTGGAAAATCTGAAATCAGTTAGGGCGAATAACGACCTTTCTGTATGTATCAAAACGCACCCATTTCTCAAAGAATGATGCCTGACCGCTTTCGGGAGCGTCAGCATATTCTTTAAGCATATTCTTTATTTCAGCATCGGAGGACGCTTTTATCTCAAAGCCTCGTCCGTTAAGAACGGGAACGCCGCTGTAGGTATATTCCGTCGTCGGAATGATATCTGCTATCCTTCTGTCACGGACTTTGACGGAAACGCCGTCCCTTAAAACGATAATATCGAAGCTGTCGGGATATTTGTAGCTTTCACCTTCTACAGGGATCTCATCTCCTACCGAATAAGCAGTCTTGACAGGCTGATATTTCAGGACATTAAGGCTGCTTGTATCATAGTAGAATTCCTCAAAGATGTCCCCTCTTGCGGTCAGTCCGTTATTTTTGAAGGAAGCCTTTTCTGTTCCCGAGCCGCCCTTTTCGCTGACTTCTTCAACTACTCCGCAGGCGGAGGTCATATTCGTCACACGGTCGATGAGGATGAATTCTCCCAGTGTTTTGTGGAGAGCAAAGGTATCGGCAGGTATTGCTTCCGAGAACTGAATGCTGCAAACAGCAATGCCGTTCTTTGAAAGCTTTTCCGCTTTGATATGCTCGCCCGTATTAACATCAACGGCATATTCGATATCGGTAACGATGCCCGGTATCGTCTTTGTTCCAAGCTTAACAAGATAATCCTTTCCGGGGGTGAGCTCCTCGTCATCCATCCACAGAACGGACGCCTTTATGCGCTTATATACAGCGATATCTGCAGCCTTGGCAAGGACGCAGCCTCTTGAAACATCGACCTCTCGGTCAAGCGATATCGTCACGGGCTGACCCTTGTATGCCGTTTCAACACTCTTATCGGTCATAAGAATACCTTTTACGGCAGCCTTTTCACTGCTCGGCAATGCAATGATCTCATCGCCGACGCTTATGCTGCCCGATTCGATCTGACCCTGAAATCCGCGGAATGTGTGATCGGGGCGGCAGACTCTCTGGACGGGCATATAAAAGCCCTTTTCGTCATCATCGGAAGCAATATTCACCGTTTCAAGATATTCGAGAAGCGGAACTCCGTCATACCATTTTATGTTGTCCGACTTTTTGGTAACATTGTCGCCTTCGGTCGCAGAAAGAGGTATTATCTGCACATTTGCAAGGGAAAGCTCCTTTTCAAGTTCTTCGATCTGTGTGCAGATCTCCTTGAAGCGCTCCTCGCTGTATCCGACAAGATCCATTTTGTTTACGGCAAAAACAAAGTATCTTATGCCCATAAGGCTGCATATTCTTGCGTGTCTTCGTGTCTGGACAAGCACTCCCTGCGAAGCGTCCACAAGTATTACAGCAAGGTCGGCGAACGAAGCTCCGACCGCCATGTTTCTTGTATATTCCTCGTGACCGGGAGTGTCCGCAACGATAAAGCTGCGGTTGTCGGTCGTAAAATATCTGTATGCAACATCTATTGTTATGCCCTGCTCACGTTCTGCCATGAGTCCGTCAAGCAAAAGCGAATAGTCTATCTTGCCGTTTCTGCTTCCGACCTTGCTGTCAAGCTCGAGTGCCTTTTCTTGATCGGCATAAAGCAGCTTTGAATCATATAAAATATGTCCGATGAGCGTTGATTTTCCATCGTCAACGCTTCCGCAGGTAATAAATTTCAGCAAGCCTTTCATTATCAGAAATACCCCTCTCTCTTGCGGCGCTCCATGCTTCCTGCCGCTTCATTATCAATTACTCTTGAAGTCCTTTCGGAAGAAACGGAGCTCAACGTTTCTGCTATTATCTCATCAAGAGTAGCCGCTGTCGATTCAATTCCTCCTGTGAGAGGATAACAGCCGAGCGTTCTGAAGCGAACCGACTTCATCTGCGGAACTTCGCCGTCTTTTAGCGGAAAACGCTCATCATCGACCATAATAATATTTCCGTCACGCTCTACAACGGGGCGTTCCTTTGCAAAATAAAGCGGAACGATATCTATCTTTTCACGCTGTATGTACTGCCAGATATCCTTTTCCGTCCAGTTTGAGATAGGGAATACTCTTATGCTTTCGCCCTTGTTGATCTTGGCGTTGTAAAGCTTCCACATTTCGGGACGCTGGTTTTTCGGATCCCAAGCGTGCGCAGAGTTTCGGAAAGAAAAAATTCTCTCCTTTGCTCTGGATTTTTCCTCGTCGCGTCTTCCGCCGCCGAAAGCAGCGGTAAAGCCGTATTTGTTGAGCGCCTGCTTTAAAGCCTGCGTTTTCATGATATCGGTGTAAGCGGAGCCGTGGTCAAACGGGTTTATTCCCTGCTTTACGCCGTCCTCATTGATATATTCAAGCATCTCGATGCCGAGCTTTTCCGCTGTTTTGTCGCGGAACTCGATCATCTCTTTGAATTTCCATGTTGTGTTTACATGAAGAAACGGAAACGGCGGCTTTTCGGGATAAAACGCTTTCATAGCAAGATGAAGCATTACCGAGCTGTCCTTTCCGATAGAATAAAGCATTACGGGCTTTTCACATTCGGCGGCGACCTCTCTTATTATGTATATCGCCTCCGCTTCAAGCTCGTCAAGGTGTGAAAATTCGTTCACTTTTGTTCCCTCCTAATACTTATTTGATTCGTTCGGATCAATGTCGATCTCGGTAACGTTTTTGTCGGGGTGCTCGATCATCCAGCAGAGCAGACCGTCCCTTTTCTCGGTATGAACAAGACTTCCCTTTCCGCCGATGTCCGCACCGAGATAGAATTTAACGGCATTCACGGGACATTCCTTTACGCAGGATGTGCAGCCCCAGCATTCCTTCGGATATTTGATATAAGCCTTGCCGTTTTCATCCTTTTTGATAAGAGTTCCGGGACAGACGCCGCAGCATTTTCCGCAGCCGATACATTTTTCCTTATCTATCAGAATGCTCATATACCTTCTGTCCCTCCTCTGTAAGCTCTCTGAAAATTATTTTTATCTCACCGTCCTCAAGCCGTGAGTTAACGTACTTGCGCCAGTTTTTATCGTCCTTTTCGGGATAGTTGAGGTTTTCCGCAAAGCTGTGCCAGCGTGTTTCATGACGGGCTTTAAGATGTGCGATAACGCTTCGACAGACAGTCAGCCTTTCACGCAGCTCGTAAATATACATAAGCTCCTGGAAATCATCTGCGTGAAGCTCATCCGAAAGCTTTTCAATACGTCTTATCTGTTCATCGGCAAGTTCAAGCTGCTTTTCGTTGAAACGGTAGTTGGTCTTTATGCCGCCAGCATAGGAATCCATTGCGGTCTGCATAGCTTCTTCAAGCTGTTCGGCGGTAAAGCGTGAGTGATCTTCTCCCGTAAAGCGTTCTATCTCGGCAGCGTGAGCAGCTATCTCACTATCTTCAATGGCTGTTCCGCTGTTTTCTTTTATGTATTCCGCAGCGGAAAGCGCAGCGATCTCGCCCTCGGCAAGTGCGCCCGTCACATATTTCTGCGGACAGCCGCCTGCAACATCTCCTGCGGCAAAAAGTCCTTTTATCGTGGTCGCTCTCTTGGTGTCCACCCAATAACCGCTTGCTGTGTGTCCGCCGACTATGTAAGGCTCGGTGCCCTCTATCTCAACATTCTGTTCGGAAAGCTTTTTTCCGCTTTCTATCCAGCGTATCGTCTGCGAAGGAGCCATATTGAGATATGCTTTGATGAGAGAATCCTCCTTTTCGGGAGAAATACCCTCGGTTTTAAGGTAACACGGACCTCTGCCCTCAAGATTTTCCATAACCGTTCCGTAAACTCTCTCGGAAGTGGTAAGACCGTATTTTGTTTCGTAAACCTCGCCGAGCGAATTTATCTGCTTTGCTCCTGCGCCCTGTGCAAGCGTTCCCGTGGGAGCGATAGTATCCTTGCAGCGCAGAGCTATGAACCTCATCTCAAAGGTCGTCATTTCGGCGCCGTGCCTTATTCCCATTGCAAAGCCTGCGCCGGTATTGAACGGAGAATACCACATCTTATGACGGGAAAAACCGGGGTTGTTCGGCTTATAAAGTCCCGACGCACCGCCGGTTGCAATAATAACAGCCTTTGCTTCGATGACATAGAAAGTGTCGTTTTCAATGCCTATTCCGAAAGCACCGTTTATTTTGTTATCATAAACGGAAAAATCGGTAATGTTTATATGATTAAGTATCGTTACATTCGGCAGCTTTTTTACAGCATCGGCAAGAATAGGCTTGATATTCTCGCCGTTTATTTTGATGTTGCGGTTACCTCTTTCAACATATTTTCCGTCTTTATCTTTAAGAATAACAAGTCCGAGCTGTTCAAGGCGTTCTGTGACCTTATTCAAGCGCTCCGACATTGTATAAAGAAGATCGTCCCTTACGATACCGTCAGCGTCCTTTCGGGCATATTCAACATAGTCCTGCGGAGTTCTGCCCTCGGTTATATAAGCATTAAGGGCATTTACGCCTGCGGCAAGACAGCCGCTTCTCTTTATATTTGCTTTTTCGCAGATAAGCACCTTTGCATCGGAATTTTCCGATATCGTAAGCGCAGCATAGCAGCCTGCGGTTCCTCCGCCGATTATGAGAATATCTGTTTTAAGTCGTTCTGTTTTCATAAAATCACCATTTATAATAAACACCATTTAAAATTTGGAAAAAATCAAGCCGACAATCTTGGATATATTGGATTTCGGCGCAGATTTTTTCCTGTATTTTATTGGTGTTTAGTATTATTCTCCGCCAGAAATTGCTGAACGGAATGAATACTGTTTGCGCCGTCCGAAGCTGCAGTTATAACCTGCCGCAAAGCCTTTGTGCGGACATCTCCTGCGGCGAATATGCCCTTTGCCGAGGTAACGCAATCCTCTCCTGCAATTACATAGCCTTCGGGAGAGAGCTCTGCAATGCCTTTAAGCGCATCGCTGTTCGGAACGGTGCCTATCGCTGCAAAAATGCTGTAAACGGGGAGCGTTTCTTCAATTCCGTTTCGGTTTATGCGCAAAGCTTCCACTCGCTTTTCCCCCATTATCTCGATCGGAACTGCGTTGAGGATGACCTCGATATTTTCCGTTTCCGCAACCTGCTTTTGCAGCAGTTTATTCGCACGGACAGCATCTCTGCGGTGGATAAGACAGACCTTTTCGGCTGTTTTGGAAAGATATAAAGCCTCTCCGAGCGCCGAATCGCCTCCTCCTATCACTGCGGCAGTCTTTCCCTTGCAGAAAGCGCCGTCACATACCGCACAATAGGAAACGCCCTTGCCCGTAAACTCCGCTTCGCCTTTTATTTCAAGCTTTCGGTGACTTGCGCCTGCGGCATAAACCACAGTTTTCGTTTCAAACTCCGTTTTGTCCGAAAGAATGACCTTATATCCGCCTTTTTCTGCAGCTATTTCGGTCACCTCGCCCTCAACGAATTCCGTTCCGAGCGCTTCTGCGTGTGAACGGAATTTTTCACCCAGCTCAAAGCCGTTTTCGCCGTAAAGTCCGAGATAGTTGTCCACTTGCTCGCTTTCGGCGATCTGTCCCGTGCCGCCGTAGATCCTTTCTATCACGATCGAATTCAGTGCCGCACGTTTTGCGTAAACTGCTGCGGAAAGTCCTGCAGGACCGCTTCCTATGATAACAGTATCGTACATTTTATTATTCCTCTGAAAATTATTCTATGGTAAGTCCCTCGTTTTCGGCAGCATCTCCGATTATCCTGAACGAATTCAGAACGGGAGCTTTTATATCCATAAGGGAAAGAATAAGGTAGCTCGCCTTGCTGTCGAAAGCCAGCCGTTTATCCTCCTCCGAGGGTCTGGAAGGCGATTCGGGATGCGAATGCCAGTTTCCGAGCGGAACCAGTCCGTTTGCCCTCATATCCTTCACCGCTGCAAGCTGTTCTTTCGGGTCAAGCGAGAAATGCTCGTTGGAATGGTCAATGTTCGTAAGGAGATAAACTTTTTTTATGACCTTTTCATCGCCGTTTATCTCTCCTGCAACAAGTCCGCAGGCTTCCTCGGGAAGACAGCTCTTTGCGTGTTCAAGTATCTTATTATAATCAGTTTCCGAGATCTTTATCATAAATGTACTCCGTCACATTCAGCCTGTTCATAATCTATAAGTTCGGTTATTGTCGGGTGTTCTCCGCATACGGCACAACCGCTTGTTTCCTGCGGAAGCTTTACCTTGCGGAATTCCATTTTCAGCGCATCGTATGTCAGAAGATATCCCGTAAGAAGATCGCCGACTCCGAGGATATACTTGATAGCTTCCATTGCCTGCAAACTTCCGATAACGCCGCCCATCGCACCGATAACGCCTGCCTGCTTACAAGTTGGAACAGCGTCCTTCGGCGGTGGATTCTTGAACACGCAGCGGTAACATGGGCCTTGTCCGGGAACATAAGTCATAAGCTGACCCTTGAAGCGAATTATTCCTGCATGGGAAAATGGTTTTTTCGCCATTACGCAGGCGTCGTTGATAAGGAATTTTGCAGGGAAATTATCCGTTCCGTCAATGATGAAATCATAATCCGCAATAAGCTCTGTTATGTTTTCGCTTGTCACGAATGTGCGGTAGGTCTTGACCGTTACATCGGGGTTCATCTCTTCCATTGTTTCCTTTGCGGAAAGCACCTTTGCCTTGCCGACATCCTTTGTTGCGTGGATGATCTGGCGCTGAAGGTTGGAAAGATCGACTTCGTCAGCGTCGGCAATGCCTATCGTGCCGATACCTGCCGCTGCAAGATACATAGCCGCAGGAGCTCCGAGTCCGCCTGCACCGATGATAAGAACCTTTGCATTAAGAAGCTTTTTCTGTCCCTTTGCACCGACTTCCTTAAGTATAATATGGCGTGAGTAGCGTTCAAGCTGATCGTTTGTGAAAGCCATTACTGTCCGCCTCCCATAAAATACAGAAATTCAACGCTGTCGCCGTCCTTTATGACCGTGCTGTCAAATGTACCGCTCTCAACGAATTCATCGTTTATGGTAACTGTAACATATTCGGGTGTTTCAACCTTTTCCTGTTCGATAAGCTGCGCTACGGTAAGTCCGTCGGCTGCTTCCTTTTTTACTCCTGCAACTGTGATATTCATTATCATCGCTCCTGTTATTTAAGATTTTCTATTGCCGTAACGATATCGGCTTTTTTTACGGGATTGCCAAGTCTTGATATTTCTGCTCCGTCCTTAAAGAATACAACAGTCGGAACAGCGGTCACTCCGTATTGTTCCGCAAGCTCTGCGTCAAAGTTGACATTTATCTTTACAGCGGAAATGCTTTCGCCGTATTCTTCTTCGATCTCCGCAAGCACGGGAGAGAGCCGCTTGCAGGGAACGCAGCTGTCGGAATAAAAATCCGCAAGCACCGGCCCCTTTGCTTCAAGTACCTTGCCTGCAAAATCCTCTCCGCTTACACGAACTGCCATTTAATCACCGACCTTTTTTACAATAAGTGTGAACGTGCCGTCGCCGTTGTCGTTGAGCTTAAGTATCTGATGTCCCTCTTCCTTTATGCTTCGGGGAACGTTCTGAACGGGTTCGCCGTCATTCATTTTTACCGCAAGTATCTGTCCGTCATCAAGCTCCTCAAGAGCGACCTTTGCTTTTACAAATGTTGTCGGACAAACAACATCGGTTATATCTACGCTGTCGTCAATATTATAATCAGCCATTGTAAACCTCCATTATCCTTTCCGTAAATTTATCCATTCCTACCCTGTCGAGAGTGAATTTGAATCTTTCCACCGGCTTTGCATTTTCTGCAAAGAATTCGATAGCAGCGTCGCACACTGCAAGCAGCTTTTCCTTGTCCTCGATAAACGGGATAATGGCTTCGCCCTTGTTGATGCTGTTGCCGAAAAGTCCGCCGAAGGATACTATGTAGCCATGAACGGTATCCCATGCCTCTGTCGGGCAGGACTTGAAGCATCTTCCGCAGAAATTGCACTTGCTTTCGTCAACTATGACCTTTCCGTCCTTTATCTCTATTGCGCCGCTGCGGCAAGCCTTTGCGCAAACTCCGCAGCCGATACAAGCGTCCTCTTTCCACTTGACCTTTATGCCGCCCTTGATTCCGAGGTCGTTTTCCTCCGCTTTAAGGCAGTTGTTCTGACAGCCCGTTATGCCAAACTTGAACTTGTGCGGAAGCTCTCTTGCAAAATATCTGTCATCAAGCTCCTTTGCAAGAGCGTATGTGTCGATACAGCCGCTCGGACAGATCGCTGCGCCCTGACAGGCGGTAACGGTTCGCACTCTCGGACCGCATACGCCCGGTTCAACTCCGCCTTCTGCAAGAGCCGCCTTTACCTCATCAATATCATCAAGCTTGATAAAAGGTATCTCAACGCTTTGCCTTGACGTTAGATGAACGTGACCGTCACCAAACTTTTCTGCGACCTCTGCGATCTTCGCAAGCTGAACAGCAGTAAGATTTCCTCCGACAACTCTTAACCTTAACGAAAAGTTGTTTTTCTGTTTCTGGCGCATAAAGCCGCCCTTTTTAAGTGTAGCGTAATCAACAGCCATATTAGTTTCCTCCGTTTATTTTTTCTGCCGCTTGTGTGAAGTCTTCAATAAGGTCTTCCGGGTCTTCGATGCCGACGCTTACTCTTATCGTATCGTCATAAACTCCTGCGCTCTGCTTTTGCTGCGGTGTACTGTGAGTGTAGATCGTGCTGTCGGGGTGTATGACCAGCGTCCTCACATCGCCGATGTTGGTCGCAATAGAGGCATATCGCAGAGAGTTTATCAGCTTGAATGCTCTTTCCTTGCTGCCTGCTCTTACAGTAAGTATCGCACCGCCCTTGCCGCCGAACTGCTTTTGTACAAGCTCGTAATAAGGGTTGTCGGGAAGTGCCGGATAATTGACTTCCAGACCGGGGATAGCTTTCAGTGCTTCTGCAAGCTTTAATGCGTTTGAACAGATGCGCTCCATACGCAGTCCGAGCGTTTCCAGTCCGACGGAGTTCAGAAAAGCGTTCGCAGGAGCAAGACAGCAGCCGGTATTCCGCCATATTCCGTTGCGAAGCTTCGCAAGATATGCCATCTTCCCGAATTTTTCATATTCCTTGAATCCCGGATATCTTGAAACATCCCACTTGAACCTTCCGCCGTCAATTATAACTCCGCTTATTGCATTTCCGCTGCCGTTTATATATTTTGACGATGAATGAACAACTATGTCCGCACCGTATTCAAACGGATGTATAAGATAAGGAGTTGCCGTTGTGCTGTCGGCTATAAGAGGTATCCCGTGACTGTGCGCAAGCTCCGCAACAGCCTTTACATCGACAACGTTAAGCTTCGGATTTCCGATAAGCTCTGTGAATACCGCTTTTGTTTTATCGTTAATAAGCGGTTCAATGCTCTCGGGCGTAACATCATCCGTGAACCTTGTTTTTATCCCGAAGGCTTTCAGATCCTCAAACAGATCAAGCGTTCCTCCGAACAGTCCCGAACCTGCGATCACCTCGTCGCCCGATTGCAGGATATTGAGCAGCGACATTGTTACTGCAGCCATTCCCGATGAACAGGCAACCGCCCCGATACCCTTTTCAAGAGCCGCCATTCTTTTTTCAAAAGAGTCTATCGTCGGATTGCTTATCCTTGTGTAGGCGAATCCGTATGCCTTACTGTTAAAGACCGCTTCAAGCTTTTCGGCAGATTCATGGGCAAAAGCACTCGTCTGACAGATCGGAGTCAGCGTTGCACCCGTTGCAGGATCGCCTTTAAAGCTATTATGCAGCAAAGCTGTGTTAAAATTCATACTATCATCCACATTTCTAATACTAATTCCAAATCGTTCTGTAGACAAAGCCGACAGATAGAATAATCCAAGTCAAGGATGGCGACCGCAGTAAGGCTGTATGCCTTTCAAGGGAGCCAGACGCAGAATTGGATTATTATATCCGAGGATTTAGTCTTACGGTTGATTCGGAATTAGTATATTTTAAATGAATACCGATTCCTCGTGCAATGTCCTGTTATCAAGCAGATAAGCGTTATCGCCTGCCGTAACGAACATTCGGTATATGAACACATCCACTTTCTCACCCACCGAAACAGCAGGCTCATCAAAGGCTCGTCTTGCGCCAAGCAGAACGTCGTTCACTCTGACCGATATCTCTATGCTGCTTCCTCGGAAGGCTACTCTTTCAACAACGCCCTCGGAGGAGGAGCTTTTGAATTTCTGCACCTCGTTTTTCTTCGATACTTTAATGAACTCGGGACGAACTATGGCATTTTCAGCGCCCTCGACATCATCGAAGGTGTGAAAACGGCTGTAATCCTTAAAGATGGAAGGCTGACCGAAAAATGACGCTGTAAAAGCAGTTTGTGGGTTGCTGTAGACCTCTGACGGAGTGCCTATCTGCTCAATGCGTCCTTTGTTGGTTATGATGATCTCATCTGCGACCTCGATCGCCTCGTCCTGATCGTGGGTAACAAAGATACTCGTGACTCCGAGCTTGCTTATCATATCCTTTAGCCAGCTGCGAAGCTCCTGTCTTACCTTTGCGTCGATAGCCGCAAACGGTTCATCAAGCAGAAGCAGCTTCGGATTCGGTGCAAGAGCTCTCGCAAACGCCACTCTCTGCCGCTGACCGCCCGATAACTGGCTCGGATAACGCTTTTCCAAGCCTTCAAGTCCGATAAGCTTAACAAGCTCGGAAACTCTTTCCTTTATGAAATCCTTGTCTTTTTTCTGAACTTTAAGTCCGAAAGCGATGTTGTCATAGACCGTCATATATCGGAAAAGCGCATAATTCTGGAATACGAAGCCTATACCTCTTTCGCTTGCGGGAACATTGTTAACGACCTTGCCGTTGATGATTATCTCACCGCTGTCGGGAGTTTCAAGTCCTGCGATCATTCGGAGAATGGTCGTTTTTCCGCTTCCGCTCGGTCCGAGAAGACCTATCAGCTTTCCCTCTTCAATGCCAAAGCTTACATCGTCGGAAGCCTTGTAGCTGCCGAAAGTCTTATTAATGTTTTTCAGTTCAACGTACATTTTCCGACTCTCTCTTTCCTATGTATTCCACAACGCTCCTTGCAATGAGTATCAGCACCGCCATTATAACAAGTATGGATGATACTGCGAATGCAGGCACATATTTGAATTCGTTGAAAAGTATCTCAACGTGCAGGGGAAGCGTGTTCGTCTTTCCGCGGAGATGTCCCGACAGAACGGATACCGCTCCGAATTCCCCCATTGCTCTTGCCGCACAAAGCACTACACCGTAGATGAACGCCCATTTTATGTGCGGAAATGTGATCTTTCCGAATATCGTCAGACCCTTTGCGCCCATAAGCGCAGCGGCTTCTTCCTCGTCCGTTCCCTGCGATTCAAGCACGGGTATAAGCTCTCTTGAAATGAATGGAAACGTTACGAAAACCGTGGCAAGGATTATTCCGGGAACTGCAAAAACTATCTTGATATCAAGCTCTTCAAGCAGCGGATATATCGGACTTTGACGTCCGAATGTGAGTACGAAGATCAGACCTGCGATAACCGGAGAAACTGTTACGGGAAGGTCGATAAGCGTGCAGAGCAGCTTTTTTCCTTTAAAATGGAATTTGGTTACTGCCCACGCCGCAAAAAGTCCGAACGCAGTATTGACAGCTACCGCACAAAGCGTTGCTTCTACCGTGAGCAGAACAGCTTTTACGGTGTATTCGTCCGTGACCGCATTTATGTAAACTTCAAAACCCTGTTTAAGCGCCTCTGCGATGACCGTTATAAGAGGAAGCACAAGCATAAGGAACACGAATATCACGCTTATGCTTATCAGCAGTATCCTTACGGCTTTTGAACCTTTTGATTCCCTATGCAAATCAGTTTCCCCCTTTGAGGATCTTTGAATTTCTTATCTGGATAAGATTTACAAGAAAAAGTATCAGAAATGAAGCAAAAAGCATTACAAGAGCTATCGCAGAAGCACTCGAATAATCGTATTCCTGCAGCTCCGACATGATTATCAGAGGAGTGATCTCTGTTTCATACGGCTTGTTTCCTGCGATGAAAACAACGCTGCCGTATTCTCCGAGGCATCTGCCGAATGCAAGACCGAAGCCTGTGAAGATCGCAGGCATTATCTCGGGAAAGATAACTCTTCCGAAAATTTTTCTCCTGTCTGCTCCGAGCACGGTAGCCGCTTCCTCAAACGCAGGATCAAGCTTTTCCAGCACCGGCTGTACAGCTCTTACAACGAACGGGATCCCGATAAAAACCATTGCAACGGTTATGCCGATCCTTGTATAAGCGATCTTTATCCCAAAACTTCCGAAAAAGCTTCCGATAAGTCCCGTATCAGCCGTGAGCGAGGTGAGTGCAATTCCTGCGACCGCAGTCGGCAGCGCAAAGGGAAGCTCGATCATTCCGTCAAGCAGACGCTTCAGCGGAAAATCATATCTCACCAGCACCCACGCAAGTATCACTCCCATAACAGCATTGATAAGCGACGCAATAAAAGCTGTGATAAAGCTGACCTCAAAGCTTGCGAGAACTCTCGGTCGTGTTATCGTGTCAATAATGTCCGAAAGGCTCATATTTGCCGCAAAAACAGCCAGCGAGACCAGCGGAACAAGAACAACAACGCTCAATACCGATAATGTCACTCCCATTGAAAGCCCGAATCCGGGGATAACTCTCTTTTTTGCTTTTTTCATTTCCATCATTCCGATTTTTCGTAAATTTCATCAAACACTCCGCCGTCTGCAAAGTGCTTTGTCTGCGCCTCATCCCAGCCTCCGAAATCCTGTATCGTCACAAGATTTATATCAAGATCAAAAACGTTTGCGTATTCCTTGAGGATATCGGCATTATACGGTCTGTAGTAGTTATCGCCTGCGATGCGCTGCGCTTCGTCGGAATAGAGATACTGCAGATACTCTGTTGCTGCATCTCTTGTTCCTCTCTTGTCAACTACCTTGTCAACGACCGCAACGGAAGGCTGTGCAAGGATGCTCACGCTCGGGGTGACGATCTCGTAATCGTCGGGATAATCCTTTATGGAAAGATACGCTTCGTTTTCCCAAGCAAGAAGAACGTCGCCCTGACCGTTTTCAACGAATGTTGTGGTTGCGCCTCTTGCGCCCGAATCGAGAACAAGAACATTCTGATAAAGCTTTTTGATAAAGTCCTTTACCTGCGCTTCGTCGCCGCCGTAAAGCTTGTCTGCATACGCCCATGCTGCAAGGTAGTTCCATCTTGCTCCGCCGGAGGTTTTCGGATTCGGAGTAATAACACCTACTTCGTCTTTGATAAGATCGCCCCAGTCATTTATGTTTTTGGGATTGCCCTTTCTCACAAGGAAAACGATCGTAGACGTGTAAGGCGAGCTGTCGTTTTCAAATTCGCTCACCCAACCGTCCTCGATAAGTCCTGCGTCACGGACAGCGTTCACATCATATTCAAGCGCAAGCGTAACAACATCCGCTTCAAGTCCGTTCGCAACCTCAAGAGCCTGCTTGCCCGAGCCGCCGTGCGACTGGGTTATCTCGATATCCTGACCTGTTTTTTCCTTCCAATGCTCGGCAAAGATCTTGTTGTAGGCTTCGTAAAGCTCTCTTGTCGGGTCGTAGGAAACGTTTGTAAGAGTTATGTTATTTGCCGATGTGTCCGATGCAGCTTTTTCCGAAGCGCAGCCTGTAAAGCCTGTAATCAGAAGTGCAGTTGCGACCGAGATTTTAATAATTGAATTTTTCATATATGATCTTCCTTTCACGAATCGAAATATTTGAGTTAGGCGGTTTCAAAAACAACAGCACATTCGACATCGTTCGCTAAGGAAGATTTTTCCGATCAGATTTTTCATATTGTTCTACCTCAATTCTTATTAACCTACTTGGTAGGTTGTGTTTAGTATAACACTATTTGCCTACTTTGTCAATAGGAATTATATATTTTATCCAAAATAGTCAGGATCAACCAATTTTTTGCAAGAAAAACGGAATTTTATGTTAAAAAAACCAATATATGCTGCCGCCCTTTTGCCGAAATATCGATCAAAGGAATGAAAAAAGCATAATTCCCGTTTTTGTTGAGAATTATGCTTTTTAGTAAGATTTTTCAAAAAAATATTGCTTTATCTCGGGACAATACTCTGCTTTTACTCCAAATGCAGCTTCTATCGCATTCGACTTTATGATATTTCTCGGCGTATCAAACGCTGTGACAGTCCCGTGTTCCATTACAACGACCTTGTCCGAATATCTTAACGCAAGATTCAGGTCGTGTATTACCATTATCACCGTTTTTCCGAGAGCTTTCAGCTTGACGATAAGCTCCATAAGCTCAAGCTGACGGTTTATGTCAAGAAATGTGAGCGGTTCATCAAGCAGTATTATCTGTGTATCCTGTGCAAGCGTCATTGCAATATATACCCTCTGCTGCTGTCCTCCCGAAAGCTCATTCACGTTTCTGTCAGCTATTTCATCAACGCCTGCAAGCCGCATCGCTTCATTGATCTTTTCGTTATCCTTCTTTGTATAACGCCTTGGATATCCGAGATACGGAAACCGTCCGTGAGCAACAAGCGAACGCACCGTTATGCTGCCTGCGCTCTTGATCTGGCTCAAATAAGAGATATGCTTTGCAGCTTTATTTCCTGAGATTTCCGATAGGTCCTCTCCGTTCAGCAGGACCTTCCCCGAAGACGCAGCGGCAAGTCCTGCGCACAGCATGAGAAGCGTACTTTTTCCGCACCCGTTTTTCCCTATCACGGATGTAATTCCGCCCTCGGGAAAGCATAAACTCACATCAGATACAACAGTATGCTTTCCGTATCCGCCGCTGACATTTTTCAATTCAAGCACTGTGCTTTTCCCCCTTTTTACGAATAAGCAGCCATAAAAAGAAAGGCACGCCGATATATGACACAACGATACCTGCAGGAAGCTCGTAGGGAGAAAAAACCGTTCTTGCTATCGTATCGCAGCCGCACAAAAAAGCTCCTCCGAGCAGCGCACACACCGGGATGACAAACGGATTTTCCGATGTTCCCGTGATCTTTCTTGCAATATGGGGAACTATCAGTCCGACAAAACCAATAAGTCCCGAAAAACTGACAGCTGCTCCTGCAAGCAGCGCCGCCACCGCAAGGAACACAAATCTCATCAAGGCTGTATTCATTCCAAGACTTCCCGCAGTACTATCGCCAAGCGCAAGAATATCCAGATCGTGACTTAACATCACCGCAGCAGCTATACCGGTTACGATCAGTATCCACGCCGGGAACAGCAGCTTTGCGGAGATCCCTGAAAAGCCGCCTGCTTTGAAAGCAGCAGACCCTATGAGTGCGTCGGGACAGACCGTTGTCAAGGTATCGGTAACGGCGTTCAGAAGACTTGAAACGCCTATTCCGGCAAGGACGATCGTCATTCGTGAGGCGCCCGTTTTCTTCGCAATGCCGTAGACGATCATAACAGCGGAAAAAGCGCCCAGAAATGCCGCGGCAGGAATGAGCTTTGCCGCTGACGGGATAAATGCGGCACAGATCACGGTAAAAAGACCTGCTCCCGAATTTACGCCTATAATATTCGGTGCTGCAAGCGGATTTGCAAGCACCGATTGAATGACCGCACCCGAAACGGAAAGCGCCGCCCCGGCAAGGACTGCGGCAGCGACCCTCGGCAGTCTTATATACAGAATGATACGTCCGATCTGCGACATTTCATCCGAAAACATTTCCTTAACAATTTGCATCGGAGAAAGCCAAACGGTTCCTGCGCATATTCCTACAACTGCAGAAACGGTCAGCGCCGCAAAGCATAGTATTATTACTGTGAATTTATTCGGCTTCATACAGTATCTCCTCGAGGATCCTGTATGCTTCGCCCCAACGCGCATTCGGCTTATAGTGGAAAAGCTCCTTCGGCAGAATATGTACCCTGCCGTTTTTCACAGCCGAAAGCTCCTTCCATGCAGGATTTGATGCAAGAGTATCCTCGTATTGAGCGATCGCCGCATTCTCATCCTCACCCATTGTTGTGATAAAAATATGATCGGGATCGGCAAGGATTATGGATTCAATGCTGAGTTCTTCAAGAAGGGAATTATCGCTGTCGGCAATATTCACACAGCCGAGATCCGACAGCATTTTTCCTGTCATATTGTCGCTGCCCTTCGCTTTTATGCCCGTTGAATATGCACGGAGAAGAAGAATATCGGGACTTTCCTTGCCCTCGGCTTTATTCAAGACTGTTGCTATCTCACTCTGTACAGCAACGCCGTTCTTTTCATAAAGCTCCGTGCTGCCTGTTATATCCGTGCATATTTTAAGCATTGAAAGATAGTTGTCAAAGCTCTCGACGTTGAAATAAGCGATCGTAACGCCTGCGCTTTCAAACGTATCTTCAAGCTCAATATGACCCGAAACGGTTTCGGAAAGAATAACAAAGTCCACTCCGTCCGCAATAATGCTCTCGGCAGAAGGATGCTTTACATCACCGTAAACCTTTATATCTTCGGGCAAGCCGAGGTCGTGACCGCTGAAAGCGTCGCTCGTTACACCATAAAGCGTTCCTCCCGAAAGCTGCCATATCTCCGCAAGACTTCCCGACGCTACAACAGTTTTTTCATACGAATCCACCCTTACTTCACGACCGAGCGAATCGGTAAAAACGTATGCGGCGGTATTATCCTCGGCCTTCGTCACTTGTCCGCAAGCAGTCAAAGCCAGTACGAAAGTTATTATCAAAAAAAACAGTTTTTTCATTTTCTTCTCCCTCGGAACGATCATGCCGTGACCATGAAAAACTGCCGTTATTAAATCAGTTCTTCATCAGATCGGCAAGAGTTATCCCGTCAAAATATTCGTTATACTAATTCCCGATTATAAAGTGTACAAAAAATCAAGCAAAATCTCGCATATATGGATTTTGCGCAGATTTTTTGTCTACACTTTAATGAGGGATTAGTATTTGTGATCTTATAGAATCCGCTCCACATCTTCAGCGTACTGCACTCATCCGCGCGTTTGCAGGGTGCGGCATTTGCTTCAAGGCAGGCAACGGGCGCAAGTTCCCCTTCGGTCAAACGCAGTATCTCACCGACCGTATATTCCTCCGGCCGTCTGCAAAGCATATAACCTCCGCCTTTTCCGTTCACGCCGGAGATAAGGTCATTCTTTGAGAGCACAGGCAGTATCCTCTCAAGATATTTAAGTGAAATACCCTGCCGCTGTGCGATCTCCTTCATTGGGATGCGGTTTCCGCTGCTGTGCTCCGCAAGGTCGATCAGAACTCTCAAAGCATAGCGTCCTCTTGTTGATATCATCATATAAAACACCTCTTTGCATATATTATACCATATAAGAAAAGGTGAAATCAAGCCGAGAATTATTCGGCAAAAAGTGAAGTGGAAAGATATCTGTCGCCCGTATCGGGAAGGATAACAACAATGTTCTTACCCTCGTTTTCGGGACGTTTTGCAAGCTCAACGGCAGCCCAGACTGCGGCTCCTGCAGAAATGCCGACAAGTATTCCTTCGCTCTTTCCGATAAGCCGACTCGTGCTGAAAGCCTCGTCATTGCCGACAGTTATTATCTCATCATATATTTTGGTATTCAGCACATCGGGAATAAAGCCTGCACCGATGCCCTGTATCTTATGCGGACCGGGAATGCCCGTTGAAAGCACAGCCGATGTCGCCGGTTCAACAGCAACGACCTTTACGCCCGGTATCTTTGATTTAAGATACTCGCCCGTACCCGTGAGAGTTCCGCCTGTTCCTACGCCTGCAACAAAAAAGTCAACCTTTCCGTCCGTGTCATTATATATCTCGGGACCTGTTGTGCGGCGGTGTGCTTCGGGATTTGCCGGATTGGTGAACTGGGACGGAATAAAGCTGTTCGGTATCTCTGCCGCAAGCTGCTTTGCCTTTTCAATAGCACCCTTCATCCCCTTCACGCCTTCGGTAAGTACAAGCTCCGCTCCGTAGGCTTTCATAATATGTCTGCGTTCGGCAGTCATTGTTTCGGGCATAACGATGATTATGCGGTAGCCCCTGGCGGTCGCAACGGAAGCAAGACCAATACCTGTATTTCCGCTTGTTGGTTCAATAATAACCGAATCGGGTTTGAGAACTCCCCGCTGCTCCGCATCATCTATCATTGCCTTTGCGATCCTGTCCTTAACGGAACCTGCAGGGTTAAGATATTCAAGCTTTGCAATGACCTTGGCTTTTAATCCGAATTTTTCTTCTATATGGGAAAGCTCAAGCAGCGGAGTTTTGCCGATAAGCTTATCGGCAGAAGTATATATTTCAGCCATAACAACATCTCCTTTAACTAAATATACATTACATATCTGATAAGTAGGCTAACAGTATAATAGCATACTTATCCTATATTGTCAATAGGTTTTAAAGGCTTTTTGCAATTTATTCTATCCGAATAATAAACTAACGGCATTATTTATGCAAAAATACCATTAATACTAATATCAAATCGTTCTATAGACAAAGCCGACAGATAGAATAATCCAAGTCAAGGAAAGCGACCGCAGGCAGGCTGCCGCCTGTCAAGGGAGCTTGACGCAGAATTGGATTATTATATCCGAGGATTTGTCTATAGGTTGATTTGATATTAGTATAAATCCCTCTATTTGAAGTATTTTGCCGTAAAAAAACATTTCTTTATTGTGAACCTATATTGATACTGCAAACATTGAATCTATAATGATGACATAAAAACCCAATGATATTTTAAATTTTTGATGATATTATTAACTTGTATAATACAAAACAAAGACGTTTTGCTTTCGTGGAAGTATCGGCGAAAAAAGTTTTCCTTTACTATTCCGAAAACAAAACGTTTTATGATTTTATACTTTTTCAACATTCTTTTTTCGTTCGGCGCTCAACAGCATTGCGGCAATAACAATGATTATCCCGACGAATGCCTCGGGCGACGGTATCTCCCCGAAAAACACCATTCCGAAAATCGTTGCGGCAACCGGCTCTGCGGACGCAAGGACTGCGGCAGTACTGTTTTCCGTTCCTTTCAAGCCTGCCGAATACAGCATGAACGGCATCACCGAAGCGCACACCGCAAAAGCCACCGAATATCCGAGCATAGCCGTATTTTCGGAAAACATTGAGCTTATTGCGCCGAGATCAGCCGCAAATACGGAAAATACCGCAGCGAAAAAGAACGCCCAGCCCGTTATTGTGACCGAGCCGTAACCTCTGTTGATAGCCGATCGTGTAAAGATGCTGTAGAGCGCATAGCCGATCGCGGATAACAAGCCGCAGATAAGCCCCTCCGCCGAAACGGTTTTCGTATCTCCGATAAAACCCGTTACAAGGACAAGTCCTGCAATGGAGAAAAATATTGAAACTATCTTTCGCAGACTTATTTTCTCCTTGAATATCAATGCGGACAAAAGCATGACAAAAACAGGCGAGGTATAGAGAAGTATCGCCGCAGCGGAAAGCGACATCAGCATAACTGCTCTGAAATAGCAGAAATTGAATAATACTATACTGAAAAGTCCCATCCCGGCAAATATCCATATATCTTTAAGCCGAAATTTCAGCAGTGACGGGCGCGCAAGAGCAGTCACGCCCATAACGCATACTGCGGTGAGCAGCGAGCGGATAAATACAATGCTCATTGAGGTTATGCCATAGGCGCTGAACTTTCTTACGAATATACCGAGAGTTCCCCAAAGGCAGCCTGCAAGGATAATAAGAACAGAGCTATACTTTTTTGACATTTTAACACCGTTTTTCTTGAAATGGAGTGAATTCACATGAATATGAAGTGCCGTGACCTTTCCGAACTGCGTTCTTTTAAAAACATCAGGCTTGCAGCAGGAGCAGGCGGTCTGGATCACATTATCACATGGGTCTACATAAATCAGGACAGCAGCATCTGCGACTGGATACACGGCGGAGAGCTGGTTTTCATAACAGGTATGGAGGACGGTTTTACCGAAAAAACGCTTCTTTCCATTGTCTGCGAATGTATCGAAAACGCAGCGTCGGGAATAGTCGTTCTCATCAATCCCGATCATATAAGCTCGATACCTGCCGATGTGATCGAAGCTGCCGAAAAAGGCGGTATGCCGCTTTATGAAATGCCGTGGGAAATAAAGCTTGTCGATGTTACAAAAGAGATCGCCAACACCATAATCCTCAATCAGTTAAGGGAACAGAGCGTTATGGGATTCTTCTCCGAGCTGCTCTTTTCGCACTACATATCCGCAGCATCAATAAAAAATATGGGTATACGCTGCGGAGTGAATGTTGACGAGGATGCGGCGATCATGATACTCCGTCCCGATTATGAAAAGGAATGTCAGAGAACGGATTTTGACAATATCATATCCGCGCTGTCCCGTGCGCTTGACAACGGATTTGAATATCGCAGGATAAACTATGTTTCCAGCGTTTACATGGATGAGATCTTCATCTACTGCGTATGTCCTCACGAACGTCTGAACGAGGTGCGCAGCTTTGTAAGCGGCGTATGTACAGACGTTGCGCAGAGGTTCAGCGGTTTGAAGATCTGCGGCGGCATAGGAAGATCAACAAGCGGTGCCGAAAATCTGAGGCGCAGCTACTCCGAAGCAAGACAAGCACTCGAAATGTCCGAAAACGACGGAAGCGCCGTGCATATCGCTCTGTACTCCGAAATGGGGATAATCCGTCTGCTTGCGTCGGTAAATTCACGGGAAGAGATCAAGGAATACTGTTATTCCACCCTCATGCCGCTTATTGACAGCGACTGCCGCCACAACACCGAATATGTCAAGACGCTTGAAACATATCTGAAGTGCAACTGCAATCTTGTAAAAACGGCGGAAACGATGTTCATACACCGCAACACCATTGTTTACCGCATTGAAAAGATACGCTCGCTGCTTGAAATTGATTTTTCCGATATGACAGCAAAAAGCGAATGTATGAACGCTCTTCGGCTGATGAAGCATTTCGGATTTCAGCCTTCCGATTTTGAATAACAACCATTCCGCAGCTTTTAATAGTATAAAGACTGCGGATTTTTTTGTCAATGTTTATTCTGGGTTATACTAATATCAAATCGTTCTATAGACAAAGCCGACAGATAGAATAATCCAA
>JBJEQP010000089.1:0-1858 GCA_051881815.1 Oscillospiraceae bacterium | reverse complement strand
TCAGGCATATCTGGAGGAACACACTCCCGCTGTACAGAAGGCGAAGAAGTCACTTGAAGGTGAAATTTCCGCAGACAGCGATTCACTCATAATCGACGGTTATGAAGGCACATGGTATGTTGTCGATACCGAAACCGTTGACGGTAAGGAGCTTTTTCTGCTTGAAAATGAAAATTACGGCGATGAAACCTTTGGAATAATCATCGACAAGGACAGAAATGTACTCGTTGATGAAGCATGGAACGGCTTTGCGGACTATCACGAAAAGTATGATAATCTCACTCCCGAGGAAAAGCTTGCAAACAAGGTAACTGCCGAATGGAAGGCATTCCTTGAGAATATGAAGAAGGAGTCTCCCGCTGTGCTTATTGAGTCGGCTTATGAGATAAGCACAAAGGATAACATTCAGACATATATCACCGAGGAAAACCTTGAACTTACGGAAAAGCAGATAAATGCGCTGCTTTCCTCAAAGAACACTCTTTCCGATTTGTATGATGACTGGACAAGTGATGAATACCTCAACAGTTATTCAGATGTGGCAGAACTGCTGACTTTGACTGCGGACAAGATAAATGAAGCTATTGACAGAGAAAATCTTATGCTCTTCAAAAAGGAGAACCTTGCGTGTGCGCATGATATTGATGCTTTGCTGAGCAAACACTATAACAATAACACACTTGACAGCAATGCCGCATTGACAGAGCTTCTGGAGAGATATTCCCTTGAAAGAGTCCAGGTAGTTGTTGCTGCAAATCTTTACAAGAAAGATTTTGACGGTCGCATTTCAAAGGAAAACTATAACTGGGGAAATGAAATTATAGGAAAGCTCTCAGAAAATATGCGTATGGGGATTAACGCTAATTACCTTACCACTCACCCGGGACTGCTTAATCTGTTTGCGAATACTGTTCGTGAATATGAAGCAAAGAGCATTGAAAAGGAACAGGAGCAGCCTGCTGCCGAAAGAACAGCCGAAGATATTGCCGTTGGCGATAGGTACAGATACAAGGGTGCTGATGTTGAGGTCGTATCAATGAAGGGCATTTATCCCAATGATGTTGGTATTTCCAAAAAGGAGCGTACAGGCAGCACCGAATATGCGGTTACATCAAATGTGGATAAATACGAGCTTCACAGAAACGGTGAATTTCTCGGAAACGGTGAAAAGACTGTTGTATCCGAACTTGATATGGCAAAGAAATATATCGAGGATTTCCTTGATTCGGAATTTTCAAGTACAGCAGATTTCTCGGATATGAAGCATATTGCTATCGGATATACCGAGATAGGTTCGGAGGAACAGGGAGATCACAGCTTGCAGATGGAGGCAGACCTTGAGAGCTTTTCCGTTTCATACTATATTGACGATGAGCTTGCAAAAACGGAGCATTATGATTCTCTTGAACAGATGAATCGTGACCATTTATCTGTGCTGAGCTTTGAGGATATGCTTCATGTGGGAACAACCGAGCTTGACAGAATCATTGAAGAAAAAGCGGCTGCTGTAAGCGTAGTGCTTGCAGTTTCGCAGTATGACACAAACAGGTACTATATCGCCAATGATGTTACCGAGGACTCTGTGAAAAATGTAATTGCCAATTCGGATAAGCTGTTTATGGACATCTGTGCTCTCGGCGGTATTCAGATAACCGAAGCTGAGTTTGCAAAGTATTCGCAGACAGATGGTGTGACAGCCATTGATGTGAATATTGACGAGCAGACCATGCACGTTTACGGTGCGGACAAGCCTATAACCTCTTTTGCCGAGATAAAGGGTATTGATGAAATAGCGGCATATCTTGACCTTGCAAATAACACGATAAACTTTTCCGTAATTACGATAGAAGGGGAAAAG
>JBJEQP010000088.1:0-42664 GCA_051881815.1 Oscillospiraceae bacterium | reverse complement strand
ATTGGATTATTATATCCGAGGATTTGTCTATAGGTTGATTTGATATTAGTATTAGAATAAAAACAAGCAAGCCACCAACCCTTTATTAAGGAAACGCTGATTAATACGTTTCAGCCGTTTTTCAAAATGTACTAAAAGACGGAAACTCGTACATTTTTCAAAACGGCGAAACTAACGCTGCGCTTTAATCAGCTTTTTCCTAATTAAAAGAAAGGAAGTTTTTATAATGTCCGAATTCAATGAAAGACGCACCAAAGTGTTTGACGCTTATGAAAAGCTTATCAGCCGCAAAAACGAAAAGACCGACTATATGGGCGGCGCTTATGACCGTTACAAGTACCCCGTTCTCACAGCCGACCACGCTCCCGTTATCTGGAGATATGACCTTGACCCCGAGAGCAACCCTTTCTTCATGGAAAGACTTGGCATAAACGCAGTTCTCAACTCGGGTGCGATCGAGCTGAAAGGAAAATTCTACCTCGTTGCAAGAGTTGAGGGAAACGACAGAAAATCCTTCTTCGCAGTTGCCGAAAGCGACAGCCCTGTTGACGGCTTCCGCTTCTGGGATTATCCCGTTCTTCTCCCCGATACAAACCCCGAGGAAACCAACGTCTACGATATGCGCCTTACAAAGCACGAGGACGGCTGGATATACGGCGTTTTCTGCTCCGAGAGCAAGGATACGTCCTCGAACGACCTTTCCGCTGCAGTTGCGCAGGCAGGCATTGTCCGCACAAAGGATCTCAAGACCTGGGAAAGGCTCCCCAACCTTAAATCCAAGTCGCCGCAGCAGAGAAACGTTGTCCTTCACCCCGAATTCGTCAACGGTATGTATGCTTTCTATACCCGTCCGCAGGATGATTTCATTCAGACAGGCTCGGGCGGCGGCGTTTGCTTCGGCCTTGCAAAGGATATCACCAACGCCGAGATCTGCACCGAGGAAACCGTTATCTCCCCGAGAATTTACCACACCATCACCGAGGTAAAGAACGGCGCAGGCGCAGTTCCGATCAAAACTCCGAAGGGTTGGATACATATTGCCCACGGCGTAAGAAACACCGCAGCAGGTCTTCGCTATGTTATCTATGTATTTGCGACCGACCTTAACGACCCGTCAAAGCTCATCGCTTCACCGTCGGGACTTTTCATCGCTCCCCACGGAGATGAACGTGTCGGCGACGTTTCCAACGTTGTTTTCACCAATGGCGCCATTGCCCGTGAAAACGGAGAAGTCTACATCTACTACGCTTCCTCCGATACAAGAGTTCACGTTGCTTCGACAACTGTTGAAAAGCTCATGGATTACACCTTCAACACTCCTTCCGATCCGCTCCGTTCGGTCGACTGCGTAAAGCAGAGATATGAGCTTATATCCAAGAACCTTGAATACATGAAAAACCACAAAAATTAAAAAAAGCCTTTATTTTTGCCGAAATTTGAGTTATAATAGTTTATAGGTCAAATTTCAGGCATACAGAACGCCGACCATGATCCGATCGGCGTTTTTTATTTAAATTAACAAGGAGCAAAAAGATATGAAAGACGGTTTTATCCGATGCGCCGCCATCACCCCCGATATAAAGGTCGCAGACTGCGGCCATAATGCAGAACAGATAATCACTCTCGCAATGCAGGCTGCCGAAAACGGCGTTTCTGCCGCTGTTTTCCCCGAGCTTTGCATAACAGGCTACACCTGCGGCGACCTTTTCCTGCATAAAGCTCTGCTCGACAGCGCAAGGCTTGCTCTTATGAGTATTGCGCAAGGAACATCCGAGCTTGATATGCTGATCTTTGTCGGACTCCCCGCTCCCTTCGGCGGAAAGCTTTACAACTGCGCCGCTGCATTAAAGAGCGGAAGGATACTCGGACTTGTACCGAAGATCAACATCCCGAATTACAGCGAATTCTATGAAGCACGTCATTTTGCGTCGGGCGAGGGCGTTTACGGAAACGTTGAAGGCTTTGACAATGCGCCGATCGGACAGCTCCTTTTTGAAAGCAGCATTGAAGGTCTTACCTTCGCCGCCGAAATATGCGAGGATCTGTGGGTAGTCGAACCGCCTTCCTGCGATCTTGCAGCTGCAGGAGCTACGGTAATATGCAATCTTTCCGCTTCGGACGAGGTCATCGGGAAGGGCGAATACCGCAAGCAGCTTGTAAAGTCGCAGTCCGCACGGCTTGTCTGCGGCTATGTCTATGCCGACGCAGGACTTGGCGAATCAACGCAGGATATGGTCTTCAGCGGACACAACCTTATCTGCGACAACGGTACGCTCATTGCCGAGAGCAAAAAGTTTACAACGGGCATCACCTATTCCGAGATCGACATTCAGCGCATCGACAGCGAACGCCGCAGGATGAACACCTTCCCCCAGTTTGCAAAGCAGGAATACCGCCGTGTAAAATTCGAGCTTGCACAGCATGATATAACCCTTTCCAGAAAATACGAACCTATGCCGTTCGTCCCGAGCGACAAGACCGACCTTGAATCACGCTGCGAAGAAATACTCACCATGCAGGCAACGGGACTTATGACAAGGCTGCGTCATATCGGCTGCAAAAATGCCGTTATCGGTCTTTCGGGCGGTCTTGACAGCACTCTTGCGCTCATCGTGACAGTTCACGCTTTCGATATGCTCGGACTGGACAGAAAGGGCATAACCGCCGTTACAATGCCCTGCTTCGGCACGACAAAGCGCACAAAGAGCAACGCCTGCAAGCTTGCCGAAGCCTACGGAGCAACCCTTATCGAGGTGAACATCTCCGCCGCTGTACGTCAGCACTTTGCCGATATCGGTCAGAGCGAGGATGTCCACGATGTCACATACGAAAACGGTCAGGCTCGTGAGCGTACGCAGGTGCTTATGGACATTGCCAACAAGCAGAACGGCATTGTTATCGGCACGGGCGATCTTTCGGAGCTTGCACTCGGCTGGGCGACCTACAACGGCGACCATATGTCGATGTACGGCGTAAATGCGTCCGTTCCGAAAACCCTTGTCCGTCACCTTACGGCTTATGAAATGAACACTACCTCCGACAAGGAGCTTGCAGCTGTGCTTGCCGACGTTCTCGACACTCCCGTTTCGCCCGAGCTTCTCCCACCGACAGACGGCGAGATATCGCAGAAGACCGAGGATATTGTCGGTCCTTATGAGCTTCACGATTTCTTCCTCTACTATTTCGTGCGCTGCACATTCACCCCCGAAAAGATATTCCGACTTGCTCATACTGCCTTTAACGGAAAATTTGATGATGATACCATAAAAAAATGGCTCAAAATATTCATGCGCAGATTCTTCACACAGCAGTTCAAGCGCTCCTGCCTTCCCGACGCGCCGAAGGTCGGCAGCGTAACTCTTTCGCCGAGGGGCGATCTGCGTATGCCGTCCGACGCTTCAAGCGCTGCATTTTTGCTCAAATAATTCCGATATTTTTCTCAAATATCTAATTTTTACAATAAAAGCTGTATAAATAAATCATTGATTTTTGTGTATATTCGCTGTATAATTAAGGCAGTAAATAAATCTTTCTTACCTCTTTCTTTTTTAAAATGTTTTTATGAAAAAGCAGGCGATATTTCTTTCGTCTGCTTTTTTCTGCATTTTTTGAAATATTTTGTTAACACAAATTAGACAAGAACGCTATATACTATTCTAAAAATTCGGAGATATGACAATTTTTTTCTTACAATATTACATAATCTTGACAAAATACCGTTTTGGTATATAATAAAATATAGTAAATCATTACATAACGGAGGATCAGGGACAATGGCTAAAAAAACGAGAACCATTAAATCAAAAATCACTTTTTTCACGATCTTTATTTCGGGACTCGGTATGCTCTTTCTGACGATCGCAGCTGCGGTTTCCATTTTTGCGCTGTCCGATGACAATGCGACCGATTCGATACTTGAAGTAGTTAAAGTCGCTTCCGAAAAAGCTTCGTGGGAGATACGGTCTTACCGCAATCTTGCCGCAGATCTCGGCGTCGATGAGATACTCTGCGACCCGAACTCGACAAACGATCAGAAGAATGCTCTGCTTGCCAAAAGAGCCGAACAGTACGATCTTCAGCGCTGCAATTACATTTTTGCGGACGGTACGGGCATTGACGGAAACGACTATTCAGACAGAGAATATTTTCAGGCTGCAATGAACGGAGAGGATATGGTCTCCGAACCGCTTGTTTCCAAAAAGACCGGAAAGCTCACCATAATCGTTGCCGCTCCGCTTTGGGAGAACGGAAATGTCGGCGGAAAACCGATAGGCTGCGTTTATGTAGTTCCGGATGAAGAATTCCTCAATGACATAGTCCGCTCGATCAAGTACGGCGAACAGGGTTCGGCATTTATGCTTGCCGAAGACGGATGCCTTATCGCCGACATTGATTCGGAGAATATCAAAAAAGATATAAACTTCAATGAACTGGATGAAGATACGGCTGTCCTTGCTCAAAAAATGGCATCGGGCGAAACAGGCTCCTGCAAGCTTCCGGTTTTCGGCGTTGATATGTATGTCGGCTATGCTACTGTCCCCGATACCTTCGGCTGGACTATCGCTGTGACAGGTCCCGTTTCCGAGCATCTTAAAAGCGCCAAGATAACCATTATTGTCAGCTGTCTGATACTTTTGGCAGTTGTCGCTGCCGCAGGTGTGCTTGCCGGCATTATCGGCAAAAGAATCGGCGATCCGATCAAAAATTGCACCGACCGCATTCTCCTTCTTTCGCAGGGCGATATCACCTCCGATGTTCCGAGAATAAAAAGCGACGATGAAACAAAGCTTCTTGCAGATGCTACCGAAACCGTTGTCAACAGCCTTAACAGCATTATCCGTGACATCGGCAGGATCCTCGAAGATATGTCGAACGGCGATCTTTCCGTCGATACCGAGATCGGAAGCAGTCTTTACATAGGCGACTACTCCAAGCTCCTCGGCGACCTTAATCTTATCAAGGATAACCTCCGCTCTACAATGGATCAGATCACTATCTCCGCAGATCAGGTATCCTCCGGCTCGGATCAGGTATCCGCAGGCGCACAGGCTCTTTCACAGGGCGCAACCGAGCAGGCTGCAGAGATCGAGAACCTTTCCGAAAGAATACGCGGCATCTCCGAGCAGATATCCGTTAATTCCGATAACTGCAATAAGGCAAGAGAGCTTGTAAAGACCACCGCCGATTCAGTCACCAACGCTAACCGTGATATGACTCGCCTTACCGAGGCTATGAACAATATCAGCGAAACCTCACAGCAGATCAGCAACATTATCAAGACTATCGAGGATATCGCCTTCCAGACAAATATTCTTGCGCTCAATGCCGCTGTCGAAGCCGCAAGAGCAGGCGAAGCAGGAAAGGGCTTTGCTGTCGTCGCCGATGAAGTCCGCAACCTTGCTTCAAAATCAGCCGAAGCTGCAGGCGGTACGGAAGCTCTTATCGCAAAGACTGTCGAGGCTGTTCAGAACGGCACGGAGATCACATCGGAAACCGCCAAGTCAATGCTTGAGGTTGCCGAGCTTACCGAAAAGGTCGAGGAACTCGTTCTCGGCATCGCAGACGCAAGCGACAGCCAGTCCGAAGTCATAGAGCAGATCTCAGTGAACATCGAGCAGATCTCAAACGTTGTTCAGACCAACTCCGCAACCGCGGAGGAAAGCGCCGCTTCTTCGGAAGAGCTTTCCGGTCAGGCAACTATCCTCAACGATCTTATGAGCAAATTTACGATATAATTTACAACAACACAAAAACGGAGCTGTTCCAAACGAGCAGCTCCCTTTTTTATTATTTCACGTTATTTTTCAAGTGATTTCAATGCGGCACAGATGATGTCGGCGGTTCCGTCAATGCCGAATTTCTCGCTGTTGAGCGTAAGATTGTAGCTTTCATGCGCCGACCATTTCTTGTCGGTGTAAAAATCATAGTAAAGCTTACGCTGCTTGTCGTGGCGTTTTATCTTCGATGCAGCCTCGGCTTCACCTATTTTGTCACGCTCCATTGTGCGCTTTATCCTTGCTTCGAGCGGCGCATAGATGAACACCGACAGAAGCTCGCAGTCCTGATTGCGGAGTATGTAATCCGAGCAGCGTCCGACAATGACAGCGTCCTCCGTCCTTGCGATCTCTTTTATTATGTCGCTCTGCACGTTGAAAATAGCATCGTTGGTGCAGAGGTTTATCCCCATTGACGCGCCCGACTGGCTCATTGCAGCATAGTACCACGGATTTGCAGCCCTTTCATCCGCTTCCTTGACAACGCTGTGGCACATACCGCTTTTTTCTGCGGCAAGATCAAGCAGCTTCCTGTCGTAATATGCAAAGCCCAGCTTTTCAGCGACCTTTTCACCGATGAGATGTCCTCCGCTTCCGAACTGGCGGCCGATAGTTATAATTTTTTTGCTCATAATCATTCCTCCTTTTGAGAAATCTTTCTATACTGTATTATATCATATATGCACATAAATTTCAAGTAATTATATTAAAGTTTTGTATAAATTACCATAAGAAAAACCTAACTTTCGTGCAAAATGGCGTTATTTCGTCATTTTGTATATTGTAAAATAGTTACTTCAATGATATAATTATATGGTTGTCGAAAAAATCAGAAAAAAGGGAGAAATCAATGAACAGCACAAAACTTTCGGAATATAAATTCACCGACGGACTGCGCGACGGAATACCGATAGGGCTCGGATATCTTTCCGTTTCGTTCAGCTTCGGCATCGCAGCGGCAGGAAAAGGCATCTCTATCTTCTCCGCACTGCTCATTTCAATGACGAACCTCACATCGGCAGGTCAGCTCGCAGGTCTTGGCATCATCGCAGCAGGCGGAACGCTTATTGAAATGATACTCACACAGCTTGTAATAAATATGCGCTATGCGCTTATGAGCATCTCGCTTACACAGAAGCTCGACAGCAGCTTTACGGTAGGACACCGACTTGGCACATCATTCGGAATGACCGATGAGATCTTCGCTGTCGCCGCAGGAAAAAAGGGCGATATCAACGTCAGATATATGTACGGTCTGATACTTATCCCGTTTGTATGCTGGAGCCTCGGCACCTTTCTCGGAGCCGCAGCAGGCGAAATACTCCCCGATATGCTGAAATCCGCACTCGGCATCGCTATCTACGGTATGTTTATCGCTATCTTTGTGCCGCCTGCAAGAAAGTCGGTCGGCGTGTTCTCGGTCGTTGCATTTTCCGCAGTAATGAGCTGCTGCTTCAAGTATATCCCTGTTTTCTCGGGAATATCGAGCGGCTTCTCAATAATCATCTGCGCATTGACAGTGTCTGTCCTCGGCGCTCTGATCTTCCCCAAAAAGGAGGAAGAGAACGATGCTTGATCTTAAAATTTTAGTGTATATCCTTGTAATGGCGCTTGTTACATACCTCATAAGGATGATACCGTTCGTCCTGTGCAGAAAGAAGATACAGTCGAAATTTTTGCAGAATATGCTCTATTATGTGCCCTATGCAGTGCTCGGAGCAATGACTGTCCCTGCGATACTTTATTCGACCTCGAGCATAGTTTCCGCCGTTGTGGGACTTGGCGCAGCGTTGTTCTTTGCATTCAGGAACAAATCGCTGATAGTCGTTGCGATCGCAGCCTGTTCGGGAGCATTCCTTACGGAGCTGATAATGAGCCTTGCAGTCTGACCCTTTTAAACCACAATTATTCACCGCTCCTTAATTCGCACCCGGGATAATAATGTTCGAGTATTTCACGGTAGGTCTTGCCCTCTTTTGCAAGGCAATTTGCCCCGAACTGGCTCATTCCAACACCGTGACCGCTGCCTTTTACCGAAAATGTGTATTTTCCGTCAGCTTCGTTATAAGAAACGGTAAAAGCCGCAGACCTCAATCCGAGCGCAGCACGCACCTCCTGACCGCTGTATGTTTTTTCACCGACAGTTACTCTCTTTGCGTAACCGCCGCTTGTAAGGCTGTCAACGGAAACCGTGCTTTTTTCGCCGAACTCCGCATCGGGGAAAGCCGCTTTCAGTTCATCTGCGGTGAAAGCTTCCTCGCTGTAAAAGGTCGGGGCGTCCTTGTCCCACTCGCTTTCAACCGAGATAAGATACGGGAATGCCGCATCCCACACTTCGGAGGAATCCTCCGTTTTTCCGCACGATATGGAATGGAACGCTGCAGCGATAGGCTCGTTTTCATAGAAAAGCGCTTCATTATGTACGGCGTCGACGGCATTTTCTATCTTTTCAAGATATTCGTCATAAGCCGTTCCGTAAAAAGCCTTTCCCTGCTCGGGAGTGAAAAACGCCTGGTACTTCGTGCTGTCATTTGAGATAAAAGCACCCATAAGCTCTGCGGTCGGAGCTTCCTTTTCAAGCTTTTCCCTGCGAAGGGCGTAGGTATATGCCGCAACAGCCTGCGCTTTGAGCGCTTCGGGCTCATAAACGGCAGGCATTTCAGCCATTACCGCACCGACAAGATAGTCCCTCATCGGCATTTCCGTCACCTTTCCGCTCGTGATGTCAAAAACTGTGAAAACATCATCCGAGGGCGTTTCTTCCTCGGCTTTTTCCTCCGATATGCTTGTCCGAACAGTTTCGGATACTGCTTGTTCCGGGGCATCATCGGCTTTCTCCCGTCCTGCAAAGCCAACAAGAGGGATAACAAACACGAATGCGGCAAAGATAAGCATTATTTTCAACAGATCCTTCATTTAAAACATTTCCTTTCGAAAAGCACTGTAATGATTTAAATTGTTGCAAATATGACAAAAAGAACAGACAAATGACAATTTTTTCGTGACCCGTTTTTTCAAAAAAGCTTGACAAGAGTTAAAAGCTATTGTAAAATAAAAGGGTACATATTCTTTTTATCAAAGTGTGCGCCTATACATTTGTGCAATGATGCACTTTTTCCGCAATGACGCAGACTTTGTATATGTGCGTCATGCTTTGATATTCGGGCTTTTGCCCTGTGTATAAAAGCATTTGAAGAAAGGGGGTCGCTCTTTTAAAAAAGAGCACTTCACTATGATCGGAAAAGAAAATCAAAACGGCAGCGCTGCTATAACTAATTTATGCAGCGAATTTCAGAAACATAACAATATCCCGACAGAACTTTATGAAAAATATCAGGTAAAAAGAGGTCTTCGCAACAGCGACGGCACAGGCGTTGTCGCAGGAATAACAAACATCTGTAACGTTCACGGATATGTGGTTTCCGAGGGCGAAAAGGTTCCTGCGGAGGGCGAGCTTATTTACCGCGGCTACAGCATCAACGATATTGTTGCGGGAATACAGAAGGAGAACCGCTTCGGCTTTGAGGAAACGGTGTATCTTCTCCTCTTCGGCGAGCTTCCGACACAGGAACAGCTCGACGGCTTCAATGCGCTTTTATCCGAATACCGTGAACTTCCTCCGGGATTTTCCGAGGATATGATATTTAAGGCTCCGTCCAAGAATATAATGAATAAGATGGCTCGTTCGGTGCTTGCTCTTTATTCATACGATGTCGATCCCGAGGATCAATCGCTCGCGGCAGAGCTCAACCGTGCGATATCCGTTATTGCAAAGCTCCCGTCCGCAATGGTGGACGCTTATCAGATAAAGCGCAGAGTTTACGACCACGACAGTCTGTATATGCACCCCCTCAATCCCGAGGAATGTACTGCGCAGAGCATACTTTCAACGCTGCGTTCCGACCGTGTTTACTCCGAGGAAGAGGCAAAGCTCCTTGACCTTATGCTCCTTATCCATGCTGAACACGGCGGCGGAAACAACTCGACATTCACCTGCAGAACGCTCACGTCCTCGGGCACCGACGCTTACTCCGCTTATTCGGGAGCTATCGGTTCGCTGAAGGGTCACCGTCACGGCGGCGCAAACACAAAGGTCATCGCACAGCTTGAAAATTTCAAGAGCAATATACAGCACTGGGACAACGACAGCGAGGTAAAGGATTTTATCTCAAAGGTCATCCGCAAGGAAGCAGGCGACGGCACGGGACTTATCTACGGTATGGGTCACGCTGTTTACACCGTTTCCGACCCGAGAGCCGTTATACTTAAAGAAAACGCAATGAAGCTTGCGGCAGGAACCGACTTTGAAAAGGAATTCATACTCCTTGACGCTGTCGAGCGCCTTACACCGCAGGTTTTCGCCGAGATAAAGGGCAGCAATAAGGCAATGTGCGCAAACGTTGACCTTTATTCGGGACTTGTTTACCGTATGCTCAAGATCCCCGTTGAGCTGAACACTCCTTTGTTTGCAGTCGCAAGAATTGCAGGCTGGGCAGCACACAGGATCGAGGAGCTTACAACAGGCAACAGGATAATCCGACCGGCTTACAAGCCCATAGCAAAGAGAAGAGCTTACAAGACGATCGAAAACAGATAAAACAATCTATTTATCAAAAAGGAGAAGTTGACATGAGCGCAAAACAGGTTACTCCGTACAAAAAGAAAAGAGTCTTCCTTGACAAGAAATTTTCTATGGTCATTTATGCAGTCACTCTTGTGCTTGCGGTTGTATGCAGAACATTCCAGCTCAAGGACAATATGAATTTTGCAAAAGGCACATACATCAATCCCGGCATAAATTGGACGATGGTCGTTATCCTTGTCGGCTTTGCACTTCTTCTTGCCGTTATGATATTCGGCGAATCGAGAGATAAGGTCATCCGCTCCTGTATTCTCATCAACCCTATGCGTTTAAAGGCAGAACGTCTTAATAAAAAGGTTTCTCCGAAGGCGGCGGCTTCAATGTTCGTAATGGCAGGTCTTCTCATTTATGAAACTATTGCACCGATAGCTGCACAGATAAGCCTTAACAAGAGTATGTCCACAGAGGATGAGCCGATCGGTGCATTTGCAGGCATCACAGCTATGCAGTGGGTCAACTACGCATTTATGATCATTCTCTGCTTCACCTTTATTTCAACGGGAATGAGCATTTTCAAGGGTGAAGGTATTACCAAAGGGCAGTGCTTTTTCCTCACATTCTACCCTGTCTGGAAGCTTGTCCGTACCTTTGAGCTCATCACGACCTATCAGGTCATCGGTCCATACTCCGAAAAATGCTATATCCTTATGACCAACGTTTTCGCGGCGCTCTTCTTCCTCAATGTTGTAAGATTCTTCTGCGGATATGAAAAGAAGAGAACCAGATACTACATGATACTTTTCGGCTATGCTGCTTCAATAACCGCAGCAGTTTCCACACTTCCGAGATATGCAATGTTCTTCCTTATCGACTACACCGTAAGAGAGGGTATGCTTTCTCCCGATTCCACAGATGTCGGTCTCATTTTTGTAACAGCTACTATCGTTGCTGTATTCTGGAGCACCTACGTTTACAGAGTAATGCCCAAGCTCAACCTCACGGGCAAGCGCCGCTGGACAGGACTTCAGACCGATGGCAATTCCAAGATGGAGTCCATCGACGACTGATAACTATTTATGGGGTGTTTTAAGACGGTGCAAAAGCCGCTTTGAACACTCCATTTTTTATACCGCACAAAAACGAAAGGAGATTCCGCTATAATGAAAAAAAGCAGAACAGCGATCCTTGCGGCAGCCGCTTCGATCATGCTCTCCGGCTGTACCTTGGGCGGCACGGCGGAAAATCTTCTTTCCCCTCCCATTCTGCACGAGGAACAGGATGAGATCTACTCCGCACTTCTTAAATGCACGGGCGAAAATATCAGTCTGTGTTATCCTCGCTCGGGAACACGCCGCTCGGCATTCGTCATCGAGGATTTAGACGGCAGCGGTGAGGATGAAGCGATCGTTTTTTACAGCGTTCGTGACCAATTAAGAGTGAATATCCTCGACAAAGACGAAAACGAAAAATGGAAGTCTGTCTGCGACTTTGCAGGCATAGGAACGAGCGTTGACCGCATACAAACAGCTTCTATCGGCCCGACAGCCAGAACAAGCATCATTGTCGGATACGGAGAATCGGGCAGTGACAAGCTCCTGAAGGTCTACAGCTACGCAAAAGGCACCGTCAGCGAGAATTATTCCGACAGCTATTCTTCATTCTTCACCTACGATCTTAACGGCGACGGGAACGACGGACTTTGCATTATCCGCTCCAACAACGAGAACATCGGCAGGAAAGCAGATTTCTCCATTGTCACCGACACGGGAAAAAGCGTTGAAAAGCAGGACACTATAGCTCTCAATGACCGAGCCTCCGAGTTTGTGGGAGTCGTACTTGGAAATGTCGGAGAAAACACGCCTGCGGTTTTCATTGACGAGCTTTCGGGCGGTCAGCTTTCGACCGAGATAATATACAGCGTTGCGGATACGCTCCGAAATCCGCTCTATCTTGACGAACGCCAGATGATAAACGATACTATGCGCAGCAAGGGCTACTATTCCGCAGATATCGACCTTGACGGCATAACCGAGATACCCACGCTGTCCTATTTTCCCGGCTACGACCAGGACGACCGTGACGCCTTTATCTCGACCAACTGGAACGTTTACTCAAACTTCACGATAAATAAGAAATATTCAAGCTATTATGACACCGAAAAGGGCTTCTGCTTCGTCCTTCCTGCCAGATGGGACGGGCTTGTTACGATAAAAAGGGACGAACATAACGGCGACATTGTTTTTTACAAATATTTCGCCGATCTTATGAATTCAAATGTCGAGCTTCTGCGGCTTTCCGCCGTTTCGGCAGATTATTATGACGAAAAAACGGAAAACGGCTATGTATGGCTCAAAAGCAGGGATAATATCCACTATTTCTGCAAGCTCCCCGAGGCTTCCGACGAGCCGCTCATACCAACGGCTGCCGAGGTCGTAAACAATTTCTATATCATGTCACGAAACTGAACAGGAGGAAAAATCTATGAAAAGGATACTTGTTTGCGAAGACGAAGATGTTATCCGCGACTTTGTCGTTATCAACCTTAACCGTGCAGGCTACGATGTAGTTGACGTAAACTGCGGCGAAGACGCCCTGCGTGTTTTTGACGAGGAAAACGGAAACTTTGATATTGCACTTCTCGATATAATGATGCCCGGGATCGACGGCTTCCAGGTCTGCAAGGCTCTGCGCAAGAAGAGCAGCACTCTCGGCATCATAATGCTTTCCGCAAAGACGCAGGAAATGGACAAGGTAAGCGGACTTATGCTCGGCGCAGACGATTATATGACAAAGCCATTCTCGCCTTCCGAGCTTACTGCGAGAATAGACGCTATCTACCGCCGTGTAAGTATGTCGGTTGCCCGTGAGGAGGAGGAAAGCTCTACTATCGTTTCCGGTCCGTTCGAGCTTGACCTTAAAAGCAGGACGGTTTCCAAAAACGGCGTTCCTATCGAGCTTACTCAGGTCGAATATCAGATACTCGAATACTTCCTCAACAATCAGAAAACTGCGCTCGACCGTTCAAGCATACTTACCCATATCTGGGGTGAAAACTACTTTGGCGATGACAAGATCGTCGATGTAAACATAAGAAGGATCCGAATGAAGATAGAGGACGAGCCTTCCAACCCGAAGTACATATCAACAATTTGGGGCTTCGGCTACAAGTGGACAGCAGGTGACTCAAAGACTGAATAATTCGGAGGAAACCGCTTTGGAAAATAAAAAGATCACAAGGCGAAACAACATAACACGCCGCTGGATGATAAACAATATCGGCTTGATCGCTGCCGTTTTGTTTATGGTCACGCTTGCAAGCACGGTCTTTCTGCACAGCTTTTACTACAATTCCGCAAAGCAGTATCTCTCCTCGAGAATGAATATGGTATCGAGCATCCTGCAGAATTCCTACAACGACCCTGCAACGAGCTTCACTGCGGAAACACGCTCCGTTGTCGAAAACTGGGCGGACAGAAACCGCACCGAGCTTATGGTCATCGGCAGGAACGGCAATATTGTCCTTACATCATCCGGCTTCGTTCCGACTATCGAAGACCCAATGACCGACTACAAGGACGCTGTAAGCTCGGGCGAAACGGGCTACTTTGTCGGAAGAACATCGGAAGGCGAAAAAATGATGGCGTTGAGCATCCTTCTCCCCGAAAATGACGCAGGATACATCGCAGTAAGGGTCGCTTCCTCAATGAAAAGGATCGACAGGCAGCTTTTCCTGCTGTTCCTTATCGTTGCAGGAGTTTGTGCCGCCGTGCTGATAATGACATTCTTCTCGGGAATGTACTTCGTCAAGTCGATCGTTATCCCCGTGCGGCAGATAAGCGCAACAGCAAGGCGCTACGCAAAGGGCGACTTTTCGGTAAGAATACGCAAGAAGAACGATGACGAGATCGGCGAGCTGTGCGACACGATAAACCACATGGCGAAGGAGCTTGCAAACTCGGAAAAGCTGAAAAACGAGTTTATTTCAAGCGTTTCCCACGAGCTTCGCACTCCGCTGACCGCTATAAAGGGCTGGTCGGAAACGATCGCAAGTATGCCCGAGGACAGCGCAGCCGTTGCAAAGGGAATGCGAGTTATCGACCTTGAAACGGAACGTCTTTCACGAATGGTCGAGGAGCTGCTTGATTTTTCCCGTATGCAGAACGGCAAATTCACGCTTCAAAAGGAAACTATGGACGTCCTTGCCGAGCTTGGCGATGCGGTGCTTATCTACGGCGAAAGCGCAAAGAAAGCAGGCATCACGCTAAAATACGATGAACCCGATATGCTGCCGTTCATCATCGGCGACAAGAACCGTATCCGTCAGGTCTTCATAAACATTATCGACAACGCAATAAAATACTCCGATAAGGGCGGACTTGTTTCCGTTCAGGCTGAAATGGCGGACGCAGCGCATATCGTTGTGGATGTTTCCGATACGGGCTGCGGAATAAGCAAGGAAGATCTTGCAAAGGTCAAGACAAAATTCTACAAGGCGAACTACACACGCCGAGGTTCGGGCATCGGACTTGCCGTTGCCGACGAAATAGTCACCATGCACGGCGGAAGACTCGATATTTTAAGTGAGGAAGGACAGGGCACGACCGTCCGCATAATCCTCCCGATAAAGCAATAACCCTTTGAAAGGAAAAAATATAATGAGCAAAAAGAATCCTGAAGAAAAATTCAAATCGAAGATCGGCGGTCAGGCTCTTATCGAGGGCATTATGATGCGAGGCATCGGCATTGCCGCAATGGCGTGCAGGCTCCCGAACGGCACGATAGATGTTGAAACATGGGAGATAAAGAACGGCAAGAAGGCTCCGTGGTATAAGAAAGCTCCGTTCATCCGAGGCTGCTTCAACTTCGCAGAAACCATGGCGGAGGGCATACGCTGCACAATGAAGTCCGCCGAAAAGCAGATGACCGACGAGGAAGAAGAGGAAGAACCCTCAAAGTTCGAAAAATGGCTTGAAGAAAAATTCGGCGACAAGCTTGTGAACGTCATAATGATAATATCAATTGTGCTTGCAATGGCGATCTGCGTGCTGCTCTTCAAGTTCCTGCCAATGCTTATCTCAAAGCTTCTTTTGAGCGCAGGCGTCCCCGACTGGGGAAGGACCGTTGCGGAGGGCATAATAAAGCTTGCTCTTCTCATCGGATATTTCTACGTTATCTCGTTGACCGAATCTATGCACACGACCTTTATGTATCACGGCGCAGAGCATAAGACCATCGCCTGCTACGAAGCGCAGAAGGAGCTGACGGTCGAAAACATCCGTCCGATGTGCCGCTTCCACCCTCGCTGCGGAACGAGCTTCATAATGATAGTTATCCTTATAAGCATAATCGTCGGAATGTTCCTGCCGTGGAAAAACATCGGATTAAGACTTATAATGCAGCTTCTCCTGCTCATTCCCGAAGCTTCGATAGCTTATGAGCTTATAAAGCTTGCAGGAAGATACGACAATCCTTTCACAAGGATCATCTCCGCACCGGGACTCTGGCTCCAGCACATCACAACAAAGGAACCTAACGACAAACAGATCGAAGTTGCGATCGCTGCTCTCACTCCATGTCTGCCGAAAGAGGACGAAGAGGATAAATGGTAAAGTTTTAATGCGCCATGGTTAATGCGTAATGCGCAATAACTAATGCGTAATGCGTAATTCGTAATGCGTAATTTTTTTTGTTTTTTAACAATATATGTATATTTGTAGGGACGGGTTTCCCGCCCCGATGTTTTAAAACATATAAACCGTAGGGGCGGATTCAATATCCGCCTTTTTGATTAGCGATCAAGAAAGGAATCCCACGATATGACCAACGCAGAATTATATGATTATATCGGCAGCAGGCTGAAAAACGCAGGCATAGAAGAATACGTTTTTGAAAGCCGATGCATAATTGAAGATATTATGGGACTTGACCGGCTTTCGCTTGCAATGAACGCAGAAAAAACTGCCGATGAAGCAAAAAAGGACAAAGCTCTCCTGCTGCTTGAAAAACGTCTGAACGGCGAACCTCTCCAGTACCTGCTCGGCGAATGGGAGTTTTTCGGTCTGCCGTTCAAGGTCGGAAAGGGTGTGCTTATCCCCCGACCGGATACGGAAGTGCTTGTTGAAACGGTGCTTGACCACTTTTTAAAGTCAGGAAATCACGCCCCCGAGATCATCGACCTTTGCAGCGGAAGCGGCTGTATTGCCGTTGCTTTGCAGAAAAATCTGCCTCGGTCAAAGGTAACGGCGGTGGAGCTTTCCTCCGAAGCATTCCCCTACCTTACCGAAAATATCCGCAGGAACGGCGTTGATGTCAAAATAATGAAGGGCGATGTGCTCAACGGCGGGCTGCTGCAGAATTTCTCCGACCCCGATGATTTCGGAGAGTTCCGCAAGCTTGACTGCGTCGTTTCCAATCCGCCGTATCTTACCGAGAAGGAAATGGGAGAGCTTTCGCCCGAGGTGAAATTCGAGCCCGAAACAGCGCTTTACGGCGGAACGGACGGACTGAAATTCTATCGTGTCATCTCCTGCCTTTGGAAAGAAATACTCAAAGAGGGCGGCTTGCTTGCGTTTGAGATAGGCTATGAGCAGGGCGAGGCCGTTTCGGATATCCTCCGAAAGAGCGGCTACACCGATATAAAGGTAATAAAAGACCTCGGCGGCAATGACAGAGTCGTAACAGGAATAAATATGAATAAAAAACAGATAAAAATATGACATTTTACACGAAATTTTGGACAAATTATTGAATTGCGAAAAAATGTGTGCTATAATAGGGTAAGTCTTTAAGCGGACTATGTGCGGTATTGCCTTAAAGAGTACACATTTTCTTTTATGCGGAGGCTTTATATATGTACAATTACACAGAACTGGAGGAAATCATCAAACGGGTAGGCTCTGTTTTCGATGTCGTCAAAATTGTCGACCCTGCCGAATATAGAGAGATAATCGTTGATAACGGCGAAGTTAAATACGGCGGAAACTGCTTTGAAATGCTCGGAAAGAATTCCCCATGCTTTAACTGCCCCTGCAAGTCCGCTTATGAAACAGGAAAAACTGCTGAAAAATACGAAGCAATAGACGGCAGTATAGTCCACGCAACAGCTTTTCCTGTTGAATTCACCGATCAAAACGGCAATGTTCGCAAATATGCCCTTGACCTTTTGAATTATATGTCGAAGGAGACTCTTGTTTCAACGGTAAGATCGAATATTATGGTTGATCTTATGACCGGAATACCGAACCTTTCGGGCTTTTTGGATCTGATCTTAAATCTCATAGTTTCCAAAAGAATATCGGAATATGACGCTTTCTTCTTCAATATTCACAATTTCAAATTCATAAACAATATCTTTACATACGAGGAAGGCAACAGCATTATGTCACTCTATGCCGACAATATCGTGAAAACGCTGGAGAAAGACGAGCTGCTCGCCCGTGTCGGCGGTGATAATTTCGTTGCGGCAGTACGCAAAGAGAACGCCGAAAGGTTCATAGACCTGCTCGGAAATGTTGAAGTCGTTGTTACGGCTAAAGACGGTCAGCGCATGAAATTCGGATTCTCCGCAAAGGTTGGCGCCGCACACCTTGATGAAGGGATCCGTGCCCCCGGAGAAGTAATGCGAAGAACAACTACCGCTTACCAGAGCATTAAGCGAGTCAAGGATATCCGGAGCATCTATTTTACCCCCGATCTTTTCAACAAAATGATAGAGATGCAGGGAGTCATCCACGGCTTCGACAAAGCTATAGAAGAGCATGAATTCGTTATTTATTACCAGCCGAAGGTCGAGCTTGGAACAAACAGGATAATCGGCGCAGAAGCTCTTGTGCGATGGAACCGTGACGGCGTAATAATCGCTCCGGGAGTGTTTATCCCGACGCTTGAAAAAGAAAACAAGATATGCGAGCTTGACTACTATGTTCTTGAAGAGGTCTGCCGTATGCTCCGCAGGTGGCAGGATGCGGGAAAAGAGCTTGTCTGTATTTCAAGCAACTTTTCAAGAAAGCATCTCGAGGATCCCGGATTCGTAGAAAAGGTGCTTGAGATCGTTGACAGATACGGCATAGACCACAAATATATTGAAATAGAGCTTACGGAAAGCGAAGAGTTCAGCGACTACGGCACAATGTCCGTATTCGTTGAGAAATTCCGTCAGAAAGGCTTCAAAACCTCGATTGACGATTTCGGAACGGGTTATTCCACTCTTAAAATGCTTCAGAGAACATCCCTTGACATTGTAAAGATTGACCGCTCGTTCATTCCTCTTTCGACCGATTATCCCGAAAAGGAAAAAGCGTTCCATATTCTCCGCGATATGGTAAATATGACCCGTGACCTTGGTATGAAGGTCATTGCAGAGGGCGTTGAGGACAATATCCAGCTCGGATATCTTAAGGATATCAACTGTGATTTTGTCCAGGGCTATGTTTTTGACAAACCGCTGCCCGAAAGCGAATTTGAAAAACGTGTTAATGTTCGATATTACGACCGAGGTGAATGATAAATGTACGAATGCAGATGCAGCATTATGATATTATCCGAAAACAGTCTTATCGGAAAGACAGCCGAAGCTGCCGAGCCGCTTGAGGACTGCACATTTGATGTTTCCTTCCCCGAAAGCATTGAATCCGTTTATGACAGCAGCGATACGGCGATAATAATTGACGCATTTGACGCTGTAAATACGGAGCTTTCACGTTTTCACGAAGCATATAAGGTCGTTGTACTTCCGAAAGGCGATACGCAGGATTTTGCGGAAGTAATTGCCGAAGCCGATGCTGTCTGGACGGATACTTCAAGGGAAGCGCTCACGAAGGCTAATTTTCTCCGTCTGCAGAAGGATATGAAGCTGCGCTTTGATATGAGAAGGATGGAAACCTGCCTTACAACTGCGATAGACAGTATCCCCGACCTTGTATGGTTCAAGGACGATAAGGGCAGACACCTTATGGTAAATGACGGCTTCTGCCACGCCGTTGACAAAACAAAGAAAATGATCTATAAGAAGGGGCATTATTATATCTGGGATATGCCCGAGGACGAGTATAAAATGGGCGATTATGTCTGCCTTGAATCGGAAGAGGTCGTTATGAGAGCCCGTCAGACCGTCCGCTTTGACGAAAAGGTCAAGACGAAAAAGGGAATGAGATTGTTCAGCACATATAAAAGTCCGCTTATCGACCAGGACGGAACGATCTTCGGCACCTGCGGCGTTGCACACGACGTCACCGAGCTTCAGAATATCAACATCGAGCTGGACGCTGTTCTGAACAGTATGCCTTTCACGGTCATAGTCGAAGGAAAGGATCACGAGATAGTTAACGTGAACCCGAAATTCTCCGAGTATTTCCCCGATTGCGGAAACGTTGTCGGAAAAACAAGGGACTACTGGCAGAACTGCACCGAAAGCATGACGAAGCTTGAAAACGGAGCTACAAAGGTAGTTGTGAAAACGGACGAGGGAAGAAAAACCCTCCTTATGGCTGAAAATATCATAAGCGATACCTTCGGCGAACAGATCGGCGAGGTCTTCGTGCTGCGTGATATCACCGCAGAGCAGACCATTGAGGAACAGGCTGCAAAACAGGAGAACACCGACCTTCTCACAGGACTTGACAACCGCCGAGGACTGACTGCACAGCTTGAAAAGCTCAAAAAGGAATCGCAGCTCACCCTTACCGTTATTGATATTGACGATTTCGGAAGCTTCAATAACAGCCACGACAATGATATCGGAGATATTGCATTAAGGCTCACCGCACAGAAGCTTTCGGAGATATACCCGACCGATATTATTGCAAGAACGGGCAGAGACGAGTTTGCCGTTGTCAGCGTCGGAAAGCTTTCCGATGACGAGATAAAGGAAACCGCAGAACGTGCGCTGAATACGCTTACATCGGCATATTCATCAAAGGGATATACAAAGGGACTTACCGTAAGTCTTGGTATTGCCGTACAGCGGATCGGAATAGATGAGGAGCAGGATATAACGCTGCTCACCGAAAAGAGTGAAAAAGCGCTTTACAGCGCAAAGTGCTCGGGAAAATCGAAGTATTGCATTTTTTAATGCGTAATTTTAAAAAAATAATTCGGGAAACATACTGAAAACGTTAGCTTTACAGTATGTTTCCCGAACTTTTTTATTACGTTGTTTCAACCATAATTTTTGAACTGTCCTCTTCACGCAGTGCAATGACTGCGCCGCGGATAAGGTACGCTGTCGGGTCGCCGGACGGACTTCGCTGCAGACATTTCACCCGAGTGCCTTCGATAAGCCCCAAGTCCTGGAGCCGCCTGCGCATACTTCCGTCATTTTTCAGCTTCGTGACCCTTGCGCACATTCCCTCCGAAAGGGAAAATAGGCTTGTTTCTATGTTCATTGGAGTTCTCCCGTAAAAAATGTAAGTGATCGTATTTTTGAGCGTTCCGCAAAGTATCCTGCGAATCGCCCGAGGGGGCATCCCCTTTAGGGTACTTACGATAAAAAAGTATTTATCGTTACCGAGCCACAGACTTTGAGCTTTCCGCAAAATTACCTGCGAACTGCCCGAGGGGGCATCCCCTCACGATCACTATTATTTTATGCCGAAAAAAATAAAGCGTGACAAGCGGCGGATATTGTGGTATAATGTCAGATATAGCAATATTTATTCGGAGGGATATAATTTGGCAAGGATCTATCCGCTGTTTTCTTCGAGCAAGGGAAACTCTACATACATCGGAAACAAACAGCAGGGAATACTTATAGATGACGGTATTTCATTCTCACGCTTGAAAAAAGCACTGGAGATAAACGAGATACCGCTTGAAGCGGTAAAGGCTGTGTTCATCACGCACGAGCACTCCGACCACATAAAGGGACTTTCGGTACTTACGAAAAAGCTTCGTGTTCCCGTTTATGCGCAGGCTTACACGCTTGAACTGCTCATGGGGAACGGCTTCATCAACAGCGAGGGCTGCGAAATGAAGGATCACGAGGAAATATGCGGAATGAAGATATCCTGCTTCCCGACCTCTCACGATACAAAGGAATCCTGCGGTTACAAAATCGAATTCGAGGACGGAAAGCGCTGTGCCGTCTGCACCGACCTCGGTTATGTTTCGCCCGATGTTGAAGAAAACCTGCTCGGTCTGGACGCCGTTCTTATCGAAGCGAATTACGATGTTGAGATGCTCCGCAACGGAAGATACGAATATTATCTCAAAACGAGGATATTCTCCAAGAGCGGACATCTTTCCAACGACGACTGCGGCGAGCTTGCCCGAAAGCTTGTGGAAAGCGGAACAACAAAGCTTATTTTAGGGCATCTTTCGCAGGATAACAACACGCCCGAGATCGCCGCTGAAACGGTAGTCCGTCACCTTGAAGGCTATGTTCGGAACAGCGACTATATTTTAAGCGTTGCGCCCGTTGAAACGAGCGGCGGATTTGTTGCTTTTTAAGGAGTAAAATCTATGCTTAATGTTAATATCATCACAGTCGGAAAGCTCAAAGAAGGCTATCTTCGTGAAGCCTCGGCGGAATACCAAAAGCGGCTTTCGGCGTTCTGCAAGCTGACCATTACCGAGCTTGCCGAGAGCAGGCTGCCAGACGACCCTTCCGAAAAGGAGATAACTGCTGCGCTTTCAAACGAGGGAAAGGCTATTTCTCAATTACTTACAGGAAATAACTGCTATAATATTGCAATGTGTATAGAGGGCAAGCAGCTCCCCTCGGTGAAATTTGCGGAAAAGCTGCAGAATATTTCCGCCTATGAAGGCAAAAGCACGGTCAACATCATCATCGGCAGCTCGTTCGGTATCGCCCCCGAGGTAAAGGCTCTTGCCGATATGAAGCTTTCAATGTCGGAGATGACCTTCCCCCACCAGCTTGCAAGGATAATGCTGCTCGAACAGCTTTACCGTGCGTTTCAGATAAATTCGGGGGGAAAATACCACAAATGATAATTCGTAATTCGTAATGCACTGCGAAGCTGTGCATCGTAATTGCGTAATTATTTTTATCTGTTTATTTGATACCTATACCGTGCTTTTATTTTGCCTGCTATTGAAAATCGGCAGAAAATGTTGTATAATAAGATTATTATTGATGAAAGGAACATCGTTATGAATAAAGTCAAGGTCACTATATGCGGAAAAGAATATGCTCTCAAGACCGAAGAAAGCGCAAGCTATTTCTATGCTCTTGCAAAGAAGGTAGAAAAGGAGATCGACGGAATGGTCGCACAGTCGGACAGCATCAGCGTTCAGTCTGCGGCAGTTCTTGCGGCTCTTTCTGCTTTTGACGAAGCACAGAAGGCAAACGAGAGCATTGACAACATCCGCACACAGATAAAGGAATACGTTGATGAGGCCTGCACGGCAAGAGCTGAAAAGGAAGAAGCTCTCAAGCAGGTCGAGGAGCTTAAACTGAAGATAAAAGAGCTTGAAAATCAGCTTGAAATCTCACAGATGAAGGAAACTATCGACAAATCGGTGAGCAAGAAGTAATGAGCATCGAGATACTTGCGCCTGCAGGGAGTCCCGAGAGTATCTATGCCGCCGTGCGCTGCGGAGCGGATGCCGTTTATGTCGGAGGCAGCCGCTTTTCCGCCCGTGCAAATGCTGCGAACTTCACTCCCGAAGAGCTGGCTGCGGCGGTCGATTACTGCCATCTGCACAATGTTAAAATTTATCAGGCGGTCAATACGCTTGTGTTTGACAACGAGCTTTCCGACTTTCTCAGAGCCGCAAAGCTTTCCGCCGAGATAGGAATTGACGCTTTTATCGTTCAGGATGTCGGTGCGGCTTATATGCTAAAGCAGGCTCTTCCCGATATGAAGCTCAACGCTTCAACACAGATGTCTATACACACAAAGGAAGGCGCTCTGCTTGCAAAGGAATCGGGCTTTTCAAGAGTCGTTCTTTCAAGAGAGCTTGCCTTTGAAACTATCAAGGACATTGCTGCGGCTGATATCGAGGTCGAAGCATTTATCCACGGCGCACTCTGTATGTCCGTTTCGGGTCAGTGCTATATGAGCGCAATGATAGGCTCACGAAGCGCCGACCGAGGACTTTGTGCGCAGGCTTGCAGACTTCCGTTTTCTGCAATAAAGGGACAGGAACGTTCAGACCTATCTTTAAAAGACCTTTCCGGGATCGACTTTATCCCCAAGCTTGAAAGGGCAGGAGTTACCTCGATAAAAATAGAGGGACGGATGAAACGTGCGGAATATGTCGCTGCCGCAGTTTCCGCCTGCCGTGCAAAGGCTGACGGAAAGGAACCCGACATCGATGCGCTTGAAGCCGTATTTTCACGAAGCGGCTTTACGTACGGCTACCTCACGGGGAAGCTTGGCGCCGAAATGTTCGGTATACGCCGAAAAGAGGACGTTGTTGCCGCAAAGGACGTTCTTCCGAAGCTTGCGGAGCTTTACCGAAAGGAAACAAAAGCCGTTTCCGCCGATTTTGAATGTACGATAAAGTCGGACGAGCCTGTTTCGCTTAAAATGAGTGCAGACGGAGAAGCTGTGACCGTTCACGGAGATGCTCCGCAGATCGCACAGAACCGCCCGACAGACCGTGAAATGATAGAAAAGCAGCTTTCAAAGCTCGGCGACACACCTTACAGCTTCGGCAAGCTCAAAACCGAAATCGGCGAGGGACTTATCGTTCCTGCGTCGTCCCTCAATGCACTTCGCCGTGAAGCTGTTGAAAGGCTTGACAAAGCAAGGTTAGCTTCCAAGCGCAAGCCGCAGAGATTCGAGGAGATCGACCTGAACTTCCCCAAGCTGCTGAATATAAAGCACAGATCGCTCCGTGCAAGGCTTTACAAGGCTGAACAGCTTTCGGGAATTCCCGAGAGTGTGGAAATAGCATTTCTGCCGCTTGACACGCTCCTTTCGGGTGTTATAAAGAGCAAGGTCAGGCTTGGCGCAGCGCTTCCGAGATTCGTAACGGACGAAAAACTGCTTGAAAAGAAGCTCGAAAAGCTGAAAGCACTCGGCATTGACGATGTTCTCTGCACGAATTATGCTCATATAAGGCTTTGCCGTGACAAATTCGTTATGCACGGCGATTTCGGACTTAACGTTACAAACACGCTCACACTGAAAAAATATGCGGAAATGGGACTTGCCGATGCAACAGCCTCGTTTGAAATGAAGCTTACACAGATAAACCGGCTCGGCGACGCGCTCTCCTACGGCATAATCGGCTACGGAAGGCTGCCGCTTATGCTGACGAGGAACTGCCCGATAAAACAGGCGGTCGGCGGCTGCAAAAACTGCACGGGCGGACTTACCGACCGAACGGGACGCTTTTTCCCCGTGAAATGTGACGGAACGGCAAGCGAGGTGCTCAACAGCGATGTTCTTGTACTGTCCGACCGTCTTAACGAAGTAAACTGCGATTTTGTAACGCTCGTTTTCACCGATGAAGCTCCAGAAAGGGTTAGTCAGGTCTGCGACTGCTATATAAACCGCCGAAAGCTTGACGCCGAAAACATCACAAGAGGACTTTATTACAGAGGAATATTGTAAAAAAATATTGATTTTTACTGCAAATGTGCTATAATTAGATTAATAATTGCTTGATTTACAAAAATGTAAGCAGAGCATATATTTTTTTGTTTTAAGGAGAGTTTATAATGCTTGATATTAGATTTGTCCGTGAAAATCCGGACGCTGTAAAGGAAAACATCAAGAAAAAGTTCCAGGATGACAAGCTTCCGCTCGTTGACGAGGTAATTGAACTTGATACAAAGCTCCGTGCCGCAAAGACCAGAGCTGACGAGCTTCGTGCTATCAGAAACAAGACCTCAAAGGAGATCGGCGCTCTTATGGCACAGGGCAAAAAGGACGAGGCCGAGGAAGCAAAAAAGAAGGTCACCGCTTTCGGTGACGAGCTTTCGGCACTTGAAAAGGAAGAGAGCGAAACCGAGAAGGAGCTCACCAAAAAGATTATGGTCATTCCGAATATCATCGACCCGTCTGTTCCGATCGGCAAGGATGACAGCGAAAACGTTGAGATCAAGAGATACGGCGAACCTGTCGTTCCCGACTTTGATATCCCGTATCACTCCGATATAATGGAAAGCTTCGGCGGCATTGACAAGGACGCTGCAGGACGAGTTGCGGGAAACGGTTTCTACTACCTTATGGGCGATATCGCAAGACTTCATTCCGCAGTCCTCGCTTATGCAAGGGATTTCATGATCGACAGAGGCTTCACCTACTGTATTCCTCCGTATATGATCCGCAGCAATGTTGTTACAGGCGTTATGAGCTTTGCGGAAATGGACGCTATGATGTATAAGATCGAAGGCGAAGACCTCTACCTCATCGGTACCTCCGAGCACTCCATGATCGGCAAGTATATCGACACTATCGTTCAGGAAGACACACTCCCCCACACCCTCACAAGCTATTCTCCTTGCTTCCGTAAGGAAAAGGGCGCTCACGGCGTGGAGGAAAGAGGCGTTTACAGGATCCACCAGTTTGAAAAGCAGGAAATGATCGTTGTATGTAAGCCCGAGGAAAGCCCGATGTGGTTCGACAAGCTCTGGCAGAACACAGTTGACCTCTTCCGTTCAATGGATATCCCCGTAAGAACTATCGAGTGCTGCTCGGGCGACCTTGCAGACCTCAAGGTAAAGTCCTACGATGTTGAAGCTTGGTCACCCCGTCAGAAGAAGTATTTTGAAGTCGGCAGCTGCTCCAACCTCGGTGACGCACAGGCAAGACGTCTGAAGATCCGTGTAAACGGCAAGGACGGCAAGTATTTTGCACATACGCTCAACAACACCGTTGTAGCTCCTCCGAGAATGCTTATCGCTTTCCTTGAAAATCACCTTCAGGCTGACGGAACGGTAACGATCCCCGAAGTTCTCCGTCCTTACATGGGCGGCAAGGAAATTCTTGTTCCGAAGAAATCCTGCGTTAAGTAATTATTGTTATAAAGTCAAGCTTGTAAGCAAAATACCGGAAAATAAAAAGCACGATCCACGAAAAATAATTGTGGATCGTGCTGTTCTTTTTTATAGCTTCTCATTCCGTATAAGATTTAAAAACCTGTGTATGAACATAATATGTAAGATATTCCAATATATGAGCAAGTCTGTCGATCGTAACGGTTGAAACCGCATTAACATTGTTGACGTCCTTGGTCAGTTCCATAACATCATCACATAATGAGCCGATACAAAGCTCATTTTTATGTATCTTTATTATGCCGTTCTCGTCAACTTCAAGCTTTTTCTCAATATCAAATTTTTCAATGCTTCCCGTATCCCAATAATAGTCGGAAACAACGCTTATTTCATTTACGCCGATATTTTTAAGATATTCAATGACCTGCTCCATTGCCTTTATCATCAATGACAACTCAAAATTCATATTATACCTTCTTTAATGTACTGTTTCCGCAATAAAAAATCAAAGTGCTTCTTCGGTCTGTGTTTCGGCAGCTTCCCTCGGGCGACCGAGAACTATTGCGCTAATAGCTTCGACCTCGTAATCGCCCTCAACGGTTCTGCAAGGCTCTGCTCCTGCATAATTTGCATCGGCATATACTCCGTATCTGCCAAAAGCGTGAAGCTTGACGGGATAGTTGTTCGGATTGAAGAAAACAACGAACTCCTCCAGCGTTTCATCTCCCCTTAGAAGGAAGCCGACAACGTGCTGCGGAAGATTGTCAAGGAACAGAAGATTCTCCGCAACCTGTGAATTTTCGTACATTCTGAAAGCGTTATGCGCCTTGCGGAGTGCGATAAGTCCCTTATAATAGTCCGAAACGCCCTTGAACTCGGATTTTCTGTTCCATTTAAGGCTGTTTATCGCATCGGGGGATCTATAGCTGTTGTGATCGAAGACAGCACCGCCGGGGAAAGGCTTTGAACGCAGGAATTCCTGACCTGCCTGGAAAAACGGGATGCCCTGTGAAAGGAAGACCATTGCTGCGGCGAGCTTGTCCATCTTGATCCTCGTTTCAATGCTGTCGGTCGAGTTGGTGTAGTAAAGCTTGTCCCAGAGCGTGAGATTGTCGTGAGCTTCAACATAGTTCACGGTCTGCGCAGGCGAGCTTGTCCACGAATACTTTTCCATATTCGGGAGCTGCGGATGTGGGATCCTGCCTGTGATTATCTCCTTGACGTTCTCCTCGTTGCCCGAAGCACCGTTGACGTAACCCTTTGTCTTGTTCTCAAAGTTGTTTCCCTTTACGGTATCACGGAAATCATCGCTGAAATAGCCTGCGTTCGGAGTAAATCTTGCGTTGAGCTTCATGCAGCGCTGTTCCCACGGGAGCGGTGTATCTGCGCCTGTCCAGCCTTCACCGTACATAATGACGTTCGGATTGATCTCGTGAAGCTTCTCATAAGCCATATTAATGGTTTCTTTGTCGTAAAGTCCCATAAGGTCAAAGCGGAAGCCGTCGATCTTGTATTCGGTCATCCAATAAGTAAGGCTGTCGAGGATATATTTTCTTACCATTGCACGTTCGGTAGCAAGCTCGTTTCCGCAGCCTGAACCGTTTGCATAAACATTTCTCTCACCATTCCACTGGCGATAGTAGTATTCGGGGAAGGTCTTGGTAAAGCAGGAATCGGCTGTTCCTGCGGTGTGGTTGTAGACAACGTCCATAATTACGCCGATGCCTGCTTCGTGAAGCGCATAGATAAGGCGTTTAAGCTCGGCGACACGGGTCTTTCCGTTGAAGGGATCGGTCGAATATGAACCCTCGGGGACGTTGTAGTTCTGCGGATCATAACCCCAGTTGAACTGCGGACGGTGGGTATCGGTTTCATCAACGGATACATAGTCGAATATCGGCATAAGCTGAACGTGAGTAATGCCAAGCTCCTTGAGATGGTCGATGCCGATCGTGTCACCGCTGTCATTTACAAGTCCTTTTTCGATAAATGCAAGGAATCTGCCCTTATAGCAGAAATGTCCGCTTTCATCTATCGAAAAATCACGAACGTGAAGCTCGTAAACACAGGCGTCTGTATAATGCTCAAGCTTGACGTAGTCCTGTCTGTCCCAGCCTGCGGGGTTGAGCTTTGATGTATCGAGTACCATACCCATAGCGCCGTTTGCGCCTGCGGATCTGGCATAAATATCTATGGTTTCCTGTTCAACGCCGTCATTTGTCACGATATAAGTGTAATAAACGCCGTCAAGATCGCCGAAAACAGTCTTCGACCATACGCCCTTTTTGCTTTTCGTCATGGGAAGATGACGGTAAGGCTTTTCATCTCGGCAGGTTCGGTAAAGGCAGATAGCAACGTTGTCCGCAAGCGGCGCCCAGACCTTGAATTCGGTCTTTTCGGGCGAATAAACAGCTCCCAGATCATTGCCGTCATAGTAATATTTCTTGTCAATCTCGGAAAACACAAAGAACACCTCATTTTGTTTTTCCCCGTAGGGGGAATAATTTCATATAAAGAACAACGCCGCATAATCGGGCTTATGCCTTTATTATGCGGTGCTGTATGAATTAATTTTATACTGTCATCTCAAACCCTGCGCTGCAGCCGCCTTTGGCAACATAGGGCGGTATATCAGAAACCGTTTCCGTGTCTGTTGAATTTTATCTCGGGCATTGAATCGGAAGAATAGTAATCCTTGCCGGGACGCTTGAAGAAGATGTCGGCGTCTTCGGGCTGCTTGATACCCTTCTTCGGGGTCTTTTCAGCTTCCGCAAGAGCCTTTCTCTCACTTTCACGCATATTTCTTGTGCGTTCTTTTTCACGGATCTGTCTGTTAAGCTCGATAGATTCCTCGATCTCCTGCTGGAGCTTTTTGAAATCCACTCTCTTATGTTCGCTCTGCTGAGCAGGCTGCTCGGGAGCAAGGAGAGCTTCTGCGGTAATACCGTCAAGCTCGGAATCGTCATAATCATCAACGAACATAACATCATCGCCGAAGGTATTGTCAACAGTTTCGTAAGCATTTGTATTTTCAGCGGTTTCTTCAACAACGATATCGTCATCGTCATCTTCATCCATGCTTATGCTGCCGATATTCTTGTTTTCGGATACGCTGCTGTAAACAGAGCTGTTATCCTGCTTCGGGACGCCGTCATCGGTGATATCAAGGTCGATAGAATTGTTGATTATATCGTAGGAATTGTCTGCCTTTGCAGCAGCGGCATCTCTTGCAGCCTGTTCCTCACGGGCTCTTTCGCTCTTTAGGCGTTCTGCCTCTGCCTTTGCTTTTGCCTTTGCAAGATCCTCAACTGCGTTGAGTGCTCGTGAGCTTGTTTTGCTTGCGGTAGAGCTTTCATTTCCGAGAATATCGAAATCGAAGTCCATTCCTGCGCTGCTAACGGGAGCCGGAGCAGGCTTTGGTGCAGGTGCAGGAGCCGGTGCAGGAGCTGAAGCGGCGAGCGGATCAAACATAACATCGACTGTCGGAGCAGGTGCAGGTGTCGGTGCAGATGCTGTAGGCTGAAAGGGTGCCGCCGGTTCTTCTGCAGGCTTCTTTCTTGAGAAAAGATCCATGTAGCTGTTGCGCTTCGGAGCTGTTTCAACAGGCTTTGGCACAGGTGCAGGTCTTGGGACAGGCTTCGGTGCAGGTGCAGGAGCAGGTGTCGGAGCAGGTGTCGGAGCAGGTGCAGGTGCAGGAGCGGAGCTTGTAAGCTTTTCAATATCATCCATAGAAAGGATGTTATCATTCTTATTTTCTATGATCGTTTCGCTCGGAGCAGGAACCTCGATCTTCGGTTCTTCCTTGAACTCCTCACGAACGGGTTCGGAAGCTTCTTCTATAGGCTTCTTTTCAACAACGGGAGTGGGGATATCAGCCTTCGGTTCTTCTGTGATAACAGGCTGCTCCGGTTCATCCATACTGATAGAAGAAGCCTTGATCGTTTCTTCCTTCTTCGGACTTTCAAATGTCGAAGTTTCAGCCTTCGGAGCTTCGGCAGCATGATTCTGATGAACGGGAGGATGATTTAGAAGCATATTTCCCGATGAGAGTGCGGCAAGCGCATCGTCGAGGGATGTTACGATCGGTTCTCCGTCCTGTGTAACAGTCTTAGGCGGTTCGGGTTTAGGCTGAACGGGGGCAGGTATCTCCGCCTTCGGTTCTTCAACAGGCTGAACGGGTTCTTCAACCTCTACCGTTTCCTCAACAACAGGTTCAACAGGCTTTGGCTGATGAACGGGAGGCTTGTTGAGAAGCATATTTCCCGATGAAAGTGCGGCAAGCGCATCATCAAGCGAAGTAACAACGTGCTCTCCGCTCGGAGCTGCAGGCTTCGGCGTTTCGGGCGCAGCCGACGGAGCAGGCTTCGGAGCTTCAGCAGGCTTCTTCGGTTCGTTGAGAGCCGCTCTTATTTCCTCTGCCGCTCTTTGTGCAGACTTCTTCGGAGGGTTAAGTATATTCTGCACAGCAGCAAGAAGGCTTTTGAGATTATCCTTTGAAGTCGAGTCGGCATAGCCTTTGATTATTGCGAGGGCGTTGATATCGTCGGACGAACGCACTTCATGCTTGTTTATTGAAGTTTGTGCGGCAAGGAGCTGTGCCTTGTCGACAACGCTGATCTTTTTCTTGTCAATGCCGCTGTTTATAACAATGAGCGGTACAACATTCTTGAACTGCTCGGGATAGTTTTCTTCGATAAGTCGGGCTTTCGCTTCTTCGGAGTCATTGCAGTACCAGGAAACTGCAGCGATTATCATCTTATTGACATTGACCTGACCGAGATTCTTTTTCAGCCAGTCCATTATCATTATCTTATCGCCGTAAACACCGCCGGCAAAAACAACAGCCTTATATTCAAGCGCCCTTGTCGGTGAAAACGAAGTTGAAACGAAGATGTCTGCGCCTGTTTCTTCCTTCACCCATTCGGCATACTGCTTGGTATGACCGTATTTTGTAGCATATACAACAGCTAATTCTTTCATCTTATGTACAGGCTTCTCTGCCCTCTCTCCTCCTGTGTAATAGATTTTTTGCCATGCTGTCAAAATGACTAAACACAGCGGCTCTTATATCAATTATAACTATTTTTACAGTCCTCTATGTGGATAAATAGTTAATCAAATATTAACTTTATTTTAATTATTAAAGCAAAATATGAATAGACACGCTAAATTACAGCTTATTTAGCTGATTTGTTAAAGAAAACGATATTTTTTATGCAATTTGACAATACATCAATTGAAATACTTTGTCTTCTGCGTAAGAGTACCCAGCAGTTCAAGACGTGCTGTGTCCTTGTATTCAGGTTTTACCATATAGTAAATGTAGTTTTCGGCAAGTGCGATATCGGGGACGGTCCTTCCCTCGATCTTGAACTGGTTAAAGCCCATCGGGACATATTTTTCAATGATAGCGTCGGGCGAAATATGCGTCGGAAGGTCGGTTATCTGATAGATATGACGAAGCATCGACGGGCATTTGAAATCCTCAAAGTGCGTAGGCTTGCGCATCATCGGCGGAGTTTTCATATACTCGGCATATTTTATCTGCGTTTCGCCGATAGAACGGTAATGCTCTCCCCTTCTCGGGCAGTTCGGAACGCAGCAGGCATTTATGAGCAGCTCGCATTTTTCCTTGTGCGGAAGTGTTTCCAGAAATTCAAAGTTATTGTTCCAGTTATAGTCGAGAACAACATAGTGATAGTCTTTTTCAAGCTCTGCGCCAAGCTCTTCGGCGCTCCGTATCTCCTTGCAGGTGGATGAAGTTATTTTGTAGCTCGGATAGTTTTTCCGTATGTACTCTTCAAGTATCGGCGACATTACGATGACCTCGTTCATGCCGTTGTCGCACATCCTCATGACCTTATTGCAGAACGGATCGCCGAGATGCTTTTTCTCGATAAGAGGATTCGTGAACGTAAATCTGAGCGGAACTCCCCTTGAATTGAAAGCTTTTGTCACGTTTTTTATTATCTCATCATCAACTGCGCCGACAGTATTTCTTCCGCCGTTCCAGAGCGATGGTGGAAAAGCGCCGAAAACGGACGCTATCTTCACATCGTCACGGAAATACTCGGGATGCTGCTGCATAAGTGTAAGAAGCAGCAGATTCAGCTTGCAGTGATTAATAAAATCGGGAATATGAAAATTTACAGCCATTATTATAAAAGCTCCTTGATATTATTACATAAATAATACTTACATTATACCATATTTATATCATATTTTCAATAGAACAGACTGCCATCAGCGTTATTCTGTCAAAAATGACAAAAAACGGGGCTTCTATTGTATTTTTACGCTAAAGTGCTATAATTAAGGTATAATTAATACTTCAAAAAAGGAACGATAGAAATGATTGTAAATAAACTTATGCCATACGCAGAAAAGCTGTGTGCTCTTTCGGTTTTCAGAGGTATTCTCGAAGATGAAACGGTGAAGAAATTTCTTGAAATGCTCCGTGAGCCTGCCCCCGATACATACGGCAGCTTTGTTAATTCGCTCTACAAAACAACGGATGACCTTACAAGCTACATCCTCGGAGCAGTTACCGAGAACGAAAACCCCTTCATGCTCCGTCTTGCCGCTTTTGAGGAAGTTCCCGAGCAAATCGAAAGGGCTGCAAAATCCGAGCTTGAGATACTGCAGGAAATTGCGCAGATCACTCCCGAAGAAGTAAAAAACGCAATGGGCGAACGCTCGGCTTATGTCGCTTCGGGCTGGAAAACCTCATCCGTAAGCTTCACAAAGGCATATACCGCACGAATGAGCTGCCTTTCCACAAAGGGTTACGGCATTTTCTCCGAATATTATGCTTTTACGCTAAAAAACGGCAAGCTCACACCGATCAAGAACCCCGATCCGCAGCGTCTTTCGCAGCTTTCGGGATACGAGCTTGAACGCAGCAAGGTGATAAACAACACCCTTGCGCTTCTCAACAACAAGCCTGCCGCAAACGTTCTTTTGTACGGCGACGCAGGAACAGGCAAATCCTCGACCGTAAAGGCTGTTGTAAACGAGTACAAGGACGAGGGACTCCGACTTGTCGAGCTTAACAAATCACAGCTTCCCGAGCTTCCCGAGGTCATCGAAAAGATAGCGAAAAATCCGCTTAAATTCATCATTTTCATCGACGATGTTTCCTTCTCGTCCGACGACGATAATTTCAGCTCGCTCAAAGCGGTCCTTGAAGGCTCCGCAACGGCAAAGACCTCAAACATTGCAATTTACGCAACAAGCAACAGACGTCATCTCGTAAAGGAAAAATTCTCCGACAGGAACGGCGACGATATGCACGCTTCCGATACAAGAGAGGAGCTTATCTCTCTTTCCGAGCGTTTCGGACTTAAAGTTGCGTTCCTCAAACCCGATAAGGAGAACTATCTCAAGATCGTTGAAAGCCTTGCCCGTGAGGAAGGTATCGAAGTCACCGAGGAGCTTCTCATGGGCGCAGAAGCCTTTGCCCTTAGAAGAAACGGCAGAAGCGGCAGAGCGGCAAAGCACTATATCCAGTCGGTTCTTGCGCAATAAGTGTTGTATACTAATCTTTAATCAATCTATAGACAAACCCTCGGCTATAATAAGTCCATTCGTCGTCAAGCTTCCTTGAAAGGCGACAAGCCTGTCTGCAGTCGCTTTCCTTGACTGGACTTATTCTATCTCTCGGTTTTGTCTATAGAACGATTAAAGATTAGTATTAGGGTTGTATTATTTGTGTATAAAGCCTGTATTTACTCAATGAATTTGCATATATCCTCCAAAATTTACCCCTGTTCATTGATTATACATACTTAAACATACGAAAAATAGTATAATATAATTTATTGATTTATCAAGTTAATAATTTGAAAGGCGGTAGAATATGGAATTTTTAAAAAATGCTGATATCCCCGTGCTGATCTCCTTCGTGATATATCTTCTTATCATGATCGGCATAGGCTTCTATTTCAGCAACAAGAGCAAGAAAATGAGCGACTACTTCCTCGCAGGAAGAGGGCTTAATTCATGGGTAACGGCAATGTCCGCACAGGCTTCCGATATGAGCGGCTGGCTGCTTATGGGTCTGCCCGGCGCAGCTTATGCGGCAGGTATGGGAAACTACTGGATCGCTATCGGTCTTGCGATAGGAACGGCTCTCAACTGGGCGTTCGTGGCAAAGCCGCTGCGTAAATTCACCGAAAAAGCAGGAGATGCTATCACCATTCCGCAGTATCTCCAGAACCGTTTCAAGGCCGACAGCCCCGTTGTCCGTCTTGTATGCGCAGTTGTAATATTCATCTTTTTCCTCGTTTATACGACCTCAGCATTTGTTTCGGGCGGAAAGCTTTTCCAGGTCGTTTTCAACATTGACAGCTCAAATGTCACATACACAAAGGCAGCGGTCATCATCTCCGCCTGCATAATCGTTGTATATACCTTCCTCGGCGGCTTTAATGCAGTTGCGTGGACAGACCTCGTTCAGGGACTGCTGATGTTCTTTACGATCGTTGCACTCCCGATCGCACTTATTACCTCAACTCCCGATTTCAGCTGGGAAATGGTAACAGCAACACCAAAGCTCGTCGCAGAGGGCGCTGACGCTTCCGGCTACGCTTCAATGGTTAGCGGAAGAAGCGCAAACTCGATCATAAGCGACCTCGCATGGGCGCTCGGCTACTTCGGAATGCCGCATATCCTTGTCCGCTTTATGGCTATCAAGGACGCAAAGAGCGTTAAGAAATCGGCTATCATCGCTATCGTATGGGTAATCATTTCACTCGGCGCAGCCGTTCTTATCGGCATACTCGGAAGGGTTTATCTCGACAACATCGGCGTTACCCTCGCAGCAAACCAGCAGGAGCTTATCTTCATCGACGTTGTAAGGCGCCTGTTCCCCGGTGCGCTTGCAGGCGTGTTCCTTTCCGCAGTACTTGCGTCTATCATGAGCACGGCAGACAGCCAGCTGCTTGTAACAGCATCAGCAGTTGTAAACGACTTCTATAAGGTCATCGTAAAGAAGGAAGCATCCGATAAAAAGCTTATGTGGATAAGCCGAGGCACAGTAATGGTCATCTCGATCATCGCCTGCATCCTTGCACTCGACCCGAAGGATTCCATCATGGGCATCGTTTCAAACGCATGGGCAGGCTTCGGCGCAGCATTCGGCCCTGCAATAATCCTCTCCCTCTACTGGAAAAGACTCACCCTTAAAGGAACGGTAGCAGGAATCATCGGCGGCGCAGCAACAGTAATCATCTGGGAATATCTGCTTCATTGGAGCGGCTACCTCTATTCGATCGTACCCGGCTTTGCGATCTCGATAATCCTTACGGTAGTTGTATCTCTTATCGATAAGGAACCGTCCGATGAGGTAAAAGCACTTTTTGACGAAGCTCGTAAATAAAGTTTGGAAAACACCGCGAAGCGAATAGCTGGTCGAGCTGAGCACAGCTCGTCAGGTGTCCAGAGAGCGGAAGCCCTTTGGTCGCTTCCGCAGAAGCGAAACACCCTAAACTATGGCAAATAGACTGCCACAATAGCAAAATATCTAACAAATAAAAAGCGCAATTCACGAACAAAAAGCTAAATCAGAACGTGAGAAATCGTTCTGTAAACCCCAAAATTCGTGAATTGCGCTTATTCTTTCTTATCGGAACAACTATCCTCGGTGTAAAATGCGCAGAGCGAAGCGATAAGCATTTTAAGCCGACAACATTTGAACAGCTGTGCAAAATGTATCAAAAAAACGCAGCCGTTCCACTTCAGAAAAATAGTTGTTCTGTTTATCTTCTGTAACCTATGGGTTTGTTCCGTTGTGTGAAAACACATTCGCTTTGCTCTCTGTTTTCACGGTCATATTGAATAGCTGTTCATATTTCGTCTGACAGCAAATATACTCACTTCGTTCGTATATTTGCTGTCAGAGGATAGTTTGTTTTAGGAAAACAGAATTGCGCAATTCACGAATTTAAGGTTTACAAAACGATTTCTCATATTCTGATTTAACCTTTTGTTCGTGAATTGCGCTTTATATTTGATAGATATTTCACTTTTGTCAAAAGATTTTTGCCATAGTTTAGAGTGTTTCGCTCTCTGCGGAGAGCGACAAGGTGGCTCTGCCCCCTTGACCCCTGCAAGCCTTTGAAAAGGCTTGACCTAAACTTTTAGTCGCTTCGCGTTTTGCTTCTAAACTAAATATAATTTTTCCGCTTTACTGTAATTTCATGCTGAATTTTATTTGCGTTTTCTATTGCTTTTTTGATGAAAGTATTGTATAATCAAATGAGTACGTTTTAATGAGGTGAATCGTTTGGGTTTTAATGATATTATGAACTGCGTCGGTATTATCGCAAAATACCTTATTCCGACGCTTAAAGTGTTCGTATTTACTCTTCTTTTCTCTATTCCGCTCGGCATGGTCGTGGCGCTGATAAAAAAATGCCCGTTCAAGCCGGTTTCCTGGCTTATCAATCTGTACATACTTATAATGCGCGGAACTCCGCTCATGCTTCAGATAATCACTATCTATTATGCTATCCCGATGCTCCAGAAGGCAGGTCATCTGACAAGCATTGACATCCGAAGCGATTCCTATCAGTTCACGGCGCTTATCGTTGCTTTTGCGCTCAACTATGCGGCTTATTTCGCCGAGATATTCAGAGGCGGCATCGAGGCTATCCCGAAAGGTCAGTACGAAGCTTCGGCGGCTCTCGGTTTTACGAAAATACAGACCTTCTTCCGTATAATTCTTCCGCAGGTCGTCAAGCGCATCGTTCCTGCAGGCGCAAACGAAGTCATCACGCTCGTTAAGGACACCTCTCTCGCTTCCGTTATCGCTTACATAGAGATCTTCCGCAAGTCGAAAGAGCTAATGGTAACATACAGCAATCTTATACCGCTTTTCATCGCAGGCGTTTTCTACTTTGCGATGAATGCATTGCTTACAATAGCTTTCTCCGCTGTTGAGAAAAAGCTTGACTACTACAAATAATCCGAAAGGAGTAAATTTCTTCGGTTTTTTGAAGAAATGATCGTTCAAATGGCAATTCTTGAAGTAAAAAATCTATCCAAAAGCTTTGATGATCTTGAAGTCCTCAAGGATATATCCTTCAATGTTGAAAAGGGCGAGGTAGTTGCTGTTATAGGACCTTCGGGAAGCGGAAAGTCAACGATGCTCCGCTGCATAAACCAGCTTGAAAAGCTCGGCGGAGGAAATGTTACCGTCTGCGGACGTGATCTTATAACGGACTATGTGAACGGCAAGCCTGTTTACGCTTCAAATGCAGAGCTGCGTGAAATACGTCTTAAAATCGGACTTGTTTTCCAGAATTTCAATCTTTTTCCGCACATGAACGTGCTGCGCAACATCACCGAAGCGCCCGTATGTGTTCTTAAAATGCCGAAGGATGAAGCCGAGAAAAAGGCTATGGAGCTTCTGGGGAAAATGGGACTGGAAAGCAAGGCTAAAGCTTATCCCTGCGAGCTTTCCGGCGGTCAGCAGCAGCGTGTTTCTATCGCAAGGGCGCTTGCGCTGAATCCCGAGGTGCTGTTCTTTGACGAGCCGACCTCTGCACTCGACCCCGAGCTTACGGGAGAGATACTTAAAGTTATAAAGGAGCTTGCAAAGGACAAGATGACAATGGTCATCGTTACGCACGAAATGGCTTTTGCAAAGGAAGTTGCCGATCATGTTATTTTCATGGACGGCGGCGTTATCGTTGAGGAAGGGACTCCCGAGGATGTGTTCGTCAATCCGAAAAACGAGCGCACCAAGCAGTTCCTGCGCAGATATGATTCTATCGCCAAGGAGGAAAAATAATGTTAAATGTAAAGAAAATTTCAGCAGCTATTCTTGCTGTGGCAATGCTTTTTTCATTCTCGTCCTGTTCAAAGGACGGAGATGCCGCTGCCGATAAAGAAAGCGAAACAACAACCGTATCCGAACCGACTGTTTCCGCAAGGGTGACCGTAGACGGCACAAAGTTTATGGTCGACGGCAAGGAGCTCTGGATAAACGGCACGAATACTCCGTGGGAGAAATGGAACGACTTTGACGGCAATATGGACGAAGAGTTCTGGGACAAGACCTTTGCGCAGCTTGCTGCCGACAACATAAACTGCACAAGAATTTGGATAAACTGCTCGGGCGAAAACATTATCCAGCTCACGACAAAGGGCGAGGTAAAGAGCATAACCGAAGGACACTGGACCGATCTTGACAAGCTTTTTGCGCTTGCAGAAAAGCACAAGGTCTATGTTATGCCGACGCTTCTTTCGTTCGACCACTTCAAAGGCACAGCCAAATTCAGCGCCGGCGACAAGTGGAGAAACCTTATCATGAGCAAGGAAATGACCGACGCTTTTGCGGAAAACTATGTCAAGACCTTCTGCGAACGCTACGGCAAGTGTGAATACATCTTCGGCATTGACATTATGAACGAGCCCGACTGGGTAAAGGAAAACGAGGAGTGCGGAAGAGTAGGCTTTGAGTATCTTTCCTACTTCTTCGGAAAGTGCGCATCCGTTATCCATCAGAATTCCGATATACTTGTAACGGTCGGAATGGGAATGATAAAGTATAATTCGGATAATTTCGATAAGAATTACGTTTCCGACGCTTATTTAAAGGAACTGACAGGTCTTGACGATTCCTGCCTTGATTTCTACAGTCCGCACTACTATCCGTGGATGCTTTCAAGTATGCCGCAGCCTTTCGGCAAGACTCCGACAGACTTCGGACTTGACGGAACAAAGCCTGCAATAATCGGCGAAACTCCGAACGATGATGAGGACAAGATGAATATGTCCGTTGCACAGAAGTATGAATACAGCTACAACAACGGCTGGAACGGCGTTATGACCTGGATGGATCCGCAGGAAAAGGACGGCGGATATGAGTACTACAGATACGATCTCACATCCTCCGCATCAAACCACATGAACGAGCTTATTCCGGAGAAAATTCACCCACTTGGTTAATGCGTAATTCGTAATGCGTAATTCGTAATTAATGCACCGCTTTAGTTTGTTTTAAATATTATAGTATCATCATAAAAATAAGGAACTGTTCACAGTTTGTCTACCGTGAATAGTTCCTTTTTAAGTTTATTTATGGCTTACAAAACAATTACGCATTACGCATTACGAATTACGCATTATAAAGCTACATCGCCGATACGCCGATGACGGTGATATTGTCGGTACTGCCGCCCTCTTTGGCAAGCTCTACAAGCGCTTTCAGACGCTTCGGCAGCTTTATCGGGAGCGCAAGAGTTTCTTCAAAATCCCCTTTGGTGATATAATCGGAAAGGCCGTCGCTGCATATAAGGATAAGGTCGCCCGGCTGTATGCCGCCTTCGATCGGAGTCACATCGACCGTAGGAGTTTCGACAATATTGCCCAGAACGGGGAAAATGATATTGCGGTGCTTGTGAGTACGCCTTTCATCGGCGGTTATCTCTCCCTGCTCATAAAGCATCTGGACGAGCGACTGGTCACGGGAAAGCTGACGTATGCTGCCGCCTCTGCAGCGGAAAAGCTTCGAGTCGCCGACATTTATTATATTTGCTGCGCCGCTTTTATCGACAGTGAGGGCGCAGAGTGTTGTCTGCATATTGATATTGTTGTTTTCCGCACCGTATTTCCGCAGAGCGTCGTGTATTTCAAGGACCTTTTTTTCGTAGTCAACGTTTTCGGCAGGCTTTAACGAGCCAAGCAGATCCAATGCAAGCCGTGAAGCAACCTCTCCCCCGACTTCTCCGCCCACGCCATCGGCAACAGCAGTCACAAAGGGCGTATGAAGCTCACTTTCAAGCATTGCAGAGTCCATTACTATTTTATTTATAAGAAAGGCGTCCTCATTGTGATCCCTCACAGTTCCGACATCCGTTATACCGCAGCAGTAGTACATTCAAAGCCTCCGGGAACGTGAATTTTTTCTCAATCTACATTATATCTCAATTTTTCTCCGTTTTCAACCGATTTGATATTTTTTTACAAATAAAATACTGTATCGTCATACAGATTTTTTTAGAACAAATTTGTGTAAATTGTATATTTTGCCATAGAAAGTCGAATTAATACTTGACAAAAATAGTTAAATGGTGTATCATATCTATAATAGCTATAACTATACGGGAATGACCGCATCAAGGGACGATTTACCATGATCGGGCGGCTCCCCAAGCATTTCGTGCATCGTTCAGCGATATTGCAAAGGGTAACATTCCTTTTATTTGGAGGGATATAAATTGGCAATAGCTCTTACTGATCTTATCAGCGTAAGTACTCTTCAGTCCATTCAGGACGGTTTTGCAAAACTTACGGGCATGGCTGCGCTCACCACCGACGCTGAGGGCAACGCAGTCACAAGAGGAAGCAATTTCACCGATTTCTGTATGGATCTTACAAGAAAGAGCCGCGAAGGCTGCCGCAGATGCGGACAATGTGATAAAAAGGGCGGCGAAGATGCTCTTCTTTCCAGAAAATCCGTTGCATATTCCTGTCATGCAGGACTGGTCGATTTTGCAGCTCCTATCATGCTCGGCGGTGAAATGATCGGTTCATTCATCGGCGGTCAGGTGCTTACAGAAGCTCCCGATGAGGAAAAGTTCCGTGCTATCGCTCGTGAGCTTGGCATCGATGAGGAAAAATACATAGCTGCACTGCGCAAGGTCAAGATAGTTGAAAGAAGCCAGGTCGAAGCAGCGGCTGACTTCCTGTTCATCATCGCAGGACTTCTTTCACAGTCGGCTTATGACGCTTACATCTCAAAGCAGAACAGCTCGGGACTTACAAGCCTTAACCAGGCGCTTTATAAAAAGGTCGATGAAGCAAGCTCGCTTATCAGACACACCGAAAAGTCTTTGAGCACACTCAAGGATGCGTATGCAAATTTGGGTATAATGGCACAGGATACATCGTCCGAGATCGCCAAGACGAATGATACTCTCAAGCAGATACAGGATATCGCAATGAACACGAAGATCCTCGGCTTCAACGCTTCCATCGAAGCATCGAGAGCAAAGGAAGCAGGCAAGGGCTTCGGCGTGATTGCACAGGAAGTCAGAAGCCTCGCAGAAACGAGCCAGCTTTCTGCAGACAGCATCCAGAATGCTATGACAAACATTGACAACCATTCAAAGTCGATCGTGGAGAATATTACAAACACACAGAATGTCGTTGCAAACTGCTTCAAGGATATTGAACAGTTTGATATGCTTCTTAACGACATCAAGAATATGAAGTAAGTTATCCAATAAAAGGAGGCGGATCTTATGGATATGAGCACATCTATCGCTTCAATGGCAATGTCAATGAAGCAGACACAGTTCCAGCAGCAGGCAGGCATGAGCATACTTAAAAAGAGTATGGATGTAAGCTCGCAGCTCGCAGCAGGAACTATCGAGATGATGAACGATTCCGCAAAAGCATTTGCAGGAGATATCGGCGCATTATTCGATGCCAGAGCATAAATAAAATTTGCAATTTAACTAAACAGACCGCAAAGTAAAAAAGTTTCGCCCATCTTTTAAAAAGGTGGGCGAATTTTTTGCACTTTGCGGTGTATTTTATACTTATACTAATACTAATTCCAAACCAACCTATAGACAAATACTCGGATATAATAATCCAATTCTGCGTCAAGCTCCCTTGAAAGGCATCAAGCCTTCCTGCGGTCGCTTTCCTTGACTTGGATTATTCTATCTGTCGTCTTTGTCTATAGAACGGTTTGGAATTAGTATAAGGAAACGCTGATTAATGCTAAACACCAATAAAATACAGGAAAAAATCTGCGCCGAAATCCTATATATTCGAGATTGTCGGCTTGATTTTTTCCGAATTTTAAATGGTGTTTAGTATAATACGTTTCAGCCGTTTTTCAAAATGTACTCAAAGACGGAAACTCGTACATTTTTCAAAACGGCGAAACGAACGCTTCGCTTTAATCAGCTTTTTCCTAATCTTTAACAAAAAATTCACCTGTGTTAAGAATAAAAGATCTTCCTTGTTTGTGTTGTTCAAGCAAAGAAGATAAATGCTTCGATTTGACCCACATCTTTTGAATTTTTGCCCCTTTTTGTAGTGGTCAAGAAAACAAAACAGAAAAAATAAAAGTCCGCAAACCACGGTTTTACCATAGTTTGCGGACTTTTTTGCTGGTCGAGGTGACGGGACTCGAACCCACGGCCTCTGCGTCCCGAACGCAGCGCTCTACCAAACTGAGCCACACCTCGAATTATTAGCTGTACCAAAGACAGCATTAATATTATACAACATAAATTCAAAAATGTAAAGAGGTTTTACAAAAAATTTTTATATTTTTTTCGCAGCCCTTTCCTTGGATATTTATGTGTGAATTGCTTGCCAAATTTAACTTTCCCCAAAATCCACTCACAAAAGTTGAAAAAGTCACGCAGGCAC
>JBJEQP010000087.1:0-9620 GCA_051881815.1 Oscillospiraceae bacterium | reverse complement strand
TCTGTAGTGGACTTTCACCACCGAGTTACTGCCCATTCGGGGCAAACATAAAAAACACCGAAGCGGATAACTGATCTGCTTCGGTAAATTTTTTGTGGGGAAATATTTACTTTTTCCATGTAACAGGCGAGAAAAGCAGAAGCATCGGGAAAAGCTCCAGTCTGCCTGCAAGCATATCGAATATCAGCACCATTTTGGAAAACGGCGAGAAAAAGCTGAAATTCGCTGTCGGACCGACAAGCTCAAGTCCGGGTCCGATGTTGTTTATCGTTGCCGTAACAGCGGTAAAATTCGTTATCAGATCGTAGTCCTCAAAGGATATGCACAGCAGCGAGATAACGAAAACAAGGATAAAGCATACCATGAACACATTGACCGCACGTATGACTTCATGCTCGATCTCATGCGAATCCATGCGTATTTTTTTCACCTGCTTCGGATGTATGAGCGTGTGCAGCTCCTTGCCCATGCTCTTAAAGAGAATGATTATACGGTAGACCTTTATTCCGCCTCCCGTACTTCCCGCACAGGCGCCTATGAACATTACCAGAACGATTATCGTTCGTGAAAGCTCCGGCCAGAGGTTGAAGTCAACAGCCGTAAAGCCCGTTGAAGATATCATTGAGGAAATGGTGAATATCGCTGCACGGAAGGCTTCCCCCGAAGACGGGAACATCGCCCGTATATTCACAGTTACGATAGCAGTTGCAGCAGCGATTATCCCAAGATAATACCAGACCTCGGATACTTTTAATGCGTCCTTGAATTTCCTGCTCAAAATCAGAAAATAGAAGTTAAAATTAAAGCTGAACAGTATCATAAATACCGTTACGATCATCCGCACCGCATCGGAATAGCCTGCAAGTCCGTCATTCTTCACGGAAAAGCCGCCCGTTCCCGCAGTTGCAAAGGATGTGTTCAGCGCTTCAAACACGCTCATACCGCCGAATAGGAGCAGTACGAACTCCATCGCTGTCAACACAAGATAGATCGCATACAGCAGCAGCGCCGTTGTTTTTATTTTCGGCACAAGCTTACTTACCGAAGGGCCCGGGCTTTCCGCCTTCATGATATGCAGGTTCTGTCCGCCCGAAAGCGGCAGAAAAGCCATGATGAAAACAAGCACACCCATTCCGCCTACCCAATGCGTGAAGCTTCTCCAGAGCAGAAGCGACTTTGGCATCGACTCGACCTCTGTAAGTATCGACGCTCCCGTTGTCGTAAAGCCCGAAACGGTTTCAAAAAGTGCGTCAACATAGCTTGGTATCGCTCCCGAAAAAACGAACGGCAATGCACCGAATGCGCTTAACACTATCCAGCTCAATGACACTATAACATAGCCGTCACGGGAATGAAGGCTTCTTTCCTTCGGCTTTTTCATTGCGATCGGGACGCCGATAGCAGCGCACACAGCGATCGTTATGAGGATCGAAACTACCGTGTTTTCGCCGAATGCTACCGCTGAAATAAGCGGTATTATAAGAAAAAGCGCTTCAAAATTCAATATCCAGCCCAGGATATGAACTATCATCGGAAAATTCATTTCTATAACCTCTGTCAGTCGAGAATGTCGGATATATCGTGCGGACGAATATCCGAAACAACAATGACCGAATCATCCTTTTCAATTATATCGCTGCCTCGGGGAATAATGACCCTGTTACCTCGCAGGATGACCGCAACGAGAACATTCGGCTTGAACTTCAGCTCCATAAGCGGCTTTCCGAGAACAGGCGAATTGTCCCTTATCAGGAATTCGGCAGCCTCCGCCTTGCCCTTGATGATGCTGTAAACGGTCTGAACATTGCTTCCGATAGTGTTTTTCATCGCACGGACATAGCTGACAATAAGCTCGGAGGTGATAGTCTTCGGATAGATTATCGAATCAAGATCAAGCTGCTTTATTACATCGAAAAAGTCGATGCGGTTTATCTTCGTGACAAGCTTTTTGCAGCCCTTGGTCCTTGCGAAAAGAGAAAGCATAATGTTTTCTTCGTCAAGATTTGTAAGCGCCGCAAACGAGTTTGCATTTTCAAGACCCTCTTCAAGCAAAAGCTGCTGATCTGCGGCATCTCCGCATATAACGGTGACCTCGGGGAGATCCGTGCAGAGCATTTCACAGCGTTTCGGGTCTTTTTCAATAAGCTTTATTGCAATTCCCGATTTTTTCAATATCCTGCATAAGTAATAAGCGATCTCGCCGCCGCCAACGATTATGCAGTCCTTTACCTGATTTATCTTATAATCGATCTTTCGGAAAAATACGTTTGCGTTTGTCGGAGAAGCAATTATCGAGATAATGTCCTTTTCCTCGAACACGAAATCACCGTTCGGAATAAAGGCTTCATCGCCTCTTTCAACCGTGCAGACGAGAACATCACACTTCAGCTTTGTTGCTATCTCTTTGACGGAGCAGCCCGTGAGTATGCAGTTCTCGGGCAGACGGAACTTCATCAGATCGACCTTGCCCTTTGCAAAGGTATCAATTTTTATCGCAGACGGAAAACGAAGTACACGCGCTATCTCCGCAGCCGCCTGAAACTCGGGGTTAATTACCATAGCCAATCCGAGTTCACCCTTTAAATACGGTGCCTCGCTGCTGTACTGCGGATTTCTGACACGCGCAATGGTCTTGCAGTTACCCTCTTTTTTCGCAATAAGACAGCAAAGCAGATTAAGCTCATCCGAACCTGTTACCGCAATAAGAAGATCGGCATGGCTGATGCCTGCCTCCTGCTGTGCAAGATGCGTTGCGCCGTTTCCCGTAACTCCGAGAATATCCATGCGTGAAGTAAGATTGCCTACCTTAACGGGATCAATATCTATGACTGTAACGTTATCGCCCTCGTCATTAAGACGGCCGGCAAGCTCTTCACCGACTTTTCCGCAGCCGACAATAATAATATTCAAAACCCATCACACCCCCGAAAGGTCAAATCTCATAAAACCAAAGCCTGTATAAAGGCACAGGACATTACATAGTATAACACTTTTCACAGATTATGTCAACTGTGCTGCTGACCTTTGAAAAAGGATATGCTATAATTTGAATATCCGATAATACGGCAAAAGCAAAAGGTCTGACATAAATGAACTGTCAGACCTTTTAGCTTTAAGGAGAGATTATTCTGCTATCTTTGCGTTAACTTCATCAACGCAGGTATTGATAAAATCATATACAGAATCTCTGGACGAATACCAGTCCGTTCCGTTGAGTCCGTTGTTGAGAGCATCGCTGATCATCTGTGAAGCATCATCGGGGAGTCCGCCGTAAATATCTCTTACGGGATTTTCCTTTGTGATCCTGCGGACTTCGTTGCGCATTTCGATCATCTCATCCGACCAGCCGAAATCATTCTTATGCTTTTCATCGCTGATAGCCTGTGCGCTTTCATCGCTGTAGGAAGCAATGATACATTCCATAAGCCTTGCAACGCCGTCGGGATTTCCTGCGTCCTTGCAGAGGTTGTAGCAGTCGATCTCGGCATTGTAATAGTACTTATCGCTTTCCTCATCGCGAGGGATAGGAACAAAGAAAACATCCTCCTGTTCGCCGAGGTTCTTTGTCCATATCTCGGGAGCCTGCTCGATCTCATACATTCCTCCGATATAGAAAAGCTCTCTGCCCTCACCCATATACTCAATATGAGTTTTCCAGTTGGAAAGCGACTTATCAAATATAAGTCCATCTCTGTAAAGCTCATACTGATAATTCATCGCTCTTTCAAGGTTCGGATCCATAAGGTTATTTACAGCCTTGCCGTCAACAAGCGAAATGCTCGGAACGCCGCTTGCAAGATAGAGCGGAGTACAGTTGAACCAACCGTCAAGTCCGTAACGGTCATCTTCAACATCAACGAAATCTGTAAGCATTTCCTTGAACTTCGTGAGCGTCCATTCGCCCCTTTCGTAAAGCTCCTTTGGATCGTCATAGCCCATTGCTTCTATCGTGCTTCTGTTATAATATACAACATAGCCTTCCGTTGCCTGACAAGCCATAAGATAATGGCTTCCGCCTATCATAAACATATCATTAAGGTCCTTAACGCTTGCCCATAACGGATTGTTCCAGTCGATATACTGATCGTAGCTCTGCGTCATTCCGCTTATAACACATTTCGGGATCGCTTCCGTTGCAGGGAAAAAGTCAATGCCCTCGCCGCCGAGAATCGCTGTTGAAAGATCGACATACTGATTTGCCCAGGTTGTCGGGATGTATTCTATCTCGCCGCCGTATTTCTTTTCAAAAAGCTCGACCGATACAGGCTTGCTGTTGCCCTGACCTGTCGGATGCCACGGATCATAGAACGAAAGCCACTTTATCTTTTTGTTCACAAGCTCGCCTTCAAGGCTGTCGGCAAGATCATTTACCTGCTCTTCCTGCTCGGGAGCAAGGGTCTGTGTGTTGATCTCGACCGTTACGGCAGGAGTCGTTTCTTCTTCCATAAGATAACCGTGTTCACCGTCCGATGAATTTCCGCAGGCAGTGAATACACCTGCAGCCATTAAAAGTGATATCAATGCAGCTGATCTTTTTCTAAAGTTGTTCATTGTTTTACCTCCAAATTAGCTTCTTGCTTCGTTTTTGACCGCCATGAGCTGATTGAGCAGTTCTTTATCCATGAACTCACAATCCCGGCGTGAATAGAATACATCGGTTATATCCCATAGCACGGGACACATTCCCTTTGTGTATGCCGACCTGCATACGGATGACAGATAAAGCCTTATCATTTCATCGGTCTTGTTTTTGGTCGATGTTCCGTATTCGCCGATGATAACAGGGATACCCTTGTCAACAAATGTAGTTTTCATAAGCTCCATGTTGTTTTCAAGCTCGGCATAATCAGCTTCAGTTCCCCATTCCGTTCTTGCCTTTCCCCAATCAGCGTCACGTTCAAGTATCGCAAAGGTAGAAGGCGTGTAGTAATGCACCGAAACCGCACATCTTCCAATAGGATCTTCGGGCATTTTAAAGGCTTCATCACAGGTGAGCGTGACATCGGTAGCATAGCCTGCGATAAGAAGATGACGCTTTGGATTGTTTCCGCCCGAGCTGCGGACGATGTCAACGAATTTCTGATTGATCTCGTTAAGAAGTCCGAAAGCCTTTTCCTTGTCACCCTGCTGACTGTATCTGTTCCAGATGTCTTCCCAGACACCCTCCTCATTGAGCGATTCAAAGATCAGCTTGTCGCCATAGCCTTTGAAGCGCTTGCAAAGCTGCGTCCAGATACGCTCATACTTGTACATACATTCGTCCTTGTCTTCATCTTTTCCGAAGCGTTCAAACCAGCCTCCGTCCCAATGAATGTTCATTATAACGTACAAATCTTCCTCCAGCGCCCAGTCGATGACCTCGTTCACTCTCGCAAGATATTCGGGAGAGATCTCGTAGTTTCCCGACATCAGATTTGACCACGCAACAGGTACTCGCAGAACCCCGAAGCCGCTTTCGGCATATCCCTTTATCATTTCCTTTGTGATAACGGGACTTCCCCAGCCTGTTTCATACTGCGTAACGGAGTTGAGCTTCATTCCGCAGCTTTCAAACGTGTTGCCGAGGTTTATGCCGAGTCCCATATCCCGGACGATCTCCATTGTTGACATTTCGCGCATTTCCCCCGAGCCGCAGCCGACAAAACATCCAAGCATCAGCAAAACCGCAGTCAGCAAAGCAAAAAGCCTTTTAATTCGTATCATTCCGACCTCTCCTTTTATTTTGTTATATTAATTATACGGTCTTCACAATAAGAAAACAATGGGCATATATGCAAAGTTTACTTACATTTTGTGCAAATACAAGCTGTACGGCTTTTGCGGACAAAAAAACTCACCCTATTTACAATTGGAGCAAAACATGATATACTATGGATTAATAAGCTTATGAAATGATTTGGAGGATTCTGTAATGGAGAAAAAAATCAATCTTGCAGCTGTTATAGAAGCTGTAATTATTATCATATTGGCTGCATTTCTGATCTCATCCTATATTAACGCAAAAGAACCTGTTCCCGATGATGTTTCCGAAGAAAACATATACTCTTCATTTACAAAAAACGAGATAGAGAATATGCGTTTTTCAAAGCTTGCATGGTTTTCACTTACAACGGACTTTGACCCGTCACAGCAGCCGAAAATAACGGTCGGAGATGAACTGACTATCCCATATAAGCTGACAAATATGACCGACCGTGAGCTTACGGTGAATATAATGGCAGGACAGGATTCATACGAACAGGTCGCAAGCTTTGTGAGCAAGGTAATCGATCACCCGGTCGCAACGGGCGATATTCACGAATACACCTTTCAGCCGCACGAAACGCTTATATTGAATGCGTCCGTAAAGGTCGATCCGAACTCGCTTGTTCAGGACGAAACATACATATTATGTTCTTCGGTTCTGGTCGAGGTAACCGACGAAAATATCGAGGAGCTGAACAATTGTTATTTCAGTATCTCAATGGATAAAATGTATCTGTCATCAAAATAAATGCCAAAACCGACACCCGAATTTGATCGGATGTCGGTTTTGGCTTTATTTCTTAAAATAATTCCGTTCAAGATATTGCTCGGTGAAGCCGTAGCGAGTGTACCCCGAATATTCCTCCGTTTCAAACGCCTGCTTTGCAAGAGCAACTCTTTCGGAAGCTTTTTCGTTGTAAAAATTCAGCATTTCAAGCAAGCGGCTGTCGGAGAGCTTTACGGGGCAGGGACTTTTGATGTTCCGAAACATTTCTCCATCGAAATATTCACCGCAGCGCAGCATAAAGCTCAAATGCTTTGTAAGGATTATGTACGCCGCACTATCGTATGCATCTCCGCACCGCTTTAAGCCCTCACTTAAATAATATGTCTTTGTCAGTATCACGCCGCTCTCCTCATCATATACACCCGTCAGAAGGTTAAGATTCTGATAAGTGTAAAAATTATCCTTTGTAGGAGCAGCCTTCCTGACTATCCTTTTTCTCAATTTGTCATCAAGCATTATCTATCTCATTTTATCACCCTATCCTGCAAACCATCTGAACATCGAAGGGTTCATCATCGGCTATCTCACGAATGGGCGTATCGGTTATCACCGCACCCACAGCCTTGTAGAATCCGACCGTTTCTTCCGACGAGCAAGCCGATATGTACAGCGCATCGGCATCTGCTTTTTTCGCCTCTTCCCTGCCGAGCTCAAACAGCCTGCGGCCTATTCCTTTTCCCCGATATTCCGCAGAAACCTGCATAAGCTCAAGTATCATGAAGCTGCCTTTCAGCTTTCTGTGAAGCCCGATAAAGCCGATGACCCTTTCACCGTCAAAAGCACCGTATGAAATGTATTCGCCGCTCAAAAGCTCCCTTGCGACCTGCCGCTTTTTCGCAGCGTCCCAGTCCTCGGTGTAAGGCATTTCAACGAGCGCATATTCCGTCCCCGACTTGCGGTAAACCTTTTTGACCGACTGCGTTCTTGTGTAAGAATCCAAAGAATTCTCGCTAAAGTTTGTTTCTGACAAAAGTTCAATTCTTATCAATGTGAGTTCTCCTTTTTAAATTTATTTTGTTTCTGCTTATGTCTGCTCATCTTCATACGCATCACACCTTTCAAAGAATTGATTTTAGAGGTTCCCTTTATACTATTATGCCTTGTACTCGCTTCTTAACATCGAGTAAAACATTCTTCCGACATATTCGCCGTTGAAAAAGAAATAATCTCTCAACGTGCCCTCGTATGTAAAACCGCACTTTTCGATAACACGCTTTGAAGCCTTGTTTATCGTCTTCGTGCAGATCTGGACTTTGTGCAGATCAATCTTCTCAAAACCGTACTTTACAACCGCCTTTGTCGCTTCGGTAGCATAACCTCTGCGCTGAAACTGCGAACCGATGCAATATTCTATCTCCGCAAAGTGATTTTTGCTGTCAACGAGAAAATATGCGATCTGACCGATGCACTCGCCCGAAGCATCGTCAATTATCGCCCAGCGGTAGTAATCCTCTCTCTCATAAGAGCCGATATATTTGTCAAGCAGACCTTTTACCTCTTCCTTTGTGGTGTAAACAGGCTCGGCGTACATACTCTGTATCTTTTCATCGGCGATCCAGTATTTCAGCATCGCTTCATCATCTGTGTATTCAAACCTGCGCAGCGTCAGGCGTTCCGTTTTTATCGTTTCCGTTCCGATATGTGTAAGCATTTTGTCCTCCTCGTTCAACATACTTTGCTTGAATTTTTTCCATTGGAAATATTATATCATATTCGTCAAAAAATGTAAACCTGCCGATCAAAAAAAGCTCTGTATCCGAAAGTCCGAATACAGAGCCTTTTTATTTGTGTAATTTATACCTTATCGGTTCAACAATTACTTGTTTTCAGAGATAGCTGCCTGTGCTGCTGCAAGACGAGCGATCGGAACACGGAAAGGTGAGCAAGATACATAGTCAAGACCGATCTTGTGGCAGAATTCTACGGATGTAGGATCGCCGCCGTGCTCGCCGCAGATACCGATGTGGAGGTTCGGATTAACCGGCTTACCAAGCTTGATGGACATATCCATGAGCTTGCCTACGCCTGTCTGGTCGAGCTTTGCAAACGGATCGTTCTCGAAGATCTTTGTATCGTAGTAAGCGTTGAGGAACTTACCTGCGTCATCTCTGGAGAAGCCGAATGTCATCTGTGTGAGGTCGTTTGTACCGAAGCAGAAGAAGTCAGCTTCCTTTGCGATATCGTCAGCTGTGAGAGCTGCACGAGGAATTTCGATCATTGTACCAACTTCGTATGTGAGGTCGGAACCTGCTGCTGCGATCTCTGCATCAGCTGTCTTAACAACGATATCCTTAACGAACTTGAGCTCCTTAACCTCGCCTACGAGCGGGATCATGATCTCAGGCTTAACTGTCCAATCGGGATGAGCCTTCTTAACGTTGATAGCAGCCTTGATAACAGCCTTTGTCTGCATCTTTGCGATCTCGGGATATGTTACAGCAAGACGGCATCCACGGTGACCCATCATCGGGTTGAATTCGTGGAGACCTGCAATGATGTTCTTGATAGTCTCAACGGACTTGCCCTGAGCCTTTGCAAGAGCTTCAATGTCAGCTTCTTCTGTAGGAACGAATTCGTGGAGAGGAGGATCGAGGAATCTGATAGTAACAGGGCAGCCCTCAAGAGCTTCGTAAAGTGCTTCAAAGTCAGCCTGCTGCATAGGTTCGATCTTTGCAAGAGCTGCTTCTCTCTCTTCAACTGTATCGGAGCAGATCATTTCACGGAATGCTGCAATTCTGGACGGTTCAAAGAACATGTGCTCTGTACGGCAAAGACCGATACCTTCAGCGCCGAGCTCTCTTGCCTTCTTAGCGTCAGCAGGAGTATCAGCGTTTGTTCTTACCTTAAGTCTTCTGTACTTGTCAGCCCAAGCCATTACGCGGCCGAATTCGCCTGCGATCTGTGCGTCAACTGTAGGAATGATCTCGCCGTAGATGTTACCTGTTGTACCATCAATGGAGATGTAGTCGCCCTCGTGGAATACCTTTCCGCCGAGCTCGAACTTCTTGTTTTCTTCATCCATCTTGATATCGCCGCAGCCGGAAACGCAGCATGTACCCATACCACGAGCAACAACAGCAGCGTGAGA
>JBJEQP010000086.1:0-1884 GCA_051881815.1 Oscillospiraceae bacterium | reverse complement strand
AGTGCCTTATTAGGGTATTCTTTATTTGCCCTAAAATATATTATACGAGGAGAATGTATATGATTTTAAGGCTGATCGAAAAGAATGACAAGGAATTTGTAATGAGTATAGATAAGCACGTTGATGAAACACGATTTGAGTATCGTGTGCACACCAAAAGCGGATATATAATATGTAAAGACAACAAACCGATCGGAACTATGTTCCAAACAATTTTATGGGATAATATTCCTTTTCTGAATTTAATCTATGTATGTGAAGATGAACGTGGGAAAGGTTACGGTTCAAAAGCAACCCTTGCTTGGGAAGATGAAATGAAAAAGCAAGGATATAAAATGACGCTTATATCCACTCAAGTTGATGAGAATGCACAGCATTTTTATCGCAAACTGGGATATGTTGATTGCGGCGGATTGTTATTTAACGGAACGCCCTTTGAACAGCCAATGGAAATGTTTATGCGTAAGATACTTTAACAGCTTAATATGTTTTTATCGGTAGTTTACATACATCAGAATTAAAAGAGGTATAAAGTGGACAAATTATATTCCAAATGCGGTATGAGATGCGATCTGTGTTTGATCTACCGCTCTAATGTTCAGAAAAACGACAGGCGCCAAGAGATCTGCGAGGTCTTCGCTAAAATATATCAAGGTTTCACTCCTGATCCTAATACGATAATCTGTGACGGATGCTCTTGTGAAAAAGAAGATCCTGTTTTACTTGATCCCGCCTGCAAAGCAAGAAAATGTGTGATTGATAAAGGTATCGAACATTGCGGATATTGTGACCGATATCCCTGTGAAATATTTCCTGCCGAACCAACACAGGAGGAGCTTATCCAAAAAATTGACATTGAAAAACAATGGACATGGGATGATGAAAAGCTTATGGAAGCATATACCTGCAAAAAGAATATGGATGAGTTCAGAAAAAACAAATGAATTTATATAAAAATTCAAAGTGAATGGGTGGTTTTATTGAATTTGATAAAGGCTGTTTCGGGCGATTTTTTGAGAATAGCAGATTTCTATAAGTATGTGATCGACAATACCGAAAATATGGCTGAATACGGACGATGGATCTATGGTCAGCATCCAACAGATGATATGATCAATGGATATATTGAAGGCGGCTATATGTACTATACAGAGGATAACGGGGAGATCACTTCTGCTGTTGCAGTAACACCTTACCAGAGTGAAGACTATCATCCTGTTAATTGGAGTATTAAAGCATACGATAATGAGGTATCAGTTGTCCATATATTATGTATTGACCCCAAAAGGCAGAAATGCGGACTCGCCAAGTCTGTTATGAAAGAAATTATTTCTATGGCAAAGGAAAACCGCATGAAAGCTGTTCGCTTGGACGCACTTTGCTGTAATAAACCTGCCCACAGGCTGTATGAGTCTATCGGATTTCATAAATGCGGCAGTCAGAAATGGTATGCCGAAAATACCGGGTGGATCGACTTCTTTTTATATGAATTTGTATGCTGAAAGAAAACCTAACCATAATAAACAGAATTCCGATGAGGTGAAAATATGGGAGAAAATATCATTTCTATGCTAACAGCCAAAGATGACAAAGCTGCTTGCGCTGCCGCCAAAAAAATTATTTCCGAAAGTGCGGAAAGCGATGAATGGTATCAGTATTTTGATGAATTTGCTTCATTGCTTGATAATCCTAAATCATTAGTAAGAAACAGGGCGATCAGTATTCTTGCTGCAATTGCACAATGGGATACCGATGATCGATTTGATGCAATTCTGTCCGATTTTCTCCTACATATAACGGATGAAAAACCTATCACAGCAAGACAATGTGTAATACTAATCCTCGATTAAACAGTAGACAAAATCCACTCTCTAGCAGTAATGC
>JBJEQP010000085.1:0-1903 GCA_051881815.1 Oscillospiraceae bacterium | reverse complement strand
GCATTACAGGAAGAGATTGGATTTTATCCTGTTTTTAAATGGTGTTTAGTATTAGATGGTAGCTTCTCTAATAGAAACCAACGACCTTCGGGTTATGAGGTGCGTATTTATGCTTTAGTGTCCTTTGATAATCTTCAACAAACGGCTATTTTGCGTTGTTTTTTCGACTTCAACCTTTTGTCTGCTTTAGTCCAAAATGGCGCACAAAAATATAAACGGCGCACAAATAGCGCACCAAAAAACGTGCGTAATTCTCTTTTTCACGCCGTTGCTCCTCCTTCCAAATACTCTTTAACTGCATCCCTTGTCACTCTCCAGTTTTTACCGCCGATCTTATTGCCTTTGAGTTCCCCTCTCCTTAACAGCCTCTTGACCGTTTCGGGGTGGCAATGCATAACTTCGGCAGCTTCAAATGTGTCCATAACAAGCGGAAGCGATTCCCAACTGTTACATTTTTTCATGATATTTCCCCCTCGTTTCTGTTAAATCGTCATTCATCTTTATGGCTACAATACGATTGCCACCCTTTGACATCATTTCATTAGCTGACCTTAAAGCCGTTTCAATAGCTCCGAACAAGGCTATCATCGTGTTTATGCCGCCTGTTGGTGTTCCTTCATAGCCCAAAGCCACATTTGCAATAGCGTTTGCCTGCTCTATGTACCACTCTGCCATTGCATACTCATCGTTTACGGCGTCCATTGCCTTGCTGTATGCGTTATACTCTCCGATGCGTTCGTTCCAGTAAGCCGCCAGTTCCTCTTTGTTGCACTTCTCCTTCTCTTTTCCGGCAAAGTAATGTATAAGGCTTTGTTCAAGGGCATATCGTGTAGCAGGATCCGCTTCACGGTAACGCTGTATAAATTCCTGTTTACTTATTGATTTTTTCTTGTTTGACATGCTGATTTTCCTTTCTTATATTGACTTTTTTGAGCAGGTCTGATATAATAACGATACGAGATATTTCGTTTTGGCAGTCCTCACATTTTATAACGTTTCGCAGCGTCAAATGTGAAGACTGCTTTTCTTATACTTCAATTGCAAGTGCTGCGCCGTAGCTTACCCACGGATTGAAACCGCCCGTAACTCTGAATGCTTTTGCCTGCGGTTCTTTGCCCTTGTCGAATAAGGGGGCTAAAACGCTTGCTATGGCTCTTGGCAGATAACCGATAAAGAAACTCTGTGATTAGTCAAAGCGGCATATACGGCGATTGCGTTGCTGTCGTGGCTGTTGTGCGGCTCTCTGCGGAGTGTTACCGATATATCGGCAGGATTTACGCTCGAAAGCTTCTCCAGTTCGCTCTGACGGCGGCTTGTGCCTTTGATCTTTACAAGGAGAGCAGAAGCCTTTGCAATGACCCAAGCTTTGAGCATTGCGGCTCTGCGGTTCATTCCTTGCTTAACAAGGCGGTTTGCTATTGTCATGACTTTTGACTTGATAACGTTCATTCTGACCTGCTCCTTTTGGTTTACTGGGTCTGCTCCTCTGACCTTGATATCATTATACTATATTGTACCCTATATATATCAATAGGCAATATAAACAATATTGTACCCTATATATTAGTTAAAATATATATTGTACCCGATATCTATATGATGTATAATTATATTGTAGAGGTGGTACAATGGCAACAAGTAAGGCTCAACAGAAAGCAACTGCAAAATACATGAAAAATAATTATGATGAAATAAAAACCCGAGTCCCGAAAGGCAAAAAATCCGAAATACAAGCCGCTGCTGAAAAGCAGGGGGAAAGCCTTAATGCTTATGTTATCGGAGCGGTTGAGCGGCGTATGAAAGCGGAGCAGGATAAAGAGAACACAGCAGCTCCGGATATAGAGGGATAATAATCGAGTAGGAGGCTGCCCATTAATTGAGCAGCCGACCTCTCACACCACCG
>JBJEQP010000084.1:0-9786 GCA_051881815.1 Oscillospiraceae bacterium | reverse complement strand
AAGAGTATGCTCCGATAGTCAGACAGCTGTTTGAAATGGTGGCATACAAGGGGCTGGGTGCTGTTGAGATGTGCAAGTATCTCTATGAAAATCAGATCCCCAATCCAACGGCTATGAGAGAACGAAAAGAGGGAGTTTTCACCCGGAAAAATCCGTACAGCTGGAATAAATCAACGATAATCAATCTGCTTCACAATGAGGTCTATACCGGAAAGATTATTTACGGAAAGACAAGAAAGGTGAATTTCAAAAGTCGGAAGATCGTGGATGTTGACAGATCCGAGTGGATAATTTGCGAAAACGCACACGAAGCGATCGTTTCACAGGAATTGTTTGATGATGTTCAGAAAAAGCTGGAGGTGCGCAGGCGGGACAGGAAGCCGCAGTATATTGAGAACATATTCAAGAGTGTCATCAAATGTGCGGATTGCGGTTCTCCGATGTATATTATTTCTCCAAAGTCGGGCAACAGAAGCACATATTTTGTGTGCGGAAGAAGTCAGAACCGCAAGGGTGATCCCGAAAGGTGTACTACCCATAACATCAAGTATGACGATCTTTGCAGTGCCGTACTGACGGATGTGAATTCGGTCATTGCGGATTGTCAGGCAGACAGCGAGAAATTCAGCGATACTGTAATGGGCATCATTAGGGCAAATCAGCCCGAGGTCGGGAGCATAAAAGCACAGATCGCAAGCCTTAAAAGCAAGCTCAATGAGGAAAAGGCAAAGTTCAAAGAGCTCTACAATGACTATTACAAGGGCATAATCAAAAATACAGAGCTGTTTGAGGAAATGACTTCCGAATGCAACGACTGCATTGAAGCATATACCGCCAAGCTTGAAAAGCTGCAGCGTGATATGGAATCGAGCGAAACTCAGCTTTGCGGAGCAGGAAAATTTGTTGAGCTTGTGAAACAATTTGCCACAACCGAAACTCTCAGTCAGGAATTGCTGAACACGCTTATCGACAGGATAGAGGTCAATGAGAAAGAACAGACCGAAGATGACAGAACTATTCAGAATATAAACATACACTATAAATTTGTAGGCGAACTCAAAGCGTTTTGAGTATGAAATTGTTTTTGTTCAAGTTAAATCCTCTTTGGGGAGCCACATCGTTCAAATCCGAACTCTTTACAGGGTTCGGATTTTTTCGTTTTTTATCCGGGAAAGGCTGTGTTTTTTGGGGGGTCAGAATTTAATACTAATATCAAATCGTTCTATAGACAAAGCCGATAGATAGAATAATCCAAGTCAAGGAAAGCGACTGCAGGCATGCTGTCGCCTGTCAAGGGAGCTTGACGCGGAATTGGATTATTATATCCGAGGATTTGTCTATAGGTTGATTTGATATTAGTATAATATGATTCCATGGCTATAAATTTCTTCTAAAATAGTACAGTTTGACTTTCGCTCCGAAAACATATATAATATAAATATCGCAAAAGTCAAAAGAGGTATTGATATGAAAAAAATATTTGTGATAGATGATGATATATACATAGGCGACCTTCTCGAAGATGCTCTTATAAGAGCGGGATATTCTGTTAAAAGGGCATATTCGGGAACGGAAGCGCAATTCTTGCTGTCAAACGAAAAGCCCGACCTGATACTTCTTGATCTTATGCTTCCGGGACTGTCGGGGGAGGAGCTGCTTCCGAATATCAAGGATATCCCCGTTATAGTTGTAAGTGCAAAGGCTGATACTGCCGATAAGGTGGGTCTTCTTCTCGGAGGTGCTGCCGATTATGTGACCAAGCCGTTTGAGCTTGACGAGCTGCTTGCAAGGATAACCGTTCAGCTGCGCAAAAACGAGAAGGCTTCCTCGGAAAATGTTCTTGTATTCGATGATTTGACCCTGTTTACCGATACTTATACAGTGAAATTTGATGATACAGAGGTTCGGCTCACCCGAACAGAATGTGCGATCTTGAAGCTGCTTATGCAGAACCCGAAAAACCCCGTAAGCAGGAGCGCTATACTTGACCGTATCAGCCTTGATACGCCCGACTGTACGGAACGTTCTCTCAAACAGCATATCAGCAATATCCGTCATAAGCTGCAGTCTGTAACCGGAAAAGATCATATAGAAGCGGTTTATGGTATCGGCTTCAAGATGAGATCTTGACTAAATCTTGACCTTTCCTTTGCCGCTTTCTTGACTTTTGTGTGTTATTATGTTTTCGGAAAGGAAAGGTGATAACCTATGGAATATGTTCTGAAAACAAACGAACTGAAAAAGGAGTACCGAAATTTTACGGCTTTAGACGGTGTTTCAATGAATGTTCCGAAAGGCTCAATATACGGCTTTGTAGGCAAAAACGGTGCGGGTAAAACAACGCTTATCCGTCTTATCTGCGGTCTGCAGTCACCTACGGGCGGTGATTTTGAGCTTTACGGAGTGAAAAATACGGACAAGGACATCTGCCGTTCACGCAGAAGAATGGGTGCAGTGGTTGAAACTCCCTCGATATATCTTGATATGACTGCACAGGATAATTTAAAGCAGCAGTACCGTATCCTCGGAATGCCCTCGTTTGACGGTATTAGTGAAATACTGAAATTGGTGGGACTGGAAAACACGGGCAGGAAAAAGGCGAAGAATTTCTCTCTCGGTATGCGTCAGCGCCTCGGAATTGCCGTTGCACTATGCGGAAATCCCGATTTTCTTGTACTTGACGAGCCAATAAACGGACTTGACCCGCAGGGTATTATTGAGATACGAGAGCTGATCTTACAGCTCAATCGGGAAAAGCAGATAACCGTGCTTATTTCAAGCCATATTCTTGACGAGCTTTCAAAGCTTGCAACATATTACGGCTTTATCGACAGCGGAAAGATAGTTCGAGAGATTAGCGCCGAGGAGCTTGAAAACGCTTGCCGCAAGTGTGTAAGAGTATCTGTGACCGATACAAAGCCGCTTGCAATGGTGCTTGATGAAATGGGTATGGAATACAAGATAATTGACGGTAAAACGGCAGATGTCTACGGAAAGCCGAATATAACAAAGCTTACAATGGCTCTTTCCGAAAAAGGCTGTGAGCTGCTTTCGGTAAGCGAGCAGGATGAAAGCCTTGAAAGCTTCTATATCTCTCTTGTCGGAGGTGGGATCAATGAGTAAGCTTTTATCTGCAAATCTGAACAGGCTAATGAAAGACAAGATTTTTATTCTGTTTACGGCAGGAATATTTCTTTTTTCCTCTTATGTAATGCTTTGCTCGGTATATGCCGATATAAAGTATGATGCGGATAATACACTTGATTACAGATATTACGATGTTCTGCCGTATGCAGGTATAATTATTTCAGCCTTTGTCGCACTGTTTATCGGAACGGAACACGGTGACGGAACAATGCACAACAAGATCGCCGTCGGTCATACAAGGAGAGATATCTATTTTGCCGATATAATAACTTGTTCCGTGGCGGCAGCTGTATTTATGGCGGCCTGGGCGTTGGGAGGTATGCTCGGCATACCTCATTTCGGAATATGGAGCACAGGGATAAGAAGCTATCTTGTAACGATGGCTGTTGCATATTTATCAGCGCTGGCGCTAATGGCAATATTCAGCATATTGGCACATTCGATACAGTCCAGAGCTGCAGGAGCAGTTGCGGCAATATTCCTGGCGATCTTCATTATGTACGGCGGAAGCTATTTCTATAATTCTCTCAGCGAGCCGGAAACGACCTATGAGTATATTCGCATCACCGATGAAAAGGTTGAATACGGAGATGAAATACGCAACCCTGCTTATGTAGGTGGGTCAAAAAGGATGGTTTATGAGGTGTTGTCTAACGTTTTTCCGACAGGACAGCAGATACGGATCGCAGACAATTACGGTGAGATCGAAAATCCTGTGTTTATGATATTATGTTCTGCAGGAATGATCGTCATTTCAGTTGCGGCGGGATATCTGTTGTTCAGAAAAAAAGATTTAAGATAAAGGATAGATAAATATGGTTTACAGTCTGCTCGGCATCATAATTGTCGCTTTGTGCGTGAAAATATATCTTCTGAAAAAATCCGCACGGGAGATATCGAAGGAGTTTGCCGACAGGCTGCAAACCGATACAAACACGCTGATAGGCATTTCAAGCCGTGACAAGGATATGTGCGAGCTCGCAGGAAGTATCAATAAACAGCTTTCGATACTTCGCCGCGAGCATCTGCGCTATACACAGGGCGATGCGGAGTTAAAGGCTGCGGTGACGAATATCTCCCACGATCTGCGCACTCCCTTAACGGCGATATGCGGATATCTTGACCTTATGAAAAGAGAGGAAAAATCCGAAAAGCTTTCGGCTTATCTTGAAATTATCGAGGACAGAGCGAATGCAATGAAGCAACTGACCGAGGAGCTTTTCAAGTATTCTGTGGTCATGTCGGAAAACACCATATCCAAAAAAGAAACTGTCCTCGTGAACAACGTTCTCGAGGACAGCATTATGGGTTATTATGCGGCTTTATGCGAAAAAGGCATAGAGCCGTCTGTCCGTATCACGGAAAAGAAGATAGTAAGGGAGATAAGCCGTGCCGATCTTTCAAGAGTATTTTCAAACCTTATCGGAAATGCGCTGAAATACAGCGACGGCGACCTTAACATCACCCTTGACGATGACGGAACGATTACATTTTCAAATACAGCTGCATCCCTTGACGGAATAGATGTGGGAAGGTTATTTGACAGATTTTATACGGTGGAAGCAGCCCGAAGCTCCACAGGTCTGGGACTTTCGATCGCCCGAAGCCTTGTGGAGAAAATGAACGGCTTGATATCTGCCGAGTATTCCGACAGTGTTCTTAACATACAAATATGTTTACCGGAGAAGAATGAATAAGGGGGTGCAGAGGAAAAGTCTGCCCCTCGGAGAGAGTCGGTACTTATGATAATCCTTTGAGAACATTTTGACCTTGTGTGTTTTACTACTGCGCTCAAATAATAGTTGTTTCATCTGCCAATATAAACTATGCGTTGAAATATATGCTTGTATCCACAAAAAGTAGAATTGTTGTTTAAATAAAGCATTTACAACAACCAATACTTGTGATATACTGTAATAAAATCAAACACAAGGAGATTTCGGAATATGGATACAGTATTTTCATCACAGCTGCAAAGGCTTCGCAAGGAGCATAATGTTACACAGGAAGCTCTTTCCGCTCATCTCGGCGTAAGTCCGCAGGCGGTCAGCAAATGGGAGAACGGCAGCTATCCCGATGGCGACCTGCTGCCAAAAATCGCAGACTTTTTCGGAGTTACCATTGACTATCTTTACGGCAGGGCAAAAGAGGATACTTCTGTTGTTCAGCAAGTCATGGACGAACTGCAAAATCTTGTGGAGGACTCCGACAGCAGCAAAGAGATCTTCTTTGAACAGGCGTTCAAATACGCATGGGCAACACAGATAGCATCATGGAAGACAAACAAATACTATTATGATCGTCCCGAGATCAAGGAAACAGACAGCCTTACCGTTGCGGAAATAAACAGCAAAGCAGGCTTTACCTATATGCGCCTTAACAAAGACCTTGAATATTTTTTCCTTGTAAAACAGCCGAAGGAGGGTTTTGCAAAACGTCTGAAAATTACCGATGAAATGGCTGAACTTTTTGCATTTCTCGGGGATAAGACAAATCTGAAAATACTGCAATATATGCTAACTTTTAAGTGGCAGGAGGCGGTTCGTGCCAAAACTATTGCAAAGCTTCTGGATATACCTGCAGAAAAGGCGGAAAAGGCACTTGACTATCTCTGCAAATTCAACGGAATGTTTACAAAGGGCAGTATTATAAACGAGGACAACAAAGGCGAGAATATGTATCAGTCATCACTTATAAAAGCAGTTGCGCCGATAATGCTTATGATATGTGCGGATATGATGATAAATCCGCCTAACGGATATCAGAGTCAGGTGGGCTGGTGCGATGAAGCGTGGTTCAAGCGTGAGGACTTGTCATTTCTGAAAAACAACGAGGGGTAAATTATGGAACAAAATAATGAACAGAAAAATCCTTTGCATAAGGACTTTGGAGTTTTCAGCAATATAAAATACATACTTAAAGCTATGGTGCGTTACAACAAGGGCTTTCTCCTGCTTATTCCCATAGGAATGATATGCGCACCGACCATGCAGTATCTTTGGACATTTATCTCAAAATTCGTCATTGACATGATAACAGACGAAGCAAGTGCGGAAAAGCTGTTTTTGCTGATGATAGTATTCACAGTCATTCAAGCAGCTTCCACAATGCTCAATTCCTACTATTACAGCGAGATATGGTGGCGGTTTATTGCTGCACGCTGCAAGCTTTTGTCCGAGAAAAATGCAAAGGTGATGCGTCTCGATTATGAGCACCTCGAAAATCCCGATGTTCTCGACTGCTATCAGAAAGCGGGAAATGCCTGCGACGGAAACGAAAACGGCGTTGAGGGTATGATGCGCAATATTGTTAATTTTATGCTGTCGGCGGCGGTCGTTACGGTGGGCATTATCATACTCGGTACTATGAATATTTTTATAGTGCTGCTGATGCTTGTTATTTGTATCGCAAACTTCCTGCTTAATAATCATACAAACAAGACCGTAAAAAAGCGTGTATGGGATCCGCTTGCACCGTGGTGGCGAAAGGATAACTATATGCGGAATGTGACCACAAGCTTTGACACCGCAAAGGATATCCGTATGTTCGGCTTGAAGGACTGGCTGACGGACAAGATAACGGAGCTGAAAAAGGAACGCATCGAAGCGCAGAAAAATAATGCGAAAGCTTGGCTTATAATCTCGTGGATAAGCAATATACTGTTCGCTTTGTCGCAGGCAGCGGTTTATGGCTGGCTCATTTATCAGACTGTTCGGGGAGAAATGACCATAGGCAATTTCAGCCTTTATCTCGGCTCGTCAATGGCATTTTACAACTATATCAACAACCTTCTTCAAGGTGTTACAAGCCTGCTCAACTGCAGCCGTCAGGTCGATGATTTCCGCAGCTTTATGGAATTTGACAATGACAAGACCGATAATGGCGAAGCTGTACCGCATTTTGACAGCTATGAGTTTGAATTCAGAAATGTTTCCTTTAAATATCCCAAGGCAGAAAAATATGCGCTGAAAGATCTGTCCCTTACATTAAAAGCAGGAGAACGTCTTGCGGTCGTTGGACTTAACGGCGCAGGAAAATCCACTTTTATAAAGCTGCTGTTAAGGCTGTATGAGCCGACCGAGGGCGAGATACTTCTGAACGGCACAAATATTAAAAAGTTCAGCAAGAAAAGCTATTACAGCGTATTTGCGCCCGTATTTCAGGACGTTGAGCTGTTTGCATTTCCGCTTGCGGAGAATGTTTCCATGAACACTCCCGAAGAAACGGACAAGGCAAAAGCTGAAAAATGCCTTATTGACGCAGGCATCGGAGAAAAGCTGAAGGAACTGCCGAACGGCGTTTCCACCGAGATACTGAAGATCATTCACGATGACGGCGTTGATCTGTCGGGCGGCGAAAAGCAGAAGCTGGCGCTTGCCCGTGCGCTGTATAAGGGCGCTCCTGTGGTCGTTCTTGACGAGCCTACGGCTGCACTTGACGCTCTTGCGGAAAGCAAGCTTTACAATGATTTTGACAAGCTTATCGGCGGCAAAACGGCGGTGTATATCAGCCACAGATTAAGCTCCACGCAGTTCTGCACCAATGTCGCAATGTTCAAGAACGGCGAAATGGTTGAATACGGCACTCACGAAAGCCTGCTGAAACAAGGTGGCGCTTATGCGGAGATGTTCCGTATTCAGGCGCAGTATTATGTTGATTCTCCCGAAAGCGAGGTGGCGGTCAATGGGTAAAGCAAAAGAAAATATAGTCGGCGAGACCCTGATGTTTATGCTGAAAACTGTTAGGAAGGAAAAGCCATCCGTATTCTTTTTGTTTCTGCTTGCCTTTATTACAGAACTTGTAGCAAAAATGTCAGCCATAATCCTGCCAAAATTTCTTATTGATGAGCTTGTCCTCATAATTGGCGGTGAGCCTTTGGAAAATCATCTTTCAAAAATTGTCATATATGCAGCCCTCATCGTAGGAATAGCCCTTTTTACAAATCTTCTGACAAACCTCGAAGCACAGCTTATGGATGTCAGACGTGAGTGGTTCAATCAGTATTTTGAAACGGAGCTTTCAAAGCACACAATGACGATGGATTTTGAGCATACCGAAGACCCCGAAGCCCTTGACAAGCTTTCAAAGGCAAAAGACGGTATCGGTTGGTACAGCGGCGGAGCTATCGGAATTCTTACACAGCTATATACCATTATATCAAATGCTGCGATTCTTTTGAGCGTGTCGTTCCTCATAATCATTACCTGTCCGTTGCTTATCCCCGTGCAGCTTATTTCGCTGGTGCTTATTACAATTTTCAATGCAAAGAACAACAAGATCGAAGCGGATAATTTCCTAAAGCTTTCAAAAATGAACAGAATATGGGGATATGTTTTCTATCAGCTGTCGGATTTCCGCTACGGAAAGGATATTCGTCTGTACGACAGCGCAGATATGATGTGTGAAAAGGCGGACAGCTTAAGTGACCGTCAGGTCGATTGTTGGAGAGGACAGGTTCGGCAGATGCGCCCGAACAATATGTACATAAATATAGTAAATGCGCTTCGTGACGGTATGAGCTATTTTTACATTGGTTTTCTTGCAGTCACAAAGGCTATCACAATAGGCGATTTTCAGATGTGCGTAAACAGCGCTTCAAACCTTTACTGGAGCCTTTACCACATAGTTTCCTCTGTACAGGAGTTGTATAAGCGCTGCAGCTACGCTCACCGATATCTTGAATTCACGGCATATCCTGCGGCAATGGTCAAGGGTACAAAGTCGGTTAAAAAGGGCGAGCACACAATCGAATTTTCCCATGTCAGCTTTAAATATCCCCGTTCGGAGAATTATGTGCTGCGTGATATAAACATCAAAATAAAATCGGGAGAGCATCTTTCCGTTGTTGGACTTAACGGCGCAGGAAAGACAACCTTTATCAAGCTTTTGTGCCGCCTTTATGATGTGACGGAGGGAGAGATCCTCGTTGACGGAGTGAACATCAAGGAATATTCCGATGAAGAATATCGCAGGCTTTTTGCGGTGGTATTTCAGGATTTTCAGCTTTTTGCGTTCAGTCTGCGTGAGAACATCGCTTTAGCGGATGCTCCCGATGATGAACGGATAAACGAGGTCTTGAAGCTGTCGGGCTTTTATGATGACGCACAAAAGCTGGAGCACGGACTTGACACAACGCTTTTCAAATCCTTTGATGAAAAGGGCACGGAGCTTTCGGGCGGTCAGAAGCAAAAGACTGCGATCAGCCGTGCACTATACAGAAATGCGCCTGTTGTAATTCTTGACGAGCCTACCGCTGCGCTTGATCCTGTTGCGGAGTATGAGATTTACCGTCAGTTCAATTCACTTGTCGGCGGCAGGACGGCGATATACATTTCGCACAGATTGTCAAGCTGCAAATTCTGCGATAAAATTGCGGTCTTTGCAGATGATACTATAAAAGAATACGGCACTCACGATGAGCTTGCGGAGCTTCCAAACGGCATCTATGCGGAAATGTTCTCTGCGCAGGCACGTTATTATGTGAACTGCAGCGAGTGAAATTTCATAAAAGCGTAGAAAAAAACGGGGCAAAATCTTTTTCAAGCTGTTTTAACAGCTGTAGGATTTTGCCCCATTTTTTTATATTTTTATACTAATCTTTAATCGTTCTATAGACAAAGCCGACAGATAGAATAATTC
>JBJEQP010000083.1:0-228950 GCA_051881815.1 Oscillospiraceae bacterium | reverse complement strand
GGTGGTGTGAGAGGACGGCTGCTCAATTAATGGGCAGCCTCCTACTCGATTATGATATATTTTTGTTTTAAAAAATTTTCGTAAACTATTGAAAAAAGCGAATAAATGTGCTATAATTTCTAAAAAGAACATTTGTTGCTTTAAAAGGAGTGCTTGAAAGTGCATTTGCAGGAAAAAACAGTTGAAACACAGCCGATATTTGACGGCAAAATTATAAATGTACGCAAGGACAAGGCGGAGCTTGAAGACGGCTCTATCGTTACCCGTGAGCTTGTTATCCATCCGGGCGGAGTCTGCATTGTTCCCGTGAATGAAAAGGGCGAGGTTTACCTTGTAAGGCAGTTCCGTTATCCTTTTCAGGAGATTCTTACCGAAGTTCCTGCGGGAAAGCTTGAGGTAGGCGAGGATCACCGTGAAGCGGGTCTTCGTGAGCTTAAAGAGGAAGTCGGCGCAGAGTGCGAGAACTTTGAATATCTTGGAGTAATGTACCCTTCGGTCGCTTATCTCACCGAAAAGATACACATGTATCTTGCGACGGGTCTTTCCTTTGGTGAACAGGACCTTGACGAGGGCGAGTTCCTTGATGTTGAGAAAATGCCGCTTGAAAAGGCTGTTGAGATGGTGCTGAACGGTGAGATAAAGGATGGAAAGACGCAGACTGCGCTTCTTCTTGCTTCAAAAAAGCTTGGAAAATAAAAAACCGTCCCCATTAAAGGGACGGCGGAAGTTTAAAGTTTATCAGAGGATAGTGCCGGACTGTTCTGCTTCGAGTTCAGCCTGCATAAGCTCAATATGACGGGTATAAGCGTCAAGTATCTGACCTTCGATGGTTCCTCTTGCCTCAGGGGAGATGGGGTGAACGATATCACGGAACATTCCGTTTTCGTCGCGTCTGCTCGGCATAGCAACAAAAAGGCGTTCGTCACCCTGAACTACCTTGATATCGTGGATTGCGAGCATATCATCAATTGTGATAGAGATGATAGCGCGGAGTCTGCCCTCGGGGATTATCTTTCTGATTTTGATGTCTGTAATGTTCATAGTGGTTTCTCCTTTGTAATGATTAAAACTGTAATGATTAAAACCTGTGCCGTTTCCGAAGGCAAGGTCATTGACAATATTTATGACAAGCAGCTGCTCCGATATCTCGAAGTCGAGCAGGAAGGTTATTGGTTTATTTTGCTCGGTTTGAGATAAAAATATACGATATATATAAAAGCAGCCAAGAAAAAACTTCCTTATGTTGCATATCACAGCTTATAATATAACATATTATAGTTAAGTATTTCTGAATGGTAAATGATTTAGTTGTGAATTTGAATTGATTTTTTGTAAATAATTTTTGTGGAAAAAATATTACGAGAGTTGACGGAGGAAGGATATGAAGCTCTATATAAAGCAGCGTATTTTCAGCTGGACGGACAGCTATGACATATACGATGAAAATATGAACAGGAAATACACTGCAAAGGCTGATTTCCTTGCTCTCGGACACAGAATACGCATTTTTGACTTGTACGGCTGTGAGGTCGGACACATTGAAGAAAAGCTGCTTCGGCTTTTTGCGGAATTTGACGTTTACATCGGCGGCAGATGGCTCGGCAGGATAAAGAAAAAGTTCAGCCTGTTTATCCCGAAGTATGACATTGATTACAACGGCTGGGACATTGACGGCGACTTTTTTGGCTGGAATTATCAGGTGCGGCAGCCGAACGGTCTTGTTGCGGCGACCATTTCAAAGGAGCTGCTGCATTTGAGCGATACATACGTTATTGACATTTTTGATGATTCGGACGAGATAAACGTGCTTCTGCTTGTTGCGGCGATCGATGCGGCGAACTGCAGCAATAATAATTCGTAATGCGCAGTTATGGCGGCTGTTCGACATATCGGATTTTAGAGGTGTAAGCCTATGATAGAATACTCAACTCTTAATGCGGAATTTATAATAAAAAGGTTTCCCGAATTAAAAGAATCAGTTGTGAAAGAAATGGAAGGATTAGACGAGTTTCTGCCTCACATAATCTTTGGAAATGTTTTCAATCCTCTTACAACAGATTTATTAAAACAAGATGATTATTTTAACAATAATACCATTAAGCGTATTTTTGATATGTATGAAGAATTATCATCAAATGGAGATGACGAAACACAAAATCTTGTTCAGGTAACCCTTTTAGAGTATCTTTGGGACGAAAAAAAGACTTTTGGCAGAGCGTTAGAGCTTATCGGAGAACATACGAAAGAATTATGGAACCACATTTATAAATATCTTTGCACTCCATAAGTGTTATATTTGCTGCAAATCGTAATTTGTGGGGAATGGTACAATGAAAGACTATACGGAAATCTTTTCAATGGCATTAGATAGTAAAGCTGATTATGACGTGAAAAAAGCAGCAGAGATAATAGACTCGCAGGAAGAATTTTATTGCGGAGATTATGATGATTTTGTTGACCACTATTGGTATATGCTGATCCCTAAACAAATAAAAAGTTATGATGAAAAATTTGGCTATTTATCATCAGAATATCCTATCGCCTTACTTACAGAAAACTGTCCTGAAAAACTAAAAAGAATACTTTCTGAAAACGGCATATTGCATTCTTTATTGGACGAACCTTTATCTTGTGATGAAAATATCTTGAAACATTATGTTCATAATAAAATAGTGTTTGACGAACATTTTGTTGATAGCTGCGATTATAGCTTTGATGATGAAAGGTTCTTTTGGCTAATGCAGAAATATGAAACCGGATTTCAAAATTATATTGATTCAAGTTGTTTTATGATTGAAGAAATAAGATAAATTGATGTAATTATCTTTTTTTCACATTGTGCAGAAATAAACTTCCAATTTATCGTCGAGATAATCTGATCTGCAAATCGGAATTACATTATTAAACAGAGGATTTTGTAAATGAAGATAAATATAAAAACGCAAGTATATTGTGACTATGAAAATCTAAAAAAATTTCTTCCCACACAATATATTTCATTAGTAGATAGATTCAATTATGGTGAAGTCGTGAATTTAGTATGCTTTTGTGTCGATAAAACCGCTATCACCGGCAGTGAGGTTAAAAAGGCACAGCAAAAGCTTTCAGGTACAAATTCAAAAACTTTTTACTTTGCTCGCAGTTTTACTATTGAAGCGTCAAAACTAATTGCTGAAAATAATGGAGCGGCATTTTGCTTGATTGATTTTCCGTGGACTGACGAAAGGTATAATAGAATCCGTGGTGGGTAAAGTTAAATTCCAATCGGTGAGATAATCTGATCTGCAAATCGGAGCTTATTTCAATTCGTAATTACGCATTAGAAAAGGAAGGTTTTGCTTTGGAAAAATTTGATAAGTCCGTTCTTGACGGAAAAAAGCATATACATTTTATCGGTATTGGCGGCTCGGGAATGTACCCGTTGGCGCAGATACTTCATTCAAAGGGTTATAATTTGAGCGGCTCGGACAACAATGAAACGGACACTCTTGCGGCTGTAAGGGCAATGGGTATCCCCGTTTTTCTCGGTCAGAGGGCGGAGAATATTGAGGGAGCCGACCTTATAGTGCACACGGCGGCGATAATGGCGGATAATCCCGAGCTTATTGCGGCGAAAGAGAGCGGCGTTCCCGTGCTTGAACGAAGCGACCTGCTTGCGATCATAACCGCACAGTTCGGAAACACCGTCTGCGTGAGCGGAACGCACGGCAAGACGACAACAAGCTCGATGATAACGCAGATATTGAAGAAAAAGGGTATCGACATCACTGCTGTTATCGGCGGAAAGCTGCCATTGATACACGGAAGCGGAATTGCAGGCAGTTCGGACATTATGGTATGCGAAGCCTGCGAGTTTATGGATCATTTTTTGAAGCTTTCGTCCGATGTGAGCGTTATCCTCAACGTTGACGCCGATCATCTTGACTATTTCGGCAGCCTTGAAAATGTGATAAAGTCGTTCCGAACCTTTACGGAGCAGACTTCCCGTGCTGTTATCGTCAACGGCAGCGATGAAAACTCGATGAAGGCTGTCAGCGGACTTGAAAACAACTGCGAAATAATAACCTTCGGAAAAAGCTCCGACTGTGACTATTATCCCGAAAATATACGCCACATAAGCGGACTTGAAACGGCTTTTGACCTTATGCACAAGGGTGAAAAGCTCGGCGAGATAACCATTCACGTTCCGGGTGAGCACAATATTCTCAACGCAGTTGCGGCTGCTGCAGCTTCGATATACGAGGGAGCAACAGCGGAGGATGTTCGCATCGGTCTTTCCGACTTTCACGGTTCACAGCGGCGGTTTGAGAAGTACGGCGAGGTCGGGGGAGTTACGGTCGTTGATGATTACGGACACCATCCTGCGGAGATCGCTGTAACGCTTGAAGCTGCAAAGGGACTTGGCTACAAGCGTGTATGGGCGGTGCATCAGCCGTTTACGTTCTCACGCACGGCTATGCTTACGGATGATTTTGCAAAAGCGCTTTCCATTGCCGATAAGGTCGTGCTTACGTCAATAATGGGTTCGCGCGAAAAGAACACCTACGGCATCCACACGAGTGCGCTCGGCGAAAAGATAGACGGTGCTGTATGGTTCCCCGAAGAGGAACACGACAGGAATTTTGAGCTTTGCGCCGAATACGTTGCCGAAAATGCGGAGGAAGGCGATCTTGTGGTAACGCTCGGCTGCGGCGATGTAAACAAGCTTGCACGGCTTATATTGAAAAAACTTGAAGAAAAGGAGCAGTAAAATGAACGATAAGGAAAAAAGAGTTTTTGATTTCGTTAAGGAGAGGGTCGAAAACGGTATTGCGCCGTCGATCAGAGAGATATGTTCTGCTCTTGATATCCGCTCGACATCGACTGCGGCGAGATATGTAAACAGTCTTGTTGCCGAAGGATATCTTGAAAAGGTGGACGGCTGCAACAGAGCGATAAAGCTTGCGGGCAGGGGAGCGTCAAAGATCCCTCTCGTCGGAACGATAACCGCAGGTCAGCCTATCACGGCTGTTCAGGATATCACCGAATATATCAATTTCCACGAGGAAAAGAGCTACAGCGGCGAGCTTTTTGCGCTCAAGGTAAGGGGCGAAAGCATGATAAACGCTGCGATTCTCAACGGTGATATCGTTGTTGTTGAGAAATGCTCGTCCGCACACAACGGCGAGATCGTTGCTGCGCTCGTAGACGGCGAGGAAGCTACCGTAAAGACCTTCTACAAGGAGAACGGACATTACCGCCTCCAGCCGGAGAATGACACTATGGATCCGATCATTGTTGACAACTGCGAGATCATCGGCAGAGTTGTTGCCGTTATGAGGTACTTATAATAATGACGGAAGCGGACGAAAAATTTGACATTGAAGCTGCTCCCGACCGCGCGGAAAGAAAAGCGCTGCGAAGGCTTTACAACAGCGTCGGCGGAGCAATGACGATACAGTATATTCTCGTCTATGTGATATATTTTCTTTTCCTGCTGACGCTTTCGCCGTTTATTTCCGAGCAGAAAAACCCCGAAACAGGTGTCGATATAGTCGGCTGGGCGGAGCTGGCGGCGATGTATTTTTCGCCTGCTTTGGCTTCGGCGATAGTATTTTTTGCGTTCAATGCAATAAAAAAAGTAGATATCGGAGCTATGCTCGGCACAAGGGGCATAACGCCGAAGCTCATAGGGCGTTGTGTGCTTATGACGTTTGCTTTTCATTCGGTTGGAATGCTGCTTGAATACGGAGTTGACATTGTGCTTTACAGCGCAGGCTATGAGGTCACGGCGTTCGATTATGAAATGGCAAAGGACGGAGCGTCTGCGGCGGTCGATCTTATCTCCTCGGTGATCGCTGCACCGATAGCGGAGGAGCTGTTTTTCCGTGGATTGATACTGAAGCAGACTTCAAGGGTGAGCATTCGCTTCGGGATAGTCTTTTCTGCAGTGATGTTCGGACTTATGCACGGCAATCCGTATCAGCTCGTTATGGCGACTGTTATCGGACTTTATTTCGGTTATATAACTGTGAAAACGGATTCGCTTATCCCGTCGACGATCTGTCATATTGCGATAAATTCGATGATGTGCATAAGCGAAATGGCAGGATATTTGAGCGACGAGCTTGGAAATTCAGCGTTTGAGGCGGTCTTTGCTGCGGAAATAATTCTCGGTATCATCGGGATAATTCTGTACAGGAAAAGCGGTGAAAAGGCTGCACTTCCTCCCTACACACAGTATCACAAAAAACGCACGCTGCCGATAATTCTTACCTCGTCCTGGGTGATAATAATAACCTTGATCTATATTTATGATATAATAAACTCGGTTTCACCGATAACAGAAACGGTAATTTCGTGTTGAAATTGAAATTTTCAACTAAAAAACGCAATTCACATTGAAAATCAGACAATGTGAATTGCGTTTTTGATTTTTTATACTAAAAACCATTTAAAAACTGTACAAAAAATCAAGCAATAATCTCTCGTATATGGATTTTGCGCAGATTTTTTGTCTACAGTTTAAATGGTTTTTAGTATTACGATCGTGCTAAATTAATTACGCATTACGCGTTACGAATTACGCATTAATTTAAGCATTCTTGGATTTGATGTATTCGTCCATAGCCTTTGCAGCTGTCTTTCCTGCGCCCATTGCAAGGATAACTGTTGCTGCACCTGTTACTGCGTCACCGCCTGCATAAACGCCCTCACGGGATGTAAGACCGTCCTCGTTGCAGATGAAGCAGCCGTGCTTGTTGGTTTCGATGCCCTTTGTTGTGTTCTTGATGAGCGGATTAGGTGATGTACCGATGGACATTACTACACAGTCAACATCAAGAATAAACTCGGAGCCGGCCTTAACGACAGGTCTTCTTCTGCCGCTCTCGTCGGGTTCGCCAAGCTCCATTTCAACGCACTTGAGTCCGTTTACGAACTTGTCTTCGCCGCCCATGACCTCAATAGGATTGTTGAGGGTCTTGAAGATGATGCCCTCTTCCTTTGCGTGCTCGACCTCTTCCTTACGGGCAGGCATTTCAGCTTCGCTTCTTCTGTAAACTATGTAAACATTTTCTGCGCCAAGACGCTTTGCGCATCTTGCAGCGTCCATTGCAACGTTACCGCCGCCGACAACTGCAACGTTCTTGTTATTCTTGATAGGTGTATCGGAGTCATCCTTATAAGCCTTCATAAGGTTTACACGGGTGAGGAACTCGTTAGCGGAGTAAACGCCCTTGTAGTTTTCGCCGGGGATCCCCATAAATCTCGGCAGACCTGCGCCGGAGCCGATGAATACAGCTTCAAAGCCTTCATCTTCAAAAAGCTCGTCAACAGAGATCGTCTTGCCGACAACCGTATTTGTGATGACATTGACGCCGAGAGCTTTAAGACCCTCAACCTCCTTCTGAACGATAGCCTTCGGAAGTCTGAATTCGGGGATACCGTAAACGAGAACGCCGCCTGCAAGGTGGAGTGCTTCGTAGATCGTAACGTCATAGCCCATCTTTGCAAGATCGCCTGCGCAGGTAAGACCGGAAGGGCCGGCACCGATAACTGCGACCTTATGGCCGTTGGACTCGGGCTTTACAGCAGTTGATGTGCTGTGCTCGTTGTGCCAGTCGGCAACGAAACGCTCAAGTCTGCCGATGCCGACAGATTCAGCCTTGATGCCTCTTACGCACTTGCCTTCGCACTGGGTTTCCTGCGGACATACACGGCCGCATACAGCAGGAAGGGAGCTTGATTTTGTGATGATATCATAAGCGCCGTCAAAATCTTCGGCAGCGACCTTTGAGATAAATCCGGGGATATCGATACCTACGGGGCAGCCGTTTACGCAGGGCTTATTCTTGCAGTTGAGGCAGCGCTGTGCTTCGTCAACAGCCATTTCCTTTGTATATCCGAGAGCTACTTCCTTGAAGTTGCAGCTTCTTTCCTTCGGATCCTGTGTAGGCATAGGATTTTTATTTGGTGACATATTCGGCATGATCACTTGACCTCCTTAGCGAAGAGATTGCACGTTTCTTCGTGCTTGCGGCGTTCAAACGGCTTGTACATTGTACCTCTGTCCATAGCCTCGTCAAAGTCTACGAGGAAGCCGTCAAAGTCAGGTCCGTCAACGCAGGCAAACTTTGTTTCTCCGCCGACAGTAAGACGGCAGCCGCCGCACATACCTGTTCCGTCGATCATGATCGGGTTCATGGAAACAACAGTCTTGATATTGAATTCCTTTGTTACAGCAACAACGAACTTCATCATTACGAGAGGTCCGATAGCGATGACCTCGTCATACTTTTCTCCGCTTTCAATGAGCTTGCGGAGAGCTTCTGTAACGAGTCCCTTTTCGCCGTGCGAGCCGTCGTCTGTCATCATACAGAGCTTATCGGAAACAGCTGCGAACTCATCCTCGAGGATAACAAGATCCTTGTTTCTGAAGCCGACAACAGAGTGAACTTCACATCCGAGGTTGTGGAGCTTCTTTGCGATAGGATATGCGATAGCACAGCCTACGCCGCCGCCGATAACAGCGACCTTTTTAAGTCCGTCTGTGTGAGAAGCGACGCCGAGAGGACCGACGAAGTCCTGAATATACTCACCTTCATTTTTGTGGTTGAGCTTTTCGGTAGTTGCGCCGACGATCTGGAAAATAATTGTGACAGTGCCCTTTTCTCTGTCAAAATCTGCAACTGTGAGCGGAATACGCTCGCCTTCCTCATCAACTCTGAGGATGATGAACTGACCCGGTTCAGCCTTTTTGGCGATCATGGGTGCTTCGATGTCCATAAGCGTAACAGTCGGGTTAAGCTCTTTTTTACGAACAATCTTATACATTATCTCATTCCTTTACAAAAAAATAGCCGCATTCTCCCTATGGCATAATGCTACACTCTAATTATATCGTAAAAAATCGCTAAAGTCAACAATTTAAATAAAATATTATAAATTCAGTACGACTTTTCGGTAAAATTTTGTTTTTTTAGTCCGAACAGCATTTCTTCCGACCTGTCCGAATATATTTATGAATAAACAGAACCCTTAAACATATAAACAGGAGAGATAAAAATGGCAGAAAAAAGCATAAACGGCTCAGCGCTCGGACTTTCGTCATCGGCGGCGGAGGAAAGGCTGCTCCGATACGGTGAAAACAAGCTTGCAAGCAAGAAAAGAACTGCTCCGATAAAGATCTTTCTCGGTCAGTTCCGTGATGTTATGGTAATTATACTTCTGATCGCAACAGCGGCTTCGATATTCCTCGGCGAGGTCTATGACGCGCTGACGATAATTATAATAGTGCTGCTGAATGCGGTTTTGGGCTTTATTCAGGAGTATAAGACCGAAAAAACGCTTATTGCGCTGAAAAATATGACTGCGCCGAACGCAAAGGTCTATCGTGACGGACATCTGACCGAGCTTCCTGCGGCGGTGCTTGTTCCCGGGGACGTTATTGCTCTTGAAGCAGGCGACAAGATACCTGCCGATGCTGCGCTTCTTGAAAGCAGGGGACTTTTTGCCGAGGAAAGTATTCTTACGGGGGAGTCTGCGCCCGTGGCAAAATCGGCAGGCTCGTCCGATGACACCGATAATTCCATCGGAAAGCCGAACATCGTTTACAGCGGTACAATAATAACAAAAGGAACAGCTCTTGCAAAGGTCATAGCAACGGGTCTTTCAGCGCAGGTCGGAAAAATATCGGGAATGCTGACCGATATCGAGGAGGAAGAAACTCCGCTCCAGAAAAGGCTCGGGGAGCTTGGCAGGGTGGTTGCGATCATCTGCACGGCTGTCTGCGTTGTTGTCGCAGGAGCAGGGATAATTCACGGCGAACCGCCCTTTGCAATGCTTATGACGGGCATATCCGTTGCGATCGCAGCTATTCCCGAGGGATTACCGGCAACGGTAACGATAGCTCTGGCTCTTGCCGTCCGCCGAATGCTTGCGCAGAAAGCGCTCGTTCACAAGCTTCACTCGGTCGAAACGCTCGGCTGCGCTTCTGTAATATGCACGGACAAAACGGGAACCGTCACCGAGAACAAAATGACCGTCACAAAAGTATTCTGCGGCGATAAGCTTTACAATATCTCGGGCAGCGGCTACAATATCCAAGGCGGTCTGACCTTGGACGGAAAGAATGTCAATCCAAGCTCAGACAAGACTCTGACCGAGCTTATGCACTGCGCAGTTCTCTGCAACAATGCCGATATCAGCGCACCGAATCCGATATCGCAGCGTGAACGGGGGCAGATAAAGTCCTTTGGCAGAAAAGAGGAGTGGAACACCGCAGGCGACCCGACCGAGATAGCACTTCTTATAATGGCTGCAAAATCGGGCTTTACTGCGGAAAAGCTTTGTCATTGTTTCCGCAAAAACGAGGAGATACCGTTCGACAGCGAAACTCGCTGCATGACCGTGATCTGCTCTGGCGGTTCGGGAAAAACTGCTTTTACAAAGGGTGCGTTCGATGTTATCCTGCCCCGATGCTCGTTTGTAATGACAAGCGACGGAGTAAAGCCGCTTACGCCTTCGATTCGCCGAAGCCTTGAAGCCGAGCATGAAAAGCTGACGGGCGAAGCGCTCCGTGTGCTTGCTTTCTGTGAAAAGAATACAGACGGCGGAAGCGAAAACGGTATGATCTTCCTCGGCCTTGCAGGAATGACCGACCCTCCGCGACCCGAGGCGATCGAAGCCGTGAAGCTCTGCCGAAAAGCACATATCCGAACGGTGATGATAACGGGCGACCACAAAAACACCGCCGCAGCAATTGCGAAAAAAGCAGGCATCCTCCGAGGAAACGATATCGTTCTGACAGGTGCGGAGCTTTCGAAAATGTCCGATGACGAGCTTGATGAAGTTATCGACAAAGCAGCCGTTTATGCCCGTGCAACTCCCGAGGATAAGCTTCGCATCGTCCGTGCGTTCAAACGCCGAGGCGAGATAGTCACAATGACGGGCGACGGAGTGAACGACGCTCCTGCGGTAAAGGAAGCATCTATCGGCGTTGCTATGGGAATAACGGGAACAGACGTAACAAAGGAAGCCGCCGACGTTGTGCTGCTTGACGACAACTTTGCAACGTTCGTCAAAGCGGTCGAGCAGGGCAGAGGAATATATGCGAACATACGGAAATTCGTGCGTTATCTGCTCTCCTGCAATATCGGAGAGGTGCTGACAATGTTCCTCGGTATCATAATGGGAATGCCCGTCGTGCTGTTGCCTACTCAATTGCTGCTTGTCAATCTTGCAACGGACGGACTGCCTGCGGTCGCACTTGGAGTTGAGCCGACCGAGCATGAATGTATGAATAAACCACCGCGAAAAGCGAACGAAAGCTTTTTCTCGGGCGGACTTATGGCGAAGATAGTGTTCAGAGGGATACTGATAGGCGCTTGTACGCTCGGCTGCTTTATGCTGACACGGTATATGTCGGGAAGCCTTGAAACCGCAAGAACAGCAGCGCTTTTTACCCTTGTTATGACGCAGCTTGCGCACGTTTTTGAGTGCAAATCGGAAACGAAGAACATTTTCACCGTTCCGTATTTCAACAATCCGAAGCTCCTGCTTGCGGTATTGTCCTCATTTTGTATAATCATGGCGGCGATATATCTGCCTTTTATGCAGATTATTTTTTCAACAACAGCCTTGTCGGGAGAACAGCTTGCGATAGCGTTCGGCTTTGCAATATTTGCACCGCTATTACAATGCGTAATGCGTAATTCGTAATGCGTAATTATAATTTTCCGGTACTGCGAAGCCAAGCAGCTGATCCAGCTGAGCACAGCTGGCGAGGATTTTTAGGGGCGAGCAGCCTCTGAATCGCTCTCCGCAGAGAGCGAAACTCTCTAAACTTTATCAAAACATTTGCCGCAACAGCGAAATATCTATCAAATCAAAAAGCGCAATTCACGATCAAAAAGTTAAAACAGAACGTGAGAAATCGATCCGTAAACCAAGAATTCGTGAATTGCGCTCATTATTTCTTACAGGAACAACTATCCTCGGTGTAAAATGCTTTGAGCAAAGCGATAAGCATTTTAAGCCGACAGGATATGAGCAGCTGTGCGGAATCTGACAGAAAAACAAATAAACGTAGGGATGGATTCCATATCCGCCCGTTAATAATGCCTTTTTGCTGAAAAATTTTGTTTATGCCGAACAATTTGTAGGGGATGGGTTTCCCGTCCCACAGCTGTGAAGCCATTTGATATTAGTATTAGGTCATATATCCTGCGGTTTTGCATTTTCCGCTGAAAGTGATTCCATAACCGTATTGTAACGACAGTTGTTCCGTTGTGTGAAAACACACTCGCTTCGCTCATTGTTTTCACGTTCATATTGAATAGCTGTTCATATTAATACTAATAACCATTTAACCTATGGATAAAATACGGCAGCTATAATACGCCCACTCTACGTCAAACTCCCTTGACAGGCGGCAGCCTGCCTGCGGTCGTTTTCCTTGATTGGTCGTATTCTATCCACCGCCTTTATCCATAGAACAAATGGTTATTAGTATAAGTTGAATCGTAAATACACTCACTGCGTTCGTGTATTTACGATTCAAGGATAGTTTGTTTTAGAAAAAAAGAATAAGCGCAATTCACGAATTTGGGGTTTACAGAGTGATTTCTCACGTTCTGATTTAACCTTTTGTTCGTGAATTGCGCTTTTGATTTTATAGATACTTTGCTGTTGCGGCAAATGTTTCGCTAAAGTTTAGAGAGTTTCGCTCTTGCGAGAGCGACCAAAGGGCTTCCGCCCTCTGGACACCTGACGAGCTGTGCCCAGCTCGACCGGCTGCTTGGCTTCGCGGTTTAACCACATATGTTAGTTTCGCAATAATTACGCATTACGCATTACGAATTACGCATTACTTTTTCTCTACCATAAGCGAACATACAAGATTCGAGAATGCAAGAGGATCGTCTATCGGCATACCTTCAATAAGGAGTGCTTCTGTATAGAGTATCTTGCTGTAGTCTGCAAGCTTTGCCTTGTCGTTTGCATATAATTCTTTGAGAACATTGAATATCTCGTGGTTCGGATTTATTTCGAGGACCTTCTGTGCCTTTACGTTCTGATCGGTCGGCATTGCTGCAAAGGTCTTTTCCATTTCGAGCGAGATCTCACCCTCGTTTGTGATGCAGACAGGATGTGATTTAAGTCTTTCGGAGAGCTTTGCGGAGTTAACCTTTCCGTCAAGAGCCTTTGCGATCTCTTCAAGCATATCCTTGCTTTCTTCGGAGAGCTTCTTGAACTCTTCCTTTTCCTCGGGTGAATCGAGGTCGAGGTCTGCGTCCGAAACGGACTTGAACTGCTTGCCGTTGTATTCTTCAAGTACTTTAAGTGCGAACTCGTCAACGCTTTCTGTGAGGTAGAGTATCTCATATCCCTTATCCTTGACGACCTCGGTCTGCGGAAGTGCGTCTACCTTATCAACGGTTTCGCCTGCTGCATAGTAGATATACTTCTGGTCTTCCTTCATTCTCTCGGTATATTCATCGAGAGTTACAAGCTTCTTATCGTTCGAGGAATGGAAAAGAAGGAGATCCTTAAGCAGCTCCTTATTTGCACCGTAGCCGTTGTAAACGCCGAACTTTATCTGCATTCCGAAGTTCTTCCAGAGCTGCTCATACTTTTCACGGTCGTTATTAAGCATCTTTTTAAGCTCGTTCTTAATTGTCTTTTCAAGCGATTTTGCGATAAGCTTGAGCTGTCTGTCGTGCTGGAGCATTTCACGGGAGATATTCAGGGAAAGATCCTGCGAGTCAACAAGACCTCTTACAAAGCAGAAGTGGTCGGGGATAAGATCTTCGCACTTATCCATGATAAGCACGCCGCTTGAATAGAGCTGGAGTCCCTTTTTATAGTTCTTGCTGTAAAAATCCATCGGTGTATTTGCAGGAACATAGAGAAGTGCGTCGTATGTTGCTGTACCCTCTGTCTTAACGTGGATATGGCAGAGCGGATCCATGTAATCGTAGTATTTTTCCTTATAGAACTTGTTGTAGTCCTCGTCGGTAAGCTCGTTTTTGTTCTTGCGCCAGATAGGAGTCATGCTGTTGAGAGTTTCCTCCTCAACGGTCGTTTCATATTCTGCAGGGATATCGTCAACGCCCGTTCCCTCTTTGAGGTGATCGTGTTCCATATCCATTTTAATAGGATAGTGGATATAGTCGGAGTATTTCTTGATGAGCGACTTTATCTTCCACTGCATAAGGAATTCGCTGTATTCCTCATCGTCGGTATCATCCTTGAGGAATATCTTTACCTGTGTGCCGACGCTGTCCTTTTCGGCTTCTTCAATAGTATAGCCGTCAACGCCCTCGGATTCCCAGAGATAAGCCTGATCGGAGCCGAATGCCTTTGTGAGCACCTGAACCTTCTTTGCTACCATGAATGCGGAATAGAAGCCTACGCCGAACTGACCGATGATATCAACGTCCTCGGCGGTGTTGTTTTCATCGCTCTTGAAGCCGAGCGAACCGCTGTTTGCGATCGTACCGAGGTTGCTGTCGAGCTCGTCCTTTGTCATACCGATACCGTTATCGGAAACGGTGATGATCTTGTTGTCCTTATCAACATCAATTTTGATGAAGAAATCGGAACGGTTCATTCCAACGCTGCTGTCGGTAAGAGATTTAAAATAGAGCTTATCCATAGCATCGCTTGCATTTGAGATTATCTCACGGAGAAAGATCTCCTTGTGGGTATAGATCGAGTTGATCATCATATCAAGCAAACGCTTGGATTCTGCTTTGAACTGCTTTGTCTTTGACATAATAAGTACACTTCCTCTGAAAATTAGCAATTGTGTTGTTTGAGTGTTAGCACTCTCACTCATTGAGTGCTAATGTTATTATAGCTCTTTGTATTGACGATTTCAAGAGGTTTAGAATATTATTTACATTTTATACATATTTAAGCAATAATAATTAAAGTGCATCTTGTATTAATGTGTTCAAAGCAACCAATAACTGCCAAAATAAAATACTATAAGTAATTAATATATAAATATATACAATAAGTCGAATAATTTTACAGCTCGTGATAATAAGGGCAGATATCGGAATAACCGCCGTCTTTCCTGCGAAAGCCCTTCGGTATCGTTCCAAGCTGCGTAAAGCCGAGCCTTTCGTAAAGATGACGGGCATGGATATTCTCCGCAACGACAGCGTTGAACTGCAGAACGCCGAAGCCGCACTCTTTTCCCGTTTTCAGTGAATCGGAAACAAGCGCTTCGCCGATATGCTCTCCTCTGCGGACTTTGTCAACGGCATAGCTTGCGTTGCAGATATGTCCGCATCTTCCTATATTATTGGGATGAAGGATATACATTCCGCAGATATCGCCGTTATCGTCCTCGGCAACTCCGCAATAGGTCTGCGAAGAAAAGAACTCCCGTCCGCTTTCGGGTGTGAGGTATTCCTCCTGCGGAAAAGCAACGCCCTCATCAACAACTGTATTCCATATCCTTATCATTTCGGGAATGTCGTTTTCAGCGTATTTTCTGACTTTCATCGTCTTGCTCCTTTATACAAATACTTATTTATTATAATTATTATCCTTATAGTAAATTGCAAACATCGCCCAGAACAACACTCCTGCCAAAGCAAGCGCACATCCAAGACCTGTATAAAACACGGCAATAAAAGCATCCGGCGCAAGTCCCGATGAGCGCAGCCATATTCCTCCGCTCATCATGACCGCCATTATAATGTAGGATCTAAGGTCAAAGAAATGCCAAACGGGACGGAATTCCTCCGCATATCCTTTTATACGCTTTGTGTGTTTCATGCTCATTTTATAGAACATCGCTCCGAATGCACAGAAAACCACAGCCGACAATATAATGTGTAGAGCATTTATCCGTTCAAGCTTACCGTATGAAAGCACTCCGAGTCTTGCGACGTTGAAACCTGCAATAAGCCACACGCTTCCTGCGACCGCAAGCAGGGTACGCTTTTTTACATGAAATAAAGACTTCTTTTCCATTTTATCAAACTCCTATTGGGTTATTTCAGATCCCTTGTATAAAAAAATCCGACAAACAAAACCTGTTTGCCGGATCTTGGCGGAGACGGCGAGATTCGAACTCGCGGGAGATTGCTCTCTAACTGATTTCGAGTCAGCCCCGTTATGACCACTTCGATACGTCTCCAAATATTATAATTGCGGTTTAAATATGCATTTCCCTGCATTTTCTACCGACAGCTTAAATATTATAACACAATATTACTAAAAAATCAAGTCCTTTTTTAAATTTATCCATATATTTTTCTGAAAAATGTCGAAAGCGCAATTTTTCATTGACTTTTAATGCTATACGTTGTATAATATAAGCACAATAACACAGGGCAAAAACAGGGATCTTGTCCTGTTCATTCAAACCAACATTAAAGAATTGACAAAAAGAGGGATTTATTATGACAGTTATACCGTTTATAGGCTACAGCCTTTATCAGATGGCGCTTATGTTCTGCTTCTGGGCATTTATCGGCTGGTGCATAGAGGTCTGCTATATGACCATTGAAACGGGCGAATATCAGAACCGAGGCTTTTTGAATATGCCGATATGTCCGATCTACGGCTTCGGCGTTCTTATGATAGCGATATTTTCACGGCCTATCGCCGACAAACCGCTCCTGCTTTTCATTATCTCGCTCGTCCTCTGTACGGCGTTGGAGCTTGCCGTCGGTATTGGAATGGAAAAGCTTTTCAACACGCGCTGGTGGGATTATTCGCACGAAAAATTCAACTATCGGGGATATATCTGCCCGAAGGTCTCGATACTTTGGGGTCTCGGCTGCGTGCTTGTTATAAAGGTAGTGCATCCGCTCGTCGAAATAGGCGTAGATCATATCCCGTTCCGTGTCGGTATCGTATTTATAACAATAATGGCTGTTTTGGTTGCGATCGACCTTACCGCTTCGCTCTGTGCAGTCGCAAACCTTAACAAGCGACTTAAACAGATCGACGATATATCAGCACTGATGCTCAAGGGCTCGATAAAGATCGGTGAAAAGCTTGCTATTGAAACGAATGAAATACTTGAAAAGTATGAAAAGCTGCTTGCTATAAGAGATCGTCAGACCGAGCGTTTTATCCGTGCGTTCCCTAACATCCGTTCGATAACGCACTCCGAGTCAATGGAAGCTCTCAAGCAGAAGTATTATTCCAACCGTTTTGCAAAGAAGCTTGAAGCAAAGGTCAAAAGGCAGCTTTCTGTTTTGAAGAGGAAAAACAAGCAGAAGAAAGCGTCCGAAGAGCTGTCGGCACAGCCGGAAATGCTTCCCGAACCTGCCGCGGAGGAAAACATACATACCGATACAGAAAAGGAGCTTGAACCTGCACCTGCCGGGAAATAAATTATCTGCAGCCATTGCCGGATCAGATCGGTGATGGCTCGATTTTTACCTGTTTTTCCCTTTTTATCAGCATAAATACTGCTTTTGGGGCGTTTTGCCAAGTCGTAACGATATATTTTCCACGAAAATCAGAAATATGTGTTGCGCAATCTGCATAAATGTGTTATACTATTATGGTTGAGGTCATATTGCACAATTCTGCAAGCAGATGTGCGGCAAAGGCGTGAGCCGTTAATTGTGCGGTATGACCTCAATGCTAAAAAAGAACAGAGGTATCGTTTATGCAGCCGTTAAAGCAAAAAAATAAACAGCCAAACCCTGCGGCAGTCATTTCGATAAGCTTTTTGGTAATAATAGTTATCGGAACACTGCTGCTCATGATGCCGTTCTCATCGGCGTCAAACCGCTTTACAGATCCGCTGACTGCGCTTTTCACGGCGACCTCCGCAACCTGCGTTACGGGACTCGTTGTCGTTGATACAGGCAGCTACTGGAGCGTTATCGGGCAGGTGATCATTCTGCTGATGATCCAGATCGGCGGTCTGGGATTAGTAACGTTCACATCATTTTTCAGCTTTCTTATCCGAAAAAAGCCCGAGCTTCACACCATTCAGGTCGCATCCGAATCGGTCAACACAAGCGGCTTCTACGATGTAAAATATATGGTGAAGTATGTGCTTGCGATCTCGTTTGTATGCGAGCTTATCGGTGCAGCAATACTTTCGGCTTCCTATGTCCCGAAATTCGGCACAAAGGGCTTCTACCTTGCCATATATCTTTCGATCGCCGCTTTCTGCAATGCGGGTTTTGATGTAATGGGAATGGTAGCAGAGCCGTTTTCAAGCCTGACCACGCTTTCAAGCGACCCGATAACGGTGATAGTTATACCGGTACTTATCATTGCAGGCGGTCTTGGCTTCCTCGTCTGGACGAATCTTATCGAATTTAGAAAAAAGAAAAAGCTTGAATTCCAGTCAAAGCTTGTGCTTATTACAACTGCGGTGCTTATCGTTTCGGGTATGCTCATAACGCTTATCACCGAATGGAACAACCCCAAAACGCTCGGCGGCGAAAGCTTTATCTACAAGCTCGGGAACAGCCTTTTCCAGTCGGTAACGCTTCGTACCGCAGGCTTCAATGCGATAGATATTGAGGGAATGACCCCGATGATGAAGGTTTTTTCAATATTCTATATGTTCATCGGCGCAGCTCCGGGTTCAACGGGCGGCGGTATAAAGCTCACAACGATCGCGATAATCATTATGACGATATCAAGTGTGCTTTCGGGAAGATCGGACACTATCGCAATGGGACGAAAGATCGAACACGAGGTCGTTTACAAGGCTCTGACCGTTGCAATGGTATTTGTTTTCCTTATTATAATAGCTTCGCTTGCGATATATAACCTCAATCCCGGATTTTCGGGACTTGACACTGCGTATGAAGTAACATCTGCGATATCGACCTCGGGACTTTCCACGGGCGTTACGGCAAAATGCAATGACGTTTCAAGAGCCATACTTATTATTATAATGTTCATCGGAAGAGTAGGACCCGTTTCGCTTGCATTCAGCATCTCAATAAACAACAAGCACAGCAAAAACGAGATATACCCTGTCGGAAAGGTAATGGTCGGCTGATGGGAAATTATACTTTTGAACTGCTGCAGAAGGGCATTGAGATATGCGTTTCTCCCGAACACAAATTCGGAACGGACGCATTTCTGCTCGCAGATTTTTCCTCTCCCCGTCACAAGGATAAGGTATGCGACCTCGGAACGGGCTGCGGCATAATACCGCTTCTGCTGAAAATAAAGTTTGAGCCCGAGCTTATTTACGGTGTTGACATTCAGGAGCAGGCGATCGACCAGTTTAGAACAACGCTTGAAAGAAATAAGCTTGACGGTTTAGTTCCCGTTCTCGGCGATCTGAAAGCGCTCGGCGACAAGGTGCCGAAGGGTTCCTTCGATGTTGTGACCTGCAATCCGCCCTACAAGGCATCGAACGCAGGTATCGAGAGCCTTGGTGAAGCACAGCGCATCGCACGGCACGAGATATTATGCAATATCAACGATGTATGCAGGACCGCTTCGGGACTGCTGAAATTCGGCGGAAAGCTTTGCGTCTGTAACCGTCCCGAACGCCTGGCGGACGTTATCTCCGCAATGAAGGCGAATCGGATAGAGCCGAAAACTCTACGCTTTGTTGCAAAAGATCACAGCTGTTCGCCGTGGCTGTTCCTTATTGAAGGAAAGCTTGGCGGAAAGCCGTTTATGAAGGTCCTGCCGACGCTTGCCGTCAAAGAAGGCGACGGCTTTTCGGAAGAGCTGCTCGGTATCTACGGCGGAGATAAGAACGGATATTAGCTCAAATGATCTTATTGATACGGGACGGGAAACCCGTTCCCTGCAAAGAAGTTTACCCTAAATCTTTATTTACCGGAAAAAGGAGATATATATGCTTTTACTTGAAGAATTAAAGGTGGAGCTTGAAGGCTACCGAAACGAGATGAAGGATCTCTACAAGATACTCGATATTGACAAGGCAAAGTCGGAGATAACCGAGCTTCAGGAGGAATCGGGCAAGGACGGTTTCTGGGATGATCTCGAAAACTCGCAGAAGGTAATGCAGAAGATCAAGCACCACGAAGCTACCATCGACAGCTACAACAAGCTCAACGCAAAGCTTGAAGATACTATTACAATGATCGAGCTTACGCTTGAAGAGGATGCGCAGGAGGATGACGATGTCGTTTTTGAGATCAAGTCGGACGCTAACCACTTCAAGAAGGAGCTTGAAGCAATGAAGCTTTCAACGCTCCTTACGGGTGAATACGACAGCAAGAACGCTATCCTTACCTTCCACGCAGGCGCAGGCGGAACGGAAGCGCAGGACTGGGCTTCGATGCTTTTCAGAATGTACAATATGTGGGCAGAAAGCCACGGCTTCAAGGTGACTACTCTCGACTATCTTGACGGAGATGAAGCAGGTCTTAAATCTGCATCTATCCTCATCGAAGGACTAAACGCTTACGGCTTCACAAAGTCCGAATCGGGCGTTCACAGACTTGTCCGTGTTTCTCCGTTCGACTCGTCGGGAAGACGTCACACCTCCTTTGCGTCGCTTGAAGTTATGCCCGAAATGAGCGAAGCTGACACTAACATCGAGATACGCCCCGAAGACCTTGAGATTGACTTCTACCGTGCGTCGGGCGCAGGCGGACAGAAGGTAAACAAGACCTCCTCCGCAGTTCGTCTTACACATCTCCCGACGGGGATCGTTGTTTCCTGTCAGACGCAGCGAAGCCAGTATCAGAACAAGGACTACGCTATGAAAATGCTCATGTCCAAGCTCGTTGAGATAAAGGAAAGAGAACACCTTGAAAAGATTGAAGACATTAAGGGCGTTCAGAAGGAGATCGCATGGGGCGCACAGATCCGTTCTTACGTTTTCATGCCCTATACCCTTGCAAAGGATCACCGTACAGGCTATGAAAACGGCAACATCCAGGCGGTAATGGACGGCGATCTCGACGGCTTCATCAACGCCTACCTCACCGAGCTTTCACACGGCAATATCCAGAAGTAATGCAAAGGATACTCGGACTTATGCGCAAGGCTGCGAACGGCTTTGAAATGCTTTCCGACGGCGACAATATCGCTGTCGGCGTTTCGGGCGGAAAGGACAGCCTTGTTTTGCTGTACGGACTTGCAAAAATGCGTGATTTCATCGGTATCCGCTACAATGTGACCGCTGTGACCGTCGACCCGAATTTCGGCGGAAAAAGCGGCGACTACTCAAAAATTTCCGAGCTTTGCGGACAGCTCGGCGTTCGCTATGAGATCATCCCTACGCAGATAGGCGAGATCGTTTTTGACGTCAGGAAGGAACCGAACCCCTGCAGCCTTTGCTCACGGATGAGAAGGGGCGCTCTGCTCGGTGCTGTGAGAGAGCTTGGCTGCAGCAAGCTTGCACTCGGACACAACAAGGACGATGTAATAGAAACCTTTATGATGAATCTGACGCTCGAGGGAAGGCTGGGCTGCTTTCCGCCCGTATGCACCCTTGACGACAAGGAGCTGACTATTATCCGTCCGCTTGTGCTTGCCGAGGAAAAGGAGATACGCTCCGCAGCAAGGAAGGCAGAGCTTCCCGTTTACAAAAGCGCTTGCCCTGCTGACGGAAAGACCGCCCGTGAAGATACAAAGCGGCTTATTGCAGAGCTTGAAAGGTCATCAAAGGGCACGAAGGAGCGTATCTTTGGCGCTTTAATGCGGTCAAAACTGGACGGATGGCACGAGATCCATTGACATTATGCAAATTAGCGGTATAGTTTAGAACGCCTGATTTGTTGATTTGAACAAATCATTTTGCAGAATATTGACAATATAACTAAACTGGTATAGAATTATAATGTATCTTTGAAATATATAAAAGGATAGGAGTAAAGAAAATGAAAATTACTAAAATCATTTCCGGTATCGCTGCCGGAGTTTTAGCTGCATTCTGCATGGCATTTACAGCTTTTGCAGAACCTCAGGATATTGAACTCCCTGTTGCAAGAGCCATAGAAACAAACGGTTTGTGGGGTCAGTCCATTACATATTCCAGATCTGAAATAAATCCTGAAGGTATCGGTCCCGATACGATCTTTGAAGTAAATTATGAGCTTAACGGAGATCCATCGCTTCCCGGTCAGTATCAGGTTGAACTCATTCTCCAGAATTATGATGTCGATCCGCAGATCTGGGCACAGGTCGTTCCTTATGAGTATGACGATACCCATGCACTTTTTGACTATGACTCAATGGTTCTTGCTTACGGAAGTGATGATCTTTCCGGTGTATGCAATTTCTGCATCGGTGACCGTGGCATAAAAATGACCGTTACATCCGCAAAGATAATAAATTACGATCCTCCCGCACGTGAGGTCGTGACGACCGCTGCTACAGAAGCACAGACTGAAGAAGTTACCGAAGCAACCGAAGCTCCTGCAGAAACGACAGCAGCAGAAACGACAGCCGCTCCGAATGCCGAAGAAGGCAGCGGAAACAGCGTTGCTGTTATCGTGGTTATCATTGTAGCAGTTGTTTTAGTAGCAGCAATTGTTGTAGTTATCATCGTAACAAAGAAGAATAAGAAGAGATTCTATTAATCAGATTATTTTTCCATCGGCATTTTCAAAGCTGCCGCACGAACCGTATGAATGGTATCGTGCGGCAGTTTTTTTGTTAATTATTTTTTAATTTATGCAATCGATTACAAAAGTTTTTTGCTCTTTAATTTCATATTTTCAATAAAAAACGTGTTTTTAAAAGGGTTTTTGTGTATTTTTTGATATAAAATGCAGGAATAAATTATAAATCTTGCAAAAATCCTTGACAAGCGCATTATTATATGATAGAATAGTAACATCGCAGAAAAACGGTTGTATTTTCAGGGAAGACAGCCGAAAAAATAATACCGATCCTCCGTTTTTGTATCGGAGATCGAAATTAAGGAGAACGCTTATGGATAATTACAGAAATCAGGAGCCGTTTCAAAAGGACGGCTTGTACGATCCAAGATTTGAACATGAAAACTGCGGCATCGGTGCTGTAGTAAATGTGAGCGGCAAAGCCGACTATACGGTCGTTGACAACGCTCTCAAAATAGTTGAAACGCTTGAACACCGTGCAGGTAAGGACGCTGAGGGCAAGACAGGCGACGGCGTCGGCATCCTTCTTCAGATCAGCCACCCGTTCTTCAAAAAGGCTGCAAAGGAAGCAGGCATCAAGATAGGCGGAGAACGTGAATACGGCATCGGTATGTTCTTCTTCCCCCAGTCCGAGGATCAGTGCCGTTTTGCAATGGCTGACTTTGAAAAAACACTTATCGCAGAAAATCTTGAATTCCTCGGTTGGAGAAAGGTTCCCGTAAATCCCGATGTTCTCGGTACAAAGGCTCTCGAAAGCATGCCGAACATCTATCAGGCATTCATCAAAAAGCCCGAGGACTGTGCAAAGGGCATCGACTTCGACAGAAAGCTTTATATCGCAAGAATGGTATTTGAAAAGCAGAACAGGGACACCTATGTCTGCTCCTGCTCCAGCCGTACTATTGTATATAAGGGAATGTTCCTCGTTGCACAGCTGCGCAAGTTCTATCTTGACCTTGACAGCAAGGAATATGTTTCCGCTATCGGTATCGTTCACTCGCGTTTCAGCACGAACACCAACCCGAGCTGGCAGCGTTCTCACCCGAACAGACTTATCGTTCACAACGGTGAGATCAACACCATTACGGGCAACGTTGACAAGATGCTCAGCCGTGAATCCGTTCTCGTCAGCGATCTTATCGGCGACAGAATGAAGGATATCGTCCCGGTTCTCGACGTAAGAGGCTCCGACTCCGCACGCCTTGACAACACTCTTGAATTCATGACAATGGCAGGCGTCGATCTTCCTCTTGCAGTAATGATGCTCATACCCGAACCGTGGCAGCACAGCAAAACTATCAGCCGTGAAAAGAGAGCGTTCTACCAGTACTATGCAACAATGATGGAACCGTGGGACGGTCCTGCTTCGATCATCTTCTCGGACGGTGATGTTCTCGGTGCCGTTCTCGACAGAAACGGTCTTCGTCCGTCACGTTACTATATCACCGATGACGGCAGCGACAAGTACCTTATCCTTTCCTCCGAAGTCGGTGCACTCGATATTCCTGCCGATATTATCGTTAAAAAGGAAAGACTCCACCCCGGCAAGATGCTCCTCGTTGACACTGTAAAGGGCGAGCTTGTCGAGGACGAAAAGCTCAAGGACTATTACAGCAAGCGCCACCCGTACGGCGAATGGCTCGACCATAATCTTCACCCCCTCTCCGAATTCTTTATCCCGAACAAGAAGCCTATGCGCTACTCGGGCGAAGAGCTTGAAAGACTTCAGCACGCTTTCGGATATACATACGAATCTATCCGCAGTACGATGATACCTATGGCTCTCACAGGTTCGGAACCGACCGCTGCAATGGGCTCGGATACTCCCGTACCTCCGCTTTCAAACACAAATCCTCCGCTCTTTGACTACTTCAAGCAGCTCTTTGCGCAGGTCACAAACCCTCCGATAGACGCTATCAGAGAATCCGTTATCACCGATACTACGGTTTATCTCGGCGCTTCCGGCAACATCCTCAAGGATGATGAAAAGAACTGCCTTGTTCTCAAGATCAAAAATCCCGTTCTCACAAATCTTGACCTTCTCAAGATCCGCACATCAAACATTGAAAGCCTTAAAACAGCCGATATCTCAATGCTTTACAACAAGAAGTCATCGACTCTCCGTGAAGCTATCGAGAACCTTTACCGTCAGGCTGACAAGGCTCACGATGAAGGTGCAACTATCCTTATCCTCACCGACCGAGGTGTTGACAGGGATCATCTTGCGATCCCATCGCTGCTCGCAGTTGCGGCTCTTGAAACCTACCTTGTAAAGACAAGAAAGAACACAGCTATCTCGCTCATTATCGAAACGGCAGAACCTACCGAGGTACATCATTTTGCAACGCTTCTCGGCTTCGGCGCAAGCGCTGTAAACCCGTATCTTGCAATGGATACTCTGTATGAGCTCACATCCGACAGGACTATCGACAAGGAATATACCGAAGCTCTCAACGCTTATGTCAAGGCTATTGTTGACGGCATCGTCAAGATCTCGTCAAAAATGGGTATTTCCACCATACAGTCCTACCAGGGCTCAAAGATCTTTGAAGCTCTCGGCATCAGCAAGAGCGTCTGCGAAGAATTCTTCCCCGATACCATCAGCAGGATCGGCGGCATCGACCTTGACGATATCAGCAAGAGAAGCATTGCTCTCCATGACGCTGCATTTGACCCCCGTGACCTCACGGTAAACGAAGCTATCGAAAGCATCGGCAACCACAAATCACGCAGCGGCAAGGAAGAACATCTCTACAATCCGCTTACGATACACCTTCTCCAGCAGTCGACCTGGACGGGCGATTACAAGCTTTATAAAAAGTACTCCGAGGCTCTCAATGCCGAGGACAAGAACCTTACTCTCCGCAGCACGCTCGATTTCAACTACCCCAAGGACGGCGGAATCCCGCTTGACGAGGTAGAAAGCGCTGCAAGCATCATGCACCGTTTCAAGACGGGCGCTATGTCCTACGGTTCGATCTCGCAGGAAGCTCACGAATGTATGGCTATCGCAATGAACCGCATCGGCGGAAAGTCGAACAGCGGCGAAGGCGGCGAAGACCTTGAAAGAATCATCACCGCAGGCACGGACGAGGACAAATGCTCCGCTATCAAGCAGGTCGCTTCGGGACGTTTCGGCGTAACATCGAAATATCTCACCTCCGCAAAGGAGATACAGATCAAAATGGCACAGGGCGCAAAGCCGGGCGAGGGCGGACATCTTCCCGCAAAGAAGGTTTACCCCTGGATCGCCAAGACCCGTCACTCAACACCGGGCGTTGCTCTTATCTCTCCTCCGCCTCACCACGATATTTATTCGATCGAAGACCTTGCACAGCTTATTTATGACCTTAAAAACGCAAACACCGATGCAAGGATATCCGTAAAGCTCGTTTCCGAGGTCGGCGTTGGCACTGTTGCAGCAGGCGTTGCAAAGGCAGGCGCAGGCGTTATCCTCATCTCGGGCTATGACGGCGGCACGGGCGCTGCTCCGGGAAGCTCGATCCACAATGCAGGTCTGCCGTGGGAGCTTGGACTTGCAGAAACACACAAAACGCTTATCAAAAACGGACTTCGTTCAAGAGTTGTCATCGAAACGGACGGCAAGATGATGACAGGACGCGATGTTGTCATCGCCGCAATGCTCGGCGCAGAGGAATACGGCTTTGCTACCGCTCCGCTGGTTACAATGGGCTGCGTAATGATGAGAGTCTGCAACCTTGACACCTGCCCCGTAGGCGTTGCAACGCAGAACCCCGAATTGAGAAAGCGTTTCAAGGGCAAGCCCGAATATATCGTCAACTTTATGACCTTTATCGCAGAGGAAATGCGTGAATATATGGCAAAGCTCGGCATTCGCACGGTCGATGAGCTTATCGGCCGCTCCGACCTTCTCCGCAAGAAGGATTTTGCCGAGGATCACAAGGCTTCAAAGATCGATATGAGCGCTATCCTTGAAAATCCGTACACACATGGCGAGAGCAATCTCCACTTTGACCCTGCGAACGCCTTCGATTTCGAGCTTGACAAGACCATTGACGAAACAAAGATACTCCCCGAGATGATGCTTGCACTCGAAACGAAAAAGCCAAAGAAGATCGAGCTGAACGTAAACAACCTCAACAGAACACTTGGTACTATCTTCGGCTCGGAGATCACAAAGCGCTACTACAACACTCTTGACGAAGATACATACGTTATCAACTGCCACGGCGCAGGCGGTCAGAGCTTCGGCGCATTCATCCCGAAGGGACTTACTATCACCCTCGAAGGCGACAGCAACGACTACTTCGGAAAGGGACTTTCCGGCGGTAAGCTCGTGCTCTTCCAGCCTAAAAATTCAAAGCTCAGATCAGACGAGAACATCATTGTCGGCAATGTTGCCCTCTTCGGCGCAACAAGCGGCAAGGCGTTCATCTCGGGCGTTGCAGGCGAACGTTTCTGCGTAAGAAACTCCGGTGCGACGGTCGTTGTTGAAGGCGTCGGCGATCACGGCTGCGAATATATGACGGGCGGCGTTGCAGTTATCCTCGGCACAACGGGCAAGAACTTTGCCGCAGGTATGAGCGGCGGTATCGCTTACGTTCTCGATGAGAACTTCGACCTTTACACAAAGCTCAACAAGTCGCTTGTTGACTTCACAAAGGTTTGCGACCCCGATGACGTTGCACAGCTCAGATCGCTTATCAAAGAGCACACCGCAGCTACAAAGTCCGCACGCGGCAAAGAGATACTCGACCACTTCGATGAATTCCTTCCCAAGTTCAAGAAGGTCATCCCTCATGACTATGCGAAGATGATGAACAGCATCAGAAAATTCGAGGCACAGGGACAAAGCAGCGAAGAAGCAAGGATCTCCGCTTTTCGCGAGAATATGAAGTAATTTCGGGGAGGTAATGTAAAATGGGTAAATCAACAGGTTTTCTTGAATATGAAAGATGCGAAAACAAGTGTGAAAAACCGCTTGAAAGAATAAAAAACTACCGTGAATTCCATACTCCTATGGATATGGAGGCAAGAAAAAAGCAGGCTGCAAGATGTATGGACTGCGGCGTTCCGTTCTGTCAGTACGGAAAGCCGCTCCAGGACGGTATGGTTTCGGGCTGTCCGCTCAATAACCTCTGTCCCGAATGGAACGACCTCGTTTTCCACGGCGATATGGCAAGCGCAGCAGAAAGACTTCTGCTTACCAACAGCTTTCCCGAGTTCACTTCAAGGGTTTGTCCTGCCCTTTGCGAAAAAGCCTGCACCTGCGGACTTAACGGCAGCCCCGTTACCGTAAAGGATAACGAATACGCTGTTATCGAATATGCTTTTGAGCACGATATCATCAAGCCGAAGGCTCCCTCTGTCCGCACGGATAAGAAGATAGCCGTTATCGGTTCGGGCCCTTCAGGACTTGCAGCAGCACAAAGACTTAACAGAAGAGGTCACAGCGTAACTGTATATGAGCGTGAAGACCGTCCCGGCGGATTGCTTATGTACGGTATTCCCAATATGAAGCTTGAAAAGAGCGTTATTGAAAGACGAGTAAAGCTTATGGAAGCAGAAGGCGTTAAGTTCAAGCTCGGTGTTAATGTCGGAGTTGATGTTACCGCAGAACAGCTCAAAAAGGAGTATGACGCCGTTGTCCTCTGCTGCGGCTCGGGCAATCCCCGTGATATTTCCGCTCCGGGAAGAGATGCAAAGGGTATCTATTTCGCAGTTGACTTCCTCAAAGCAACGACCAAGAGCCTTATCAGCTCAAATCTTTCGGACGGCTATTATATCAGCGCAAAATATAAGAATGTCGTCGTTATCGGCGGCGGCGATACGGGCAACGACTGCGTTGCAACATCTATCCGCCACGGCTGCAAGTCGGTAGTACAGCTTGAAATGATGCCGAAGCTCCCCGATGAGCGTGCAGCAAACAACCCGTGGCCGGAGTGGCCGAGAGTCTGCAAAACGGACTACGGTCAGGAAGAAGCGATCGCAGTATTCGGTCACGACCCGAGAATCTATCAGACGACCGTAAAGCAGTTCCTCAAGGATGACGAAGGTCACGTTCGTGCGATCGAAACGATCAGGCTTGCACCCGTCAAGAACGAAGAAACAGGCAGAACTGTAATGGAACCCGTAAGCGGAAGCGAGCAGGTTATCCCTGCTGACCTCGTGCTTATCGCAGCAGGCTTCCTCGGTACGGAAAAATACATCACCGATGATTTCGGCGTAAAGCTCAACGCAAGAACCAATGTCGAGACCGCATCGCCGAACGACTACAAGACAAGCGTTGACAACATCTTCACAGCAGGCGATATGCACAGAGGACAGTCACTCGTTGTATGGGCGATCCGTGAGGGCAGAGAAGCCGCAAGACAGGTCGATGAAGCTCTTATGGGATATACAACGTTGAGATAATGCGTAATGCTTAATTCGTAATGCGTAATTATTTTTATAGATAACATTTATCGTTAAAAAGGCGACTAACTATCCTGCCGAATTCGGCTTGAGTGTTAGTCGCTTTTGATTTTTGCAAAAAGAGTTGTTTGATAGTGTATTGCTATAGTGATGTGATGGGGATTAAATGAAAAAAATTTAGCTGTCAGCTTACTTATTTTTTTCTCAAAATGATATAATTATAAATAATCCATATGTTATCAGCAAATACAGTATTTATAACAATTAGAAGAAAATCATTGACTTTTATTTTTTATAAAGCTATAATGAAAATATCAAATCAATAATGGAGTGAGAAAAATGCCAAAATGTCCACTTTGCGGAAAAGAAGTTTCTTTGGATGAATTAATTCTTCAGTTTTTTGATGATGAGGGTTCAGAGCATTATGTTTGTGAAAACTGTGATGCTGCAATTAATTGTATTGCAGAAAATAATGGCGGTGCAGACGAAGCGATGGAGAAAATTAAACAGAATTTATGCAGATGTAAGAATGAAAAGTTAAAACAATATTTGAGTGATATTGTTGATTCATATACCGAAAATATTAAAACGGAATCTGAAAATCAAAAATCAAATTCATCAAATACAACATTCTGGATATCATCTCTCAAAGGAGTTTACAAGTTTGTATTTTTTGTTATTATAATTGTTGGGATTGTTTTGTGTGCAATGTTTTGTTCAAACGAAATGGTTGGTGTTGGATTCATTGCGCTTGCAATAGCGATTATTGCGGCAGTTCTGGTTGTAGGTTTTGCAATGGTATTTCTTGACTTGGCAAGAGATATACACCAAATAAGAAATATTCTTGAAGAGCAGAGAAACGATGAAGAATAATTGATTATGTTACATATTGAATAGCTGTTCATACAGCGTTGAAGCGTAAATTCACTCACTGCGTTCGTGTATTTACGCTTCAAGGAAAGTTGTTCCGTTAATAAAGAATAAGCGCAATTCACGAATTAAAGGCTTACAGACTGATTTCTCATGTTCTGGTATAGCTTTTTGTTCGTGAATTGCGCTTTTGATTTTATACTTAAAACCATTTAAAAACTGTACAAAAAATCAAGCAAAAATCTCTCGTATATGGATTTTGCGCAGATTTTTTGTCTACAGTTTAAATGGTTTTTAGTATTAGAGATACTTTGCTTTTGCGGCAAATGTTTCGCTAAAGTTTAGAGAGTTTCGCTCTATTGCTAAAGGTCAAATTGACCTGCAACCAAAGGGCTTCCGCCCTCCGGACATCTGACAAGCTGTGCCCGGCTCGACCGGCTGCTTGGCTTCGCGGTTTAACGGTGACCGTCAGTCTTGACAAACGGGTTCTATTAATGTATAATTATGCTGAAAAAAGTGTGTTAGGGGAAATATACAGAAAAGGAAGTCTTATTATTCTTTTAAAATTTATCGTAAGCTTTATCGCAGGCATCGGTGCAGGTCTTGGCACGGGATTTGCAGGAATGAGCGCCGCTGCTGTTATTACGCCTATGCTCGTGGCTTTTCTTGGAATGGACCCTTACATGGCGGTCGGCATTGCTCTTGCTTCGGATGTTCCTGCAAGCGCCGTTTCCGCTTATACCTATGGCAAAAACAAGAACCTCGATGTTCGGAACGGTCTTATAATGATGTTCACCGTTCTTGTTTTCACTATGGTGGGAAGCTATGTATCCAGCCTTGTTCCGAGCCGCACGATGGGCAGCTTTTCCCTTCTTATGACAACTTTTCTCGGTATAAAATTTCTTTTGAAGCCTGTTATGGTGACAAAGGAGAAAATGGCGCAGACCGACCCTAAAAAACGTGTTATACAGTCGATCGGCTGCGGAATTATCATCGGCTTTATCTGCGGATTTGTCGGTGCAGGCGGCGGTATGATGATGCTCCTGATACTTACCTCCGTACTTGGCTACGAGCTTAAAACTGCAGTCGGCACGAGCGTTTTTATCATGGCTTTCACGGCGCTGACGGGCTCATTGAGTCATTTTGCGCTCGGCGGAACGCCTGATATGTGGACGCTGATATTCTGCGTTTTAAGCACGCTTTTATGGGCAAGGATAGCGGCTGTTTTCGCAAACAAGGCTGAACCCAAGGTTCTCAACCGTGTTGTCGGCGTTGTGCTGGTGATTCTCGGCGTCGGCGTTTTTGCGGCAAAGCTTATTACAGGTCAGAATTGATCATTTTATAGGAAAGAAGCATTTCTGCTATGAATAAAACAAACGCAATGCGGCTGCTTGAAGCTGCAAAGATAGAATTTCGCACGGCTGAATATGAAGTGGACGAAAATGACCTTTCGGGTGTTCATGTTGCACGTCAGCTTGGTCAGCCGCCTGAGCAGGTATTCAAAACGCTCGTTTTAAAGGGTGAAAGGACAGGCTTTTTTGTCTGCTGCATACCTGTTGATAAGGAGCTTGATCTTAAAAAGGCTGCGAAAGCCGCTCACGACAAAAAAGCGGAGATGCTTCCGCTGAAGGATCTTCTTCCGACTACGGGATATATCCGCGGCGGCTGTTCTCCGATAGGAATGAAGAAGAAATTTCCGACTTTTATTGATGAAACGGCGATACTTTTCGATGAGATCGCTGTCAGCGCAGGAACAAGGGGCGCACAGATAATCATAAACGGCGAAGCTCTTGCCGAATATCTCGGTGCAGAGCTTATCGACCTTGTTTAAAAGGACAGAATTATGACGTCATTTGCAATTTCAGCCGCAGTTTTCGGTTTTTCTGCGGCTATGCTCATACTCGGCGCAAAGCTTTCGGCTCGGAGGAAAAAGTACCTTCGGGGTCTTGAAGATTTTATGCAGAAAAGCAAGCGCTACAAGGCCGCAGTTCTTGACGTAAAGGATGTTCCCGTGGACAGAGAGGGGAACACAGTCAGCGCTGTGATACTCCAGTTCCGTGACGAGGAGCGCAAGGGCACGATCGTCCATCGATACACCGAAAGTCAGGGGAAGCACTATATCCGAGGGGATGAAGTCGAGCTTTACTATTGTGACGAAACGGACACCGCCTGCATAAAGGGGGATAATCCGTTCGACCGAAAGGCTCACACGCTCGGGATATTTTCCGTATTGTGCAGAATTTTTGCTGCATTTGGAATTATCACTGCTGTTCTTATTCTTATAATTTAATTCGTATAAAGCTATATAAAATCGGAAATAATACTGCCAAAGCCAAGGAAACGCCGATAAAAACGCTTCACTTTGATCGGCTTTTTCCCAACAAATCAGACAGGCGGAGGCAGAAATGAAAAAAGATACCGACTTCAAGCCGTATATTCCTTCCTCAAAAGTGACAGCTGAATTTACGGCTTCTTCCATTATTACGGGCATTATAACAGCCGTTGTTTTCAGCGCGTCTAACGCATATCTCGGGCTGCGTGTGGGGATGACGGTTTCCGCTTCGATACCTGCGGCGGTCATAGCTATGAGCGTAATGAGGATGCTTTCGGGGAAAAATTCCGTCCTTGAAAGCAACATTGTCCAGACTATAGGCTCAGCAGGCGAATCCATAGCTTCGGGGGCGATATTCACGCTTCCTGCGCTGTTTTTATGGGCGGCGCAGGGTACGGGTGAGCGCCCTTCAATATTTGAGATAACCGTTATCGCAGTAATAGGCGGTCTGCTCGGTGTGTTCTTTATGATACCTTTGCGCAATGCGCTCATTGTCCGTGAGCATGGAACTCTTCCATATCCCGAGGGCACAGCCTGCGCGCAGGTGCTTATTGCAGGACAAAAGGGCGGAACGGGCGCATCGGCGGTATTCGGAGGAATGGGTGCAGGTGCGTTCTTCAAATTCCTGATTGACGGGCTCAAAGCCGTTCCCGAGGAGCTTGCATTAAGATTCAAAAGCTTCGGCGGAGAGATCGGAACGCAGCTTTATCCTGCCGTTATGAGTGTTGGCTATATCTGCGGCTTCAGGATATCGTCCTATATGCTCGCAGGCGGCGTTATGAGCTGGCTCGTTCTTATCCCTGCGATAGTCAATTTCGGAGGGGAAACGGTAATGTATCCGTCCGAGAACGCAACGGTGGCGCAGCTTTATTCCGAGGGCGGAGCTTCGGCAATATGGCAGAACTATATCCGCTATATCGGAGCAGGTGCTCTTGCAGCAGGCGGACTTATAAGCCTTGTCCGCTCGCTTCCCCTGATCTTCAAAACGTTCCGTGCATCTCTTTCCGCTGCAGGACGGCACGGCAGAAGCACCGAACGGACGGAACGTGAGCTTGACTTTCGTTTTGTCATTGCGGCGGTCGCAGTTCTGACGCTCGCATTGTGGCTTATCCCTGTTATCCCCGTGAATCTTGTCGGGGCGATAATAACGGTGGTGTTCGGCTTCTTTTTTGCGGCGGTATCGTCAAGGATGGTCGGACTTGTCGGCAGCAGCAACAATCCCGTTTCGGGAATGACGATAGCAACGCTGCTTGCCGCTTCGCTGCTTCTTAAAGCAATGGGTATGGACAGCACGGAGGGAATGATCGCCGCTGTTGCGATAGGTTCGGTGATAAGCATCATCGCCTCGGTCGCAGGCGACACCTCACAGGACTTGAAAACAGGATATATCCTCGGCGCAACGCCCGTAAAGCAGCAGATCGGCGAGATCATCGGAGCGTCAGCCGCTTCGCTCGTTATCGGCGGAACGCTCTATCTGCTCGATTCGGCGTGGGGGTTCGGTACACCCGAGCTTGCTGCGCCGCAGGCAATGCTTATGAAGATGATAACCGAAGGCGTCATGACCGCACAGCTGCCGTGGAACCTTGTTTTTATCGGCGCATTTGCCGCTGTTGCTGCCGAGCTTATGGGGATACCCGTTCTGCCGTTTGCGATAGGCTCGTATCTTCCCGTTCGGCTTTCTGCCTGCATCTTCATAGGCGGTGTTATCCGTCACTTTGCAGAGCGCAGAAAGGCTGACGAAAAGGCAAGGGAAGCGGCTATAAACAAGGGAGTGCTTTTCTCATCGGGAATGATCGCAGGAGAGGGACTTATCGGTATCCTGCTTGCATTTGCGGCTGTTTTCGGGGTAAGCGGATATCTTGACATCTCCGAATATACGGGAAAAAATTCGTCCGTTCCGATAGTACTCGGCGTGCTTGTTCTGACCTCGATAATACTGCTTCTTGTGAAGTTTTCCCGTCCGTCAAGGGAAGCAAGAACGGAATAAATCAAAAAATTTTTTCGGAAAATGAAAAATTTCCGACATTTGGATTGTATTATAAATAGAAGATACCGAAAATCTTCCTAAAGGGGAGTGCTCAATACCAATCGGCAGCGTATTAGGGAGATTTTCGGGTATATCTTCGCAGGAGAAAACTATGACGACTGAAAATCACAGTGAAAAATTCGGCAGCGACGCTCATATCGAACGTGTTCTTGCGGAATATTCGGACAGCCTCATAAAGCTTTGCTATACATACACGAAAAATATTCACGATGCCGAGGATATCGCACAGGAGACCTTCATTGCGTTTATCCGTCACGGCACAGGTTTTGAGAGCGCCGAACACGAAAAAGCATGGCTGCTGCGAACGGCGGTCAACAAATGCAAGAATCACTTCAAGTCGGGCTGGATAAAGAACACCGTCCCGATCGAGGACACGGAAGAACCCTCGGAGGATTTTGAACCCGATGAGGGGAGCGAGCTTCTTGAAGCCGTCAGAAGTCTTCCCGAAAAATATCGGCTCCCGATACATCTTTACTATTATGAAGGCTATTCGATAAACGATATCGCAGACATAACGGGGAAAAAGCCCGCAACGGTCGGCACTCTGCTTGCAAGGGCGAGGGAACGCTTGAAAGAAATTCTGAAAGGAGGAAATGACAATTGAATATAAACAGAGAAAACTACACAAGATCGCTTGAAAATATCAAAGCCTCCGAGAGATTTCTGAACGAAACGAAAAAGCTTATGCTTGAAGAAGCTGCAAAGGAAAAAAAGCCGAACCGTAAGCCGTTCATTGTGAAGCTTACGCCCTTTGCCGCCGCAGCTGCCTGCCTTGCAATTATTGCTGTTGTTGGCTTGAATACACTTAAAGAAAAAAATCTTGAAAACGTTATGACAGTAAATGACAGTGCTTATTCCGAGCCTGCCGTTAATTCTCAAAATGCTTTTGAGGAAGAAAGCGCTGAAGCCGCACCCGTGACCGAGCTCACGGAGGATGAAAATGCCGAAGCAGACATTGCCGAAGAGCTGCCTGTTGAGGAAGCGATCGAGAACGGCGGAACGGATGTACAGAATGATGGCGCACCTGCGTTTTTTGCGGTTACCGAAACGACAGGCGAGAGCGTTGTCAGCACGGAAAGCACCTCTGCGGATGAAAGCACCGAAACGGGTGACATTACCTTTGAAAGCGTTGAAACCAACGATATTGCGGACGATGCTGCTGCGGAAGAAAATGAGGACTTCGGTGACGGCAGCTATGACTATGCGGAAGATACCAACGCCGACAACGAAACTGCAGGCAGCGATTCGGATGACGATGTTGATAATTCAGAAGATATTGCGGATACCGACGATGACGACATCGACATTGAAGGCGAATTTTCCGTTGCTCCTGCATTTTCAAAGGTAGTCGGAGGGGATGCAGTTGATTATTCCGAGTTTTCGCCGAGCGAGAACGAAAAGCTTCTTGAATATATATCCCTCATTTCGCAGGATGACATCAATGCGGAGGTGACCACTTCCGAAAGCGGACGCTGCGATATTTTCGGAGAAAAGGCACTTGCGCTGAATAATGCTTTTGCCGAAGCACTGGAAAAGCTTGTTCCGAGCAGCAAAGAAAGTCTGATACCGATATTCTCGTTCAGCGTATTCGACAATGTGAGCGGAGATATTCTCTACACTGTTCAGACGGACGGCAGTATAATTTCCGTTCGGATAAAGAACGGGGAAACGGTTTATTTTGAAGCGGACAAAGCGACCGTTGATGCAATAATTTCCGCTGCGAAATAGCTGTAACTTTTCCAAAAGCAGTTTGAAAATCGACCGGTTTTCTGAACTGCTTTTTTCTTTATCATTTTTATGAAATGACAATTTTTACCACTTTAATATATTATAATCAATTTAAGTATTTTTGTAAAATATACGGAAAGGATGTAATATGTTATGGTCGTAAAAGAAAAAACGGGCAGCTTTTTTGACATCGGCAAGACGGATGCTTCGCGGAAAAAACGGAAAAACAGTGACTCGGACGCTCGGCTCGGGGTTATAAAATGGACGGGTGCGTTACTTTGCGGTATGATATTCAGCGCATCGAACGGGTTCATCCCGATATCGCCTGCGCTGGCGGCTGTACTGCCTGCGGTCTTCTCGTCTGCTGTTTTTGCAGGCTCGGCGGCAAGCGTTATAGTTCTCGGCAGGGCTGACAGCTTCGTTACGGAAATGCTTGCAATGGCTGTAATGCTTGCGCTGAAAATAATCGTCCGCAGATTTACGGAGAGAAAGCTCGGCTCGGCAGGAACGGGGATATTTGCGGCGGCAGTCTACATTTTTTCGGGAGCGGCGGCGTCGCTTGCCGCAAAGATAACGGTTTCTCTTGCGGCGGCTGTGCTTTTCAGAGGAATCATCTGCGGAATAACAGCATATTTTATTTCGTGTGAGATGCTGTGCTTAAAGAAGAACGGACGGATAAACGTGACGGGTGCGAACAGCCTTTGCTCGGCGGTTATATATGTGACGATGATATCGGCGCTGTTCGGCGTTTCGGCAGGGACATTCTCATTAGGTCGTACTGTCGGTATCTTCGTAATACTTGCGGCAGGAGGACGCTTCGGAGGGCCGGGCGGCGCAATAATGGGCGTTCTGACCTCGCTCGGCGCTATACTCGGCTGTTCGGGAGCTGAGCAGCTCGCCGAGCTTTCACGGAGCATGGCTGTTGTGGGCTGTGCAGGACTAATCGCAGGGCTTCTTTCAAAACGAGGAAAAATAGCATCCGCTGTGAGCTTTACGGTAGTTTCACTTTTTCTGACGCTTTTTATGGGCAAGCTTTCGTGGGCGGCGGCACTTATGACGGACACGCTTACGGCGGCTGCGCTGTATTCCCTTATTCCCGACAAAATATATATGAAAGCGGTCAATTCGGCAGTTGAGAGCCGCTCGGCGGTGACGGAGCACCTTGCACGGAAGATAGCCTTCGGGACAAGCTGCCTTTCAAAGATCGGCGACAGCACCGAAAGAGCCTCCGAGCTTCTTGCCGAAAAGAACGGCGGACGGGTCGATATCAGCAGAACGGTTTGCGAACGAGTATGCGCAGATTGCCGAAATCATGATTTCTGCTGCAAAAGCGATGAAAACCGCATACGCGCAGCATTCCTGCCCTGCGAAAAGCTTATTGCCGTCAAGGGCTTCATAACCGTTCCCGAGCTTCCCCGATGTATTGAAGGCTGCACGAAAAAAGCCGAGATTGCCGAGCTTATGAACAAGCTTTACACGCAGTTGTCCGCACTTCTCCGCAAAAGCGAGGATCATTTCCGCAGCCGTGAGATATTCAGCGAACAGCTTTCCTCCTCGGTAAGCTTTATGGATGACCTCGGGGAGCTTTATTCGGACGGCAGAATTTATGATGAGAATCTTTCCGAGCGTGTGGGTGAGATCATCCGCACAAGCGGCGGAAAGGATCCGAAAGCGGCGGTTTTTTTCGACAAGAACGGGAACCTTTTTATCTCCTGCTTCTATGAAGGAAAGCTGGAATGTATGCCCGAGGAAGTGACGGAAAAGCTCTCGTCGCTGACCGACCGTGAGCTGGAGCCTCCCGAATTTTTCAGCGAAGCGGAGCATATACACGCCTGCTGGCACGAACCGCCGCTGTTTGAGCTTGAAGTCGGAAAGGCTGTGCTCTGCGGAAGGGAAAGCGTCAGCGGCGACTGCTCGGTGCAGTTCACGGACGGCTTCGGCAGTATGTATTTTCTCATTGCGGACGGAATGGGCAGCGGCAACCGTGCAGCGCTGGAAAGCAGCATGGCTTGTTCGCTCGTTTCAAAGCTTATCCGTGCAGGTTCGGACGGACAAACTGCGCTGCGGCTGGTCAATTCGCTGCTCATTTCAAAATCAACGGACGAGGTCTTTACCACCGCAGATATGCTCCGCATCGACCTTTTCACTGGGAAAGCCGAGTTTTACAAGGCAGGTGCGGCTCAAAGCTTCGTTCGGACGGGCGGCACGGTCAGCACGGTCGAAAACTCCGCTCTTCCGCTCGGCATAATTCCTTCAACGGGACTTGAACCCTTTTCGGTGCGACTTTCCGATGGGGACAGCGCTGCGATATTCAGCGATGGGATCCCCGAAACGAGCTTCCCGAAGCTTCGTGAGCTGCTGCTCTCCGACGGATACTCCGCTTCACGCTGCGCCGACACGGTGATAGAGTTTGACAGACCCGAAAAAGGCACCTTAAATGAGCTTTCCGATGACAGGACGATCATTGTATTGAAACTGCATAAATTATAATAATTTGACTTATCGGCATTGTCAGAATTGCATAAAAACGCAGTAAAATATGTACGATATAATACATAATTTCCCCCAAATGGTAATCAGTGGTATAATAAGTGGAAAAATTTTGTACATTTTACACAAGCTTTACCTGATTTTTACGTTTAACATATAAAAATATTACAAAAACACTTGCAATGTGATACATAATCTGTTAAAATATATATAGTATAAATAATGTGGCTTCGAGTGCTTGCGTCACTGACCGGAAAACGCTTTTCCTACGAAGTCCGCTGAAAAGGAGTATGTATTTATGCCGAACAGCAGAAAAAAAACTGCAGGATCAGATGAGCTCGACTGCCGCTTTCCGCTTCATATATTTCATGAGGGCACTTCGGTCGCAGCTTACGATTTTTTTGGTGCGCACAAGGGCACAAAAGACGGTAAAAAGGGAGTTTACTTTCGTGTATGGGCACCCCATGCCGCTTCTGTTTCTCTCGTAGGCGATTTCAATAATTGGGACAGACGTAAAAACCCCATGACAAAGCTTGTCGATGATGAATCGTGGGTATGCTTTGTTGAAAATGTTGAACAGTATTTTACATATAAATACAGTATCGAAACACAACATCGGAGCATCGTTCTGAAAGCTGACCCTTACGGAACTCACATGGAAACCCGTCCTGCAACAGCTACAAAATATTTTGATATTGACGGCTTTAAATGGACGGATAAGGCATGGTATGAGAAAAAGGCGAAGACAAATGTCTATAAAAGCCCGATGAATATCTACGAGGTGCATCTCGGTTCCTGGAAAACGTACGAGAACGGCGAACCGTTCAATTATGTGAAATTTGCAGAGGAAATGGTTCCTTACCTCAAGGAAATGAGCTACACCCATATCGAGCTTATGCCGCTTGCGGAGTATCCTTATGACGGCTCGTGGGGATATCAGATAATCGGTTATTATGCGCCGACCTCACGCTACGGCACGCCGTTCGACTTCATGAAGATGATCGACATTTTCCATAAAAACGGCTTCGGCGTTATCCTTGACTGGGTTCCTGCGCACTTCCCGAAGGACGCAGCAGGTCTTTTTGAATTTGACGGCGACTGCTGCTATGAATATACCGATCCGCTCAAAAAGGAGCATACCTCCTGGGGAACAAGAGTTTTTGACTTCGGCAGGAACGAGGTCAGATCCTTCCTCATTTCAAACGCTTTATACTGGATAGAGAAATTCCATGTTGACGGTCTGCGTGTTGACGCTGTTGCTTCAATGCTCTATCTTGACTACGACAGACGTGACGGCGAATGGCGCCCGAACAAGGACGGCGGACGTGAAAACTATGAGGCTGTTGAATTCCTGAGAGCGCTCAACACCGCTGTTTTCGGAAGAAATCCAAACACGCTCATGATCGCAGAGGAATCGACCGCTTGGCCGCTCGTTACAAAGCCTGCGGATGTCGGCGGACTTGGCTTCAATTTCAAATGGAACATGGGCTGGATGAACGACAGCCTTGACTACATGAAGCTCGATCCTATCTACCGTGCAAACAATCATGGCAAGCTCACATTCTCGTTCTTCTACTGCTTCAGCGAAAACTTCATCCTTCCGATCTCACACGATGAGGTCGTTCACGGAAAATGCTCGCTCTGGCGCAAGATGAGCGGAATGTATAATACAGATAAATTTGCTACACTGCGTACATTCATGACGTATATGGCAATGCACCCGGGCAAGAAGCTCTCATTCATGGGCAACGAATTCGCTCAGGAGAACGAATGGAACTATGAAAGAGGACTTGACTGGCAGCTCCTTGACGAGCCTATCCATGCACAGATCAAGCAGTTCAGCAAGGATCTCAACAAGTTCTATCTTGAGAATTCTCCGCTCTGGCAGCATGATGACGACTGGAACGGCTTCTCGTGGATATGCCACGATGACTATCTCCAGAGCGTTATCTCGTTCCGAAGGATCGACGATGAGGGCAACGAAGTAATTATCGTTTGCAACTTCGTTCCGGTTAGGCGTGAAAACTACCGCATAGGCGTTCCGAAAGAGGGATACTGGCAGCAGGTACTTTCCACCGATGATCCGAAATACGGCGGAAACGGTTCTGTAGATAACAAAAAGAAGAAAACAGAGGATTTTTCAATGCACGGCTATGAACAGTCGATATCCATTGATATCCCTCCGCTTTCCGCAATGCTGTTCAAGTTCGTTCCGGCAAGAAAGCGCACGCCGAAGGCTGACGCTGCTTCCGCAAAGACTGCAAGATCAGCAAAGACCTCCGAAACCGCAAAAACAGCAAAGAAGACCGGAACAGCAAAAACAAAATCGCAATCAGCAGGGACAAAAACCAAAACATCAAAGTCAACAGGTTCAAAAGGTTCCCTGAAAAAATAAAAAAGTAAATCCAATGGGAGGAAAAATGAATGTACACTAAAAAAGAATGCGTGGCAATGCTCCTTGCAGGTGGACAGGGCAGCCGTTTATACGCTCTCACACACGATATGGCAAAGCCTGCCGTTCCTTACGGCGGCAAATACAGGATCATCGACTTTCCGCTTTCCAACTGCGTAAACTCGGGTATTGATACTGTCGGCGTTCTCACACAGTATCAGCCGCTCGTGCTTCACGATTATATCGGAAACGGTCAGCCTTGGGATCTTGACAAGCAGTACGGCGGTGCTCACTGTCTGCCTCCGTACCAGACAGCTCTCGGAGCAGAATGGTATAAGGGAACTGCAAACGCTATTTATCAGAACATTTCCTTCGTTGACAGATATGACCCCGAATATGTTGTTATCCTTTCGGGTGACCATATCTACAAGATGGACTACAATGATATGCTCGAACATCATAAGGCAAAGAAAGCTGATGCGACTATCGCTGTTCTTGACGTTCCTATGGAGGAAGCGTCCCGTTTCGGCATTATGATCACAAACAATGAGGGCGATATCATTGACTTTGAAGAAAAGCCGAAGAATCCCCGTTCCACACTGGCTTCAATGGGTATCTACATATTCACATGGTCGAAGCTCAAGCAGTACCTTATCGAAAACGAGAACAATCCCGAGGAAGATAAGGATTTCGGCAAGGCTATCATCCCGAACATGATGAAGGCAGGCGAAAAGCTCGTTGCTTACGCATTTGAAGGCTACTGGAAGGACGTAGGAACACTCGATTCCCTCTGGGAAGCTAACATGGATCTTCTCAATCCGAACATCCCTATCGACCTTTACGACCCCGACTGGAAGATGTATTCAAGAAACCCTGTTCTTCCTCCGCAGTATATCGGCGAAAACGCTGTTGTTGAAAACTCGATGATAACCGATGGCTGCAATGTTGAAGGAAAGGTCGACTTCTCCGTAATTTTTGAGGGCGTTAAGATCGAACCCGGCGCAACAGTTACCGATTCGATCATCATGCCCGGTTCCGTGATCAAGTCCGGCGCTGTTGTTGAGTACGCTATCGTCGGCGAGAACTGCGTTGTAGGCGAAGGTGCGCAGATCGGTGCAAGACCCGAGACCTTCGACAACAGAGATGACTGGGGCATCGCAGTTGTAGGTCATAACATCAATGTCTCCGAAAATGCAAAGGTTCTTCCGAAGCAGATCATTTCGGAAAATGTTTAAAATAAGGAGGAACTTTTACAATGAGCAGAAATAAAAAGATCTTGGGACTTATTTTCTCAAATATGCACGACAATACCATTGCCGATCTTACAAAGGAAAGAACAATGGGAAGCGTTCTTTTCGGCGGACGTTACAGACTCATTGATTTCCCTCTTTCCAGTATGGTAAACAGCGGTATCGATGAGGTCGGCGTTATCACAAAATCCAACTATCAGTCACTTCTCGACCACATCGGCTCGGGACGTGAATGGGATCTTGCAAGCAAGAACGGCGGACTTCACCTTCTTCCTCCTTTCAGCCACGTTTCAAGCGGTATGTACAGAGGCAGACTTGAAGCTCTCTACGGTGTATGGGATTTCATAAAGACTTCCGACGCTGATTATGTTGTTCTTTCCGACTGTGACGTTGTTGCCAACGTTGATTTTGCGGCTATGGTCGATTCCCACATCGCATCCGGCGCAGACATCACTGCTGTTTATGCAAACGATGTTCTTACCGCTGAACAGGCACAGAAGGCAACCGTTTTCGGCATCAACGATGACGGCAGAGTTGTTGACGTTCTCACAAATCCTTATATCAGCGGCGCTTGCAACGTTTCACTCAATATGTTCGTTCTCTCAAAGGAATTCCTCAAGAACATCGTTCTTGAAGCTAATTCCAGAGGACTTGTAAGCTTTGAAAAGGATATTCTTCAGGCAAGAACTCATGAATATAAGATCATGGCTTACCGCTTTGACGGCTATTACAGCAAGATCACTTCAATGGATACCTTCTACAAGGCAAACATGAATCTTCTTAACACAGAAAACAGAGAGAAGCTCTTCCTTGCAAACCGTCCTATCTACACAAAGGTAAGAGATAATCCGCCTGCAAAGTTCGGTATCGACGCAAAGGTGAAGAACTCACTTATAGGTGACGGCTGCATTATCGAGGGCACAGTTGAAAACAGCATCCTTTTCCGCGGCGTAAAGGTCGGCAAGGGCGCAGTTATCAAGAACTGCATCCTTATGCAGGACACAAGCGTTGGCGCAAAGTGCGAAATTTCCTGTGTTGTTTCCGACAAGAACGTAAAGATCAGCGATATGCGTATGCTCACAGGTTCGCAGAACTATCCTCTTTACCTCGGCAAGGGCGCAGAGATCTAAGCAGGGATCGCCCTGCAGCGGTTTCGCAGGTAACCTATTTAAAACCTGAAAATAATCTGCCCGGTAACGAAACATAATACAAACTTAAAGGTTTCATAATGCAGGGATCGCCCTGCAGCGGCTTCGCAGGTAACCTATTTAAAACCTGAAAATAATCTGCCCGGTAACGAAACATAATACAAACTTAAAGGTTTCATAATGCAGGGATCGCCCTGCAGCGGCTTCGCAGGTAACCTATTTAAAACCTGAAAATAATCTGCCCGGTAACGAAACATAATACAAACTTAAAGGTTTCATAATGCAGAGGTCGCCCTGCGGCGAGTTCACAGGCAGCTTATTCAAAACTTGAAAATAAGCTGCCCCAAAATAAAACATAATACAAACCTTAAATATTGAAAGGATGTCTTTTTAAATGAGGATATTATATGCAGCTTCCGAAGCGCTCCCTTATGCAGCTTCAGGCGGACTTGCAGATGTTGCAGGTTCACTTCCTGCTGCTCTTGTTAAAGCAGGTCACGATGCAAGAGTCGTTCTTCCGCTTTATAAGAACGTTAAGCCGGAACTCCGCAGCCAGCTTGAATTTATTACAAATTTTACCGTTGACGTAGGCTGGAGAAAGCAGTACTGCGGCGTTTTCAAGGGAGAAGTGAACGGTGTTACCTACTATCTCCTCGATAACGAATACTACTTCGGAAGAGATGGACTTTACGGTTTCTATGATGACTGCGAGCGTTTCGTATTCCTCTCAAGAGCGATAATGGAAATGCTCAAGTATATCGGCTGGAAGCCCAATGTTATCAACTGCAACGACTGGCAGACAGCTCTCGTTCCCGTTTACTACAACATCTTCTATAAGTACCAGTACGGCTTTGACAATATCAAGACTGTATTCACTATCCATAATATCCAGTATCAGGGTAAGTACGGCATGGAGGTACTCAACGAAGTACTCGGCATCCCGATGTATCATACAAAGCTGCTCGAATATGACGGCTGCGTAAACCTCATGAAGGCTGCATTTGAAACTGCCGACAAGATCACGACAGTTTCTCCGAGCTACGCATGGGAGATCCTTGACCCGTGGTATTCACACGGACTTGACAGAGCGCTTGCAGATAAGCAGTATAAGCTCTGCGGCTTCCTAAACGGTATCGACACAGCTCTCTACGACCCCTCGACCGATCCGCTCATTCCGAAGAACTTCACCGTCAAGAATACAAAGGGTAAGGAAGAGTGCAAGAAGGCTCTTCTCTCCGAGCTCAACCTTCAGGATGGCGACGAGCCTGTTATCGGTATCGTAACACGCTTTGTTTCCCATAAGGGTATCGACCTTATCAAGTATGTTTTCGAGGATATGCTCAGACTTGGCTATAAGTTTGCAATTGTCGGCTCCGGCGAAAAGATCTATGAAGACTTCTTCAAGGAAATGGCTTGGAGACATCCCGACAAGGTAAGTGCAACTATCGGCTTTGTTCCTGCACTCGCAAGAAGAATTTATGCAGGCGTTGATATGTTCCTCATGCCTTCACAGAGCGAACCCTGCGGACTTGCGCAGATGATCTCGCTCCGCTACGGTACTATTCCGATAGTCCGTGAAACAGGCGGCCTTCGTGACAGTATCAAGGATGCAGGCGATGCAGAGGGCAACGGCTTCACCTTCAAGACCTATAACGCACACGATATGCTCGACGCAACAAGACGTGCGCGCGAAGCATACAACGACAAGAAGCGTTGGAAGTACATCATGCACACAGCAATGACTACCGACTGCAGCTGGGATACCTCGGCTGAACTCTATCTCGGACTTTACCGTGAGCTTGTCGGAGAGTAAAGTTTTAATGCGTAATTCGTAATGCGTAATTCGTAATTATTACCTACCGTTAGTTTACTTTAAAAAACAAATTTCACACAAAACGGCGTATATCACGAGCAATTTCGTGATATACGCCGTTTATTTTTTTAGAGGTTTCCTTTTGATAAAAAATCTCATCGAGGACATAATAGTCATACAACCAAAACCACAGAACGAGATAATCAACAATGAAAAACGAAAGAAAAATAATGCTATGGTTTCTTGGGATATGCCTTGTTCTGGCAATGTATTCATCATCTCTGCTTTACATTGAGCCAATGGCGCATATTTATCCCAAAGCCGAGCGGAAAAGCCTTGAAAATATAGTGAAAAAAGTGCCCGAAACGCTTACGGAAAGCGAACTTGAACTGATATTTGAGCAAACGGGACTCGGAAGAGCCGCCGTGATGAAGCTGACCGACCTTGAAAAGCTTGAGTTTTATCAGGACAATTACTATTCCGAGGTCGAGTATGAGCGCTTTGCAAATTCCCCGTTTTCAAGTGAGGAGTATGTCGAAGCTCCGACCGTTACGCTTGACTTTATCGAAAAAGGTGATATCCTTATCACTCATTCGTCAAGCGTTTTTTCGTGGAGGAACGGTCACGCCGCTATCGTTATTGATGCAGAAGAGGGAAAAACGCTTGAAGCGGTCGTTATCGGTCAGGACACCTGCATACAGGATATTGAGAAATGGCGGCACTATCCGAATTTTCTCGTTCTGCGGTTAAAAGATGCAGACGAGCAGCTGCGCTCGGATATCGCCGATACTGCGCTTGAACTTCTTTGCGACAAGCCATACCGACTTTTGACAGGTGTTTTCTCCAAGAAATATCCCGACCGAGAAAACATCGCAGGAACGCAGTGCGCTCACCTTGTATGGCTTGCCTGCGCTTATCACGGTTTCGACATTGATTCGGACGGGGGACTAATTGTCACGCCGAAGGACATATCCGAAAGCGACCTGCTCGAAGTCGTGCAGAGCTACGGCAGGTCGTGATGATCATATGGTTTTTTCACCGTTCCTTGCAAATTCGCCGTTGTAAACGGTTTTGTGAAAAAAGAGGATGTTACACAGCATTGCCGCTATGATAATTGCTATTCTTATCGGAAGAGGAAGTATCGGAAGCGGTAAAGATGTTATTTCGATCATGTCGGCTGCAATAATTAAGACACAAAGCATTAACATTAATACAGATGCTCCAACGATCATAAGAATACCTAATATGTTATTTTTCCTTTTCACGCTCATCATAGCAATGGGAGTGAAAATTATACACAAAGCCTCAATTATAACGATCGCTGTACTCAGCTTTGACATATCCTCGCCGCCAATGAATGAGATCGCGATAAGCGAAAGACAATGCACCGCTGTTGTTCCGAGCAGCAGCTTTACGGGCAGGTCAAGAAGCTCCTTTCGCTTTACGGGGATAATGCAGTTCATAAAATAGCAGCTTGGATTGCCGTTCGCCGAATTGTACATCTGTGCAAACCATTCCATACTCTTTTTATTTGACGGCAAAGGTCCGATAAAACCGAACGTTATCGCAAAGATAGAATAAAGCATTAAATGCGAAAAGATCGCACCCCAAAATATAAGTATCCTTTCTACATCCTCATCATAAAACGGAAGCATTGTCATTATAGGAATAAAAATATCCACTATCACAAGTAATCTAAGTGAATTTTTCTGAACACCGTTAAAAATTTCGGAATAGTATTTTTTCATCATTTCACACCTCCGATCGGCTCGCCCGAAAACGAACGGCTTTTGCAGTCGCTTATAAGCTGTTTATGATACTTATTCAAGATAATAAAGCACACAACAGCCGCAATTAACGTCATTGCTCCGAATATTACCGAAAGAACAGGCATATTGAATTCGGATTTGACAAAGCTTTCTTCGTTCATAACATAAAACAGCATAATAAAGCCATATATCATATTAAATGAATTTGCTTTCGATATATTTTGACCGTCGTAGGTCAGCACGGCTTTTTCATACACCGTTAAGCTTACTGTCAAAAATATAAACAGCGCACTTCCGGCGATAACAATTGTTGTGGAAAAGCTCTGCATAACGGCTTTTACGCCGAAAACAGCCATAGGTATCCAAACAAGGAATTCCGTAAAACGTTCGATGCCAACATACGAACGAATAGCTTCTTCCCGTGAAAACGGCATCACCTGAAGCATTTTTTCGGGCTTTAGGTTAAAAAGCAAGCCGCTGCGCTCATACTTTTTTCCACCGAAAAACGTACCGTATCGGCTTGTAAGCTCTATATGGGTGAAAAACACCGTCATCCCGAGGAGAAGAATCCCTATTATTGCCACGGCATGACCCTCATTATCGCCGCTGAAAGCAGCAGTTATTATCAGAACGACAGCCATGAGAGAAAAGAGGTTCATCATATAATTGGCGGTGTTCATTCCCGTTCTGCGCCAAGCAACAAGAGTTGATTTAAAGTACTTCATATCAATGCCCCTTACTTTCTGTTCTCACGGTTCCGGATTATCGTATGAACGAGGATATCCTCATAATTCGGTGTGCGGACGCTGACATTTCCGAGCGATGGGATATCCTTTCGCAGTGCAAGAGCTTCATAGCCGATGGAGGTGTCCTTTGCGCCGATAAGAAGTGCGGTCGGAGCAGGTTTTTCGCCCGAAACGACTGCATATTTTTCCTGCGCTTCATCGGCGGAGAGCATTTCGTTCAGCTTTCCGTCAATTATCATTGCGATGTAGTCAGCGGTTTTGTCGAGGTCGCCCGTGATATGCGTTGAGAATATGACCGAGCGTTCACCGTCCGAAACAAATTCACGGAGGATATCGAGTATCTCAAGCCTTGCCGCAGGGTCAAGTCCTGCTGTCGGCTCGTCAAGGATAAGCAGCTTCGGGTCGTGCGCAAGTGCGAGCGCAAGCATTACCTTTGTTTTTGTGCCTTTGGAGAGCGTTCCGCATTTCTTTTTTGTATCTATCTGCCACATATCCATATATTTTTTGAAAACTCCGCTGTCCCACTTGTCGAAAACCGCTGCAAACGCTTTTGCGGTCTTTTCGGGGGAAAGTCCCATATTGAGATATTCCTCATCGGGGACAAATCCGACAAGGTTCTTGAACCGTGCCTCGTCCATAACATTGTCAACATTGTCAAAGCCCTTTATGCTGCCGCTCTCACGTCCGTAAATGTTCATTATAAGTCGGAGTATCGAGGTTTTTCCTGCGCCGTTTTCGCCAATCATTCCGACGATAGCGCCCGAGGGGATATCAAGCTCGGGAATATTTATTGCAAATTTGTTTTCTGCAAAGGTTTTCTTTAAATCTCTTATTTCAAGAATGTTTTCCATAGAAGTCATTTCCTTTCGGTTATTTTTTTGACTGCGTTAATAAGCTCATCCTCGGTGAAGCCTTCGTTCAGAAGCTTTTCTGCGCTCTGCGAGAATTCTGCAAGCCGACGCTGACGGTACTGCTCCATTATCATATTCTTGTCGGGCGACTTAACGAATGTGCCCTTTCCCGATGAGGTGTAGATAAGTCCCTCGTGTTCAAGGTCGGAGTAAGCACGCTTTGTCGTTATTGCACTCACGTTAAGATCGGCGGCAAGCTGTCTTACGCTTGGGAGAAGTGTGTTTTCTTCCAGCTCGCCGTTTAAAATGGCGTTTCGCACAGCTTCCTTTATCTGCTCATACATCGGCTTATCGCTTGCGGTATTAAGTGTGATCTTTATAATATCACCTCCAAAGTGTATATACACTGTGTATATTGGTATATACACACTATATCACTGTTATTGTGATTTGTCAAGAGGTTTTTCAAAAAAATTTTTGAAACAGTATTTTGACCGCTTCTGCATAATAATACTAATCCCTCATTAAAGTGTAGACAAAAAATCGGCGCAAAATCCATATATGCAAGATTTTGCTTGATTTTTTGTACACTTTATAATCGGGGATTAGTATAATTTTCTGTGTCACAATATACGGTTGATTTAAGATAGTTTTTCTGCTATAATGATATACAATAAAAAGTTGAGAAATATTTGTCCTGCAAATCGGAATTTGAGGAGTATAAAACTATGAATGCTTTAATAATGAATTGTAGTCCGGTAAGAAATGGAGCAACAGCTGAAATTGTAAATATAGTTTCGGATCGTTTGAAAGAAAAGTATGATGTCAGAAGTATTTGTATTGATGATTATAGTTTTAACTTTTGTAAAGGGTGTCGGTCATGTCATAAGACAGCAAAATGCATCCAAAATGATGATGTTGATAAAATAATTGAACAGTATGAATGGGCAGATATAATAATATCGGTAGCACCATCCTATTGGGCTGATGTTCCCGGACAATTCAAGGCATTCATTGACAGATGCACGCCTTGGTGTAATACACATGAACCGCACGCCGCTATAAGTAATGGAAAGAAGGGTTACTCCATTGCTTTAAGAACAGGTCCGAGTATGAAAGAATGCGATCGCATTATTGAAACCATCGAACATTTTTATGGACATATTGAGATCGAGTGCTGTGACAGATTAGGTTTGTGTTCAATAGAGTATAAGGAAGCGGTTGACTCGAGAAAGTCTGAAATAATAGAATTTTGTAATAGGATATAGTTTGACAAACTTTACGTTTTGTATAAAAATGCTATTTATCAACCTTGCGTTGTGATGTGACTAAAAATTTTATAAATATGTATAGACATTCGGCGGCTTTTGAGTTATAATATAAAAGAATAGATGTATAATCACAGATATGAGATCATGAAAAGGAAAAATTAATCTATGAGAGTAATTACAGGTTCAGCAAGAGGAAGAAAGCTGACGACCCTTGAGGGCAGCGACGTCCGCCCAACAACAGATAAGGTGAAGGAAGCTATTTTTTCTATTGTTCAGTTTGATATAAACGGCTCGGAGATACTCGACCTCTTTGCAGGCTCGGGTCAGCTTGGCATCGAGGCGCTTTCAAGAGGTGCAAAACACTGCACTTTCGTTGACGAATCCCGTGCTTCGATAAAGGTCACGACCGAGAACGTCAAGGCTTGCGGTTTTGCAGACGCTGCCGATATCCTCAACACGGAGAGCATTGGTTATCTTCGCACCTGCCGCAGAAAATTTGACATTGCATTTCTCGATCCGCCGTATAACAAGGGAATACTTGAAAAGGTTCTTCCGCTGCTTTCGGAGAAAATGTCCGACAGAGGAATAATCGTATGCGAGCACGAAACGGGACTTGTTCTCCCCGAAAGCTTCGGTGCTCTTATCAAAAAGCGAACCTACAAATACGGAAAGATCGAGGTTACCGTTTTTATTACCCCGTTCGGCGATGATGCCGAGGAAAACTGATCTCTTTTGGAGATGAAGATATGAGTAACAAAAGAATTGCCGTTTATCCGGGAAGCTTCGATCCCGTTACGAACGGTCACACGGATATTATCCGCAGAGCAGCCAAGCTTTTCGACAAGGTAATTGTTCTTGTTTCGGTCAATGCAATAAAAAGCCCCTCGTTCTCTTCCGTTGAGCGAGTAAAGCTTATTTCAAAGGTCGTTGACGGACTTGATCTTGAAAATGTCGTTGTCGATCTATGGGACGGACTGCTCGTGGATTATATAAAGCAGGTCGGAGCTATTGCGATCATTAAAGGTCTGCGCGCCGTTTCCGACTTTGAATATGAATTTCAGATGGCGCTTGCCAACAAGATGCTTTACGAGGAAGCCGAAACGGTGTTCCTTACGACAAGCTCGGAGAATATGTATCTTTCTTCAAGCGTTGTAAAGCAGATCGCATCATTCGGCGGAGATATAAGTCACTTTGTCCCCGAATGTATCTTAAAAGACATTTCTGACAGACTTGTTCCGAAAAAATAACACAGTGAGCGGAGCTTTGCGAAAACGCTCGGAAAGGAAAAGAAAATGATCATTGACGAAATTCTTGATATGATGGACGATATGCTCGACGATGCGGGAACCGTTCCGTTCAGCAGCAAAAAGGGAGCTATTGATATTGAAAAAATGCGAGGCTGCATAAACGATATCCGCCTTAATCTCCCCGAAGAGATACGCAACGCAAAGAATATCGTAAGCGACCGAAAAGAGATCGTGAACGTTGCTAACAAGGAAGCCGAACAGATCGTCCGCAAGGCGGAGGAACGTGCAAAGATCATCGTTTCAAACGATGAGATCACCAAAGCCGCAAAGCAGCAGGCAGTTGAGATACTTAATCAGGCGCAGGCTCGTGCAAAGGATGTTAAAAATGCCGCAAACAAGTACATTGACGATATCCTCACACAGTCGGAAAGCGCTCTCCAGGCAGCTCTTACAGATGTCCGCAAGACAAAACAGGCTGTCAGAAACGTTCCTTCAAGCGCAGGAACAGTAAAGAAGTAATCCTTTGCCGCACATATTTCTGTGCGGTTTTGCTTTAAGAGGTGTTTTTATGAAAAAATTTGAACAAAGCGCAGTTTCTTCCGCTGCCGCTTACGCCGAAGAGCTTGCAAACGAGATCAATTCGCTGACCCCCGTGAAGCTGTCCGATTTTGACAAGGACAGGACAGTTTTTGCCGCTGTTGACATTATCAACGGCTTTATCCGTGAGGGCGCTATGCATTCGGACAGCATCGAAAGCATTATTGAACCTTCCGCAAAGCTGCTTTCGGAGTGCAGAAGGCTCGGTATCGCCGCTGTTGCATTCGCTGACTGCCACGGAAAGGGATGTGCGGAGTTTGAGTCCTTCCCCGAGCATTGCGTAAAAGGAACGAGCGAATCCGAGATTGTGGATGAGCTGAAAAGCATCGGCGGTTATACTCTTATCGAGAAGAATTCGACAAACGGTTGTCACGAAGAAGCTTTTGCCGACTTCCTTGCCGCTCATAAGCAGGCGGATACCTTTATCGTCTGCGGCGACTGCACGGATATATGCGTTCTCCAGTTCTGTCTTTCGCTGAAAACGCTTTTCAACAAGGAAAACAAGCCGCTTGATATAGTCGTTCCGATCAATGCTGTAGAAACCTACGATGCTCCGTATCATAATGCGGCATTTGCAAATCTTGCGGCTTACAAGCTTATGAAGGACTGCGGAGTGCGCTTTGTTTCCGCTGTCGAATGAGAGGGATTTCAAATGGAAAATTGTGAAAGAAACTTAACGATGCTCACCGATTTCTATGAGCTTACAATGGCGAACGGCTACTTTGAAAACGGCATGGGCGATACGATATCATACTTTGACCTTTTCTTCCGCAGCATTCCCGATAACGGAGGCTTTGCGATAATGGCAGGTCTTGAACAGGCAATAGACTACCTTAACAGCCTGCATTTTTCCGAAAGCGATATCGAGTATCTCCGAGAAAAGGGTATCTTTTCCGAAGCTTTCCTCGATTATCTTCGGGATTTCAAATTTTGCTGCGATGTATGGGCAATACCCGAGGGAACTCCGATATTTCCGTATGAACCCGTTGTTACGGTAAGAGGCCCTGCAATACAGGCGCAGTTCGTTGAAACGATGCTCCTCCTCTGCATTAACCACCAGAGCCTTATCGCAACAAAGGCGAACCGCATCGTCCGTGCCGCAGAGGGCAGACCCGTCATGGAGTTCGGTTCAAGAAGAGCGCAGGGCTTTGACGGAGCTGTTTACGGCGCAAGAGCCGCTTATATCGGCGGCTGCTGCGGAACAGCCTGCACAATTTCGGATAAGCTCATGGGTACGCCTGCACTCGGTACAATGGCTCATTCCTGGATACAGATGTTTGACAGCGAGCTTGAAGCCTTCCGTGCGTATGCAAAGTGCTATCCGAAGGGAACAACGCTGCTCGTTGATACCTATAACGTCCTCAAATCGGGCGTTCCGAACGCTATAACAGTGTTCAAGGAAATGCGTGCAAGGGGAGAGGAGCCTGCAGGCATCCGTATCGACAGCGGCGATATAACCTACCTTTCCAAACGTGCCCGTCAGATGCTCGATGACGAGGGCTTCCCGAACGTAAAGATCGTCGCTTCAAATTCGCTCGACGAGTATATTATCCGTGACCTGTTCCTCCAGGGCGCAAAGATCGACAGCTTCGGCGTCGGTGAAAGACTTATCACATCACGCTCCGAGCCTGTATTCGGCGGCGTCTATAAGCTTGCCGCAGTCGAAAAAGACGGCAAGGTGATCCCGAAGATAAAAGTTTCCGAAAATGTTGCAAAGATAACAAATCCCGACTTTAAGACCGTCTGGAGATTATATGACTGTTCAAGCGGAAAAGCTATCGCAGATGTCCTGACCTGTGCGGATGAAACGATAGACGAGAGCAGACCATACGAGATATTTGACCCCGAGCATACCTATAAGCGAAAAATGGTAACGAATTTCCGTGCGGAAAAGCTTATGGTGAGAGTATTTGATAACGGAAAGTGCGTGTATGAATCGCCGTCGGTAGAAAAAATCAAGCAGTTCTGCAAAGAGCAGCTTGATACACTCTGGGACGAGCTGAAACGATTTGAATATCCGCATAAATATTACGTTGATCTCTCTCCGAAGCTCTGGAAAAAGAAAAACGACCTGCTTGAAAAAGCGATGAAGCTTTGAGAAACAAAACCTATACGAGAAAAGCGAAGCCAAGCAGCCGGTCGAGCTGAGCACAGCTCGTCAGGAGTCCAGAGGGCGGAAGCCCTTTGGTCGCTTCCGCAGAAGCGAAACTCCCTAAACTATGGCATATAATATGCAACAATAGCGAAATATCTAACAAATCAAAAGCGCAATTCACGATCAAAAGGTTAAATCAGAACGTGAGAAATCGTTTTGTAAACAAAAAAATCGTGAATTGCGCTAATTCTGTTTTCCTAAAACAAACTATCCTCTGACAACAAATATACGAACGAAGTGAGTATGTTTGCTGTCAGACGAAGCATGAGCAGCTATTCAATATGAACGTGAAAACATATTTTGTGGTAGGGGCGGATTCCATATCCGCCCGTTTTCGCATTAACGGAACATATTATAGGTTACGAACGGTAACAAAGTATCTATATTCTCCCCCAACAAACATCAACCGCCTTGTTTCGTGGAGCTCTCTGCAAAGGGAGAACCAATAAGGGGGAGAGGAGCACTCTGTAACCTATGGACGTGGGCCGTCTCCTCTCCCCCTTAAAGGTTCTCCCTCTGCACTCCCTTTCCTTTATCCCTCTCTTCTCAGGCCAAACTATATGGACTATTAAGTAGCTTTTTTCGCTTTAGTTTACGGGCGTTCAGTGACCCGTGCCGGATATAGATATGGGGGAATTAGCAGTATAGTTTACGCACGAAAACACAGCATTTATATTTTCCGACAAATTACAACCGCCTTGTTTTGATGACTATCGTTAGTCAACCCGACTTTGACCCTGCTTTTATGCGAAAAAACATATCAAATAATAAAAACACATATTTTTGCTCGGCATTTTAACATAAAAATTGGCAGAAAAACTTCTGTTTTATATGAAATTTGTTATTAGTTGTTGCAAAATAACATAAAAAGTGATATAATAGTATTAGGTAATTATGCAATTTTAAAGGAAGTCAAAAATGATAGAAAGCAACATCACTAATAACCCCGTGCCCGAGAACGAGTCTGCCGTTAAAAAGAATAAAGGTCTTAACGTTCGGCTGATAGCCGCTCTGCTTTTTGCAGTTATTCTTGTGCTTGTTATCGTGCTGTTCTCAATGGTGATAAAGCTTCAAAACAGCGTTGATGAGCTTGCCCGTCGGCTTGCCGAGAGTGAAGAATATATAGCTGCGATGAACACCAACGTTGACGAATATACCGAAGCAGATGATAATATGCTTTATCATAATGACATTTACGGCGAAATTTTTGTGGCGCCCCTTGAAGGAGTGCCGCTGAACACGCTCGACTGGTCGGGACTGGAGCTTGACGACCGCAGCCGATATACATATTATGAAAACGGTGAGGCTGTATCGAAAACAGGCATTGATGTTTCCTATCATCAGGGTGAGATAGACTGGGAAAAGGTAGCGGCGGACGGCATTGATTTTGCGATGATAAGGATAGGCTACCGAGGCTATGAGCAGGGGATCATGCACCGTGATGAGCTTTCCGAAAGCTACATAAAAGGAGCACGGGCGGCAGGGATAGATGTTGGCGTTTACTTCTATTCTCAGGCGATAAGCGAAGCCGAAGCCCGTGAGGAAGCGGTCTATGTCTGCGAGCTAATAAAGGACTGTGATATAAAATATCCTGTTGTTTTCGACTGGGAGCTGCCCGAAGACAGCGGTGCGAGAACGCTCGGAACGACTGCCGAAACCCTCAATAAGTGCGCAGCCGCTTTCTGCAGTGAGATAACCGACCGAGGTTATACGGCGATGCTTTACAGCAATCTCAAAATGGCGCTTACAAAATATGATATGCAAACGCTCAGTGCTTACGATTTCTGGTATGTCGAGTACAAGGACGGTCATAACCCTCCGAGCTATCCGTATGAGCTTCAGATGTGGCAATATGCAAGCGACGGCAGGGTCGATGGTATCAACGGATATGTTGATATGAACATAAGCTTTGTCGATTATGCCGCCGAAGAAGTCAAGCATGACAACGCAGATTTTGAATAAAAGGAGAAAATTTTATGCTTACAACTATATCCTCCGATATTTTAAAGGTAACGATAGATACATTCGGTGCAGAGCTTCATTCCGTAAAGGATCGCAACGACACGGAATATCTCTGGCAGGCCGATGAAAAGGTGTGGAAGCGTCACGCTCCCGTTCTTTTCCCGTTTATATGCAATACCGCTTCCAAAAAATACACCGTCGGGGGAAAAGAATATGCTCTTTCCAACCACGGCTTTGCGCGCGACTGCGAATTTGAGCTTTTATATGCAAAGGAAGGCTCTGCGGAATTCTTCCTCGGATACAGTGAGGAAACCCTAAAGATATATCCGTATAAATTCGGACTTTATGCAAGCTATTCCCTTGACGGAAACACGCTCAAGGTTACATATACAGCCGAAAACAAGGATGACAAGCCGATGTATTTCTTCCTCGGCGGACATCCTGCATTCCGCTGTCCTGTAAGCGATGATGAAAGCTTTACAGACTATTATGTTGAATTTGAAAAGAACGAGAACATTGCCCGAAACGAGAACGACGTTATCCTTAACGGCGCAAACAAGGTCCCGCTTGAACACGATCTTTTCAAAAATGATGTTTTTATGAAGGATAAGCCTAACTCCTCGTGGGTCGCTCTTGCAAGCAAAACTCATGATTACAGGATCAGACTTTCATACGATAACAGCGGCTGTATAGCTGTATGGTCGTCCTGGTTTGAGGATAGGGAAAAGACCGAAGCGGCAGATTTCGTCTGTCTTGAACCCTGGTCGAGCGTTCCCGTTTATGTAAGCGGTGTGACCGAACTTACAGAGATGCCCGATGCGAAAAAGCTTATGCCGAGCGAAAAATATTCGTTTGCATTTACTGTGAGCATCGGATGAACCGAGAAAGGAGATAAAGATGGCAGATATTATTGCGAATGTTGACTGCAAATATGATGTTTCGGTTTCGCCCGGAAACAAAGAAGCGTTTATTTTCATAACCCCTCCGTCAGGCACGGGAAAAGGCGTGACAGTTGACGGCATAAAAGCCGCATTGAAGGCGAGCAATGTTGTTTTCGGTCTGCGTGAGGATGTCATTCAGATGATCGCAGAAGAGGAGAAATACTCACAGAAGCTTTGCATTGCTGTTGCACAGCTGCCCATCGACGGCAAGAGCGGTTCGATAACATATAAATTCGATAAAAAGGTCGAAGCTGCACCTACCGAGAACGAAAAAGGCTTCGTTGACTACAGGGATCTCGGACTTATAAGAGTTATCCGCACGGGCGATGTTATCGCTGATATCACTCTCCCGACCGAGGGTGAACCCGGCGTTGACGTCCGAGGCGGAAAGATCAATCAGTATCCCGGCAAAAAGGCACAGTTCACGGTTGGTACCAACACAAAGATAACCGAGGACGGTCTGCACGTTGTTGCCGCTGTTGACGGTCAGCTCGTTTTCAAAAACAACACATTTTCTGTCGATACTACCGTTATTATCAACGGAGATGTTGACGCATCGGTCGGAAATATCAGCTTCATCGGCGATGTTATTATAAAGGGAAATGTCTGCGAAGGCTTCAAGGTTTCTTCAACCACGAACATCTCCGTTTCGGGCGAAGTCAACGGTGCAACTCTTGAAGCAGGCGGAGATATCACGATCAAGCAGGGCTGCGTTTTTGCAAAGATAACCTGCCACGGCAATGTAAGTGCTCTCTTCTGCGAGCGAAGCACCATCAACTGCGACGGAAACATCTCCGCACAGAACTACGTTATATGCGATATCTACTGCGCAGGCGAGCTTATAACTAAGGCGAGCAACGGAAGCATCATCGGCGGAAAATATACTATCCTCAATTCGCTCGAAGCTTCTAATATCGGTTCAAAGAATTATACTCCGACTGATATTACCCTCGGCGACAATGCTATTCTTGCCGACGAAAAGGTTCAGCTTGAAATGAAGATCGCCGCTGCACAGAAGAAGATAGAAGACCTTACAATGATAGTAAACTTCCTCAATGAAAAGAAAAAGGAACTTCACAAGCTGCCCGAAGACAAGGAAGAAATGCTTGCAACTGCGGTAAGACAGCGTGTTCTGCTGAATGTTGAGATCAAGTCGAGTACAAAGCGTATCGAAGAGATAAACGTTTATTTAAGCACCAAGCAGCAGCTCTGGGTGCGCTGCAAGGGCTATGTTTATCCCGGCACAAAGATCACTATCAACGATAATGTTTTCAAGGCTGATATGGAATATGCGCACAGCATGATCTCTATCGGTCAGGACGGTGAGATCTCGGCAATGCCTTATTGATACAAAAATATGGACTCGGTAAAAATGCCGGGTCCATTTTCGTTATTATGGGAACCTCTAAAAACCTCCTTCTCGGCAAATTTTCTATGACTTATATCATCTGCTGCGTTATCAAACCTTGTAATACATCAAGTATTACTGCGGTTTGATGCCTTGTAGCTGATATAAGTCAAATACGAAAATTTGCTCGAGTCCCGGTTTTTAGAGAACCCCTTATTTTATTGTATCTATTTTGAGCATATTGGTTTTGCCTGCAACGCCGAGAGGGATCCCTGCGGTGATAACGACAACATCGTTTTCTTTAACAAGTCTGTGTTCCTTTGCAGCTTCGATAGCGGCGCAGAAAAGCTCGTCGGTGCTGTTCTTTTCGTCCATCTTTACAGGAACAACGCCCCAGCTCAAACTCATCTGGCGGAGAACTGTTTCATCGGGAGTACAGCCGATTATCATGCAGATCGGACGGTACTTTGAGATGTTTTTTGCGGTCGAACCCGATTTAGTGACCGTGATGACAGCCTTTGCACCGAGGTCGTGAGCGGTCGTAACGGCTGCGTGAGCGATAGCGTTCGTGCTGTCGATGCCCTTCTGTATAGGACGTTTTGAAAGACGGGCAATATAGTTGATGTCCTTTTCGGTAGTTTCGGCAATGAGAGCCATTGTTTTTACTGCTTCAACGGGGTGCTTGCCTGCGGCTGTTTCTCCGGAAAGCATTATTGCGGAGGTGCCGTCATAGATAGCATTTGCAACATCGGTGATCTCTGCTCTTGTCGGGCGGAGGTTGGTTATCATTGATTCGAGCATCTGTGTTGCGGTGATGACCTGCTTGCCGCTCATATATCCCTTTTCGATGATCTCCTTCTGGATAGCAGGTATCTGCTCAAACGGGATCTCAACGCCCATGTCGCCTCTTGCGACCATAATGCCGTCGGAAACGTCGATGATCTCGTCAATGTTGTTTACGCCGTCCATGTTTTCGATCTTGGAGATTATTCTCGGAGTTGTCCAGCCGAGGCTCTTGGTGAATTTTTTAAGATAATTTATATCGGCGGAGGAACGCACAAACGAAGCTGCGATAAAGTCAAAGCCCATCTTTGCGCCGAATTCAAGGTCGTTCATATCACGCTCGGAAAGATACGGCATTGAAAGCTCAACTCCGGGGACGTTTATACCCTTGTTGTTGGAAAGTGTTCCGCCGTGAATGACTGTGCAGACGATATCGGTTTCGGTGATCTTTTCGGCTTTGAGCTCAACTGCACCGTCATTGACAAGTATTGATGTGCCGATGCTGACATCCTTCGGCAGATTTTTGAAGTTGATGTATGCTTTTTCGGCTGTACATTCACATTCAATTGTCGTAAGAGTGATCGTATCGCCGTCGGCGATGTTGACAGGCTTGTCGTCAACGAACTTACCGAGTCTTATTTCGGGACCCTTTGTATCAAGCATCGTTGCGATAGGCAGACCGAGCTCATTGCGAAGGCGTGTGACCTGTTCAAAGCGGCGCTTGTGTATCTCATAATCTCCGTGTGAAAAGTTGAAACGTGCAACGTCCATGCCCGAAAGCATCATTTCACGGAGAATTTTGTCATCGTCCGTTGCAGGACCTATTGTACAGACAATCTTTGTTTTTCTCATAATTTGACCACGCTTGTTTTGGAAAGCGTGTGCCTCCTCTCGTATAAGTATCAAGTTTTAAGATAAAATCAAAACTTATCCCAGTATATATTCTAACCGATTTATTCATAAAAATCAATACATAAAATACATATTCTTTAAAAGATCTATGAATACGTTTTCTGAAAACCATTACTGCACAAATGAAGAAAAAATTCGCCGAAAAGTGACGAAAATACTGTCGTTTTTGGATATGGAAACGAAAAACACGGTATGATATAATTATTATAAATAATAAAATCAATTTTCTGAATAAAGTGGAGGTTAATTCTATGTTTAACATAGCAGTTGCACAGTCGGGCGGACCGACCGCCGCTATAAATTCATCTCTTTCGGGCGTTTTTTCGGGTGCATCGTCCTGCCGTGATATTGACGGGATCTATGGCTCGATAAACGGCATTGAGGGAGCTATAAAAGGCAATTTTATCGACCTTACAAAGATACTAACCTCGGAATATGATATTGACCTTCTTAAAAAGACGCCGTCAACTATCCTCGGTTCCTGCCGCTATAAGCTCAAGGACTACAATGAGGACAGCTCCGACTATGAAAAGATCGCCGCTAATTTCAGAGAGCATGACATAAAAGCATTTTTTTACATCGGCGGAAACGACTCGATGGACACCGTTATGAAGCTTGACGCATATTTTAAGGAAACAGGAATTGATATAAAGGTCATCGGCGTTCCGAAGACGATCGACAATGACGTTATGAACACCGACCATACTCCCGGCTTTGGCTCTGCGGCAAAATATGTTGCTGCAACTCTCCAGGAGATCATCCGTGACAGCCGTGTTTACTCTATCCCGTCGGTCACTATCGTAGAGATCATGGGCAGAGATGCAGGCTGGCTCACAGCTTCTTCCTGTGTGCTCCGTGCCAACGGCGAACCTGCGCCGCACCTTATCTATCTTCCCGAAGCGCCGTTTTCGACCGATAAGTTCCTTGCCGATATAAAGGAAGCGCAGACACGCTACAAGGCCGTTATAGTTGCGGCTTCCGAGGGTATAAGCTGCGAAAACAGACAGACGGGCTTCTCGTCCGAGCTTACCGATGCGTTCGGTCACAAGTTCCTTTCGGGCGTAGGCAAATATCTTGAAAATGTTACAGCGGCAAATATCGGCTGCAAGGTTCGTTCTATCGAGCTTAACGTTATGCAGAGATGCAGCTCTCATATCGCATCGCTCACCGATATCAACGAAGCGGCGCAGATAGGCAGCGCAGCAGTTGAAGCTGCAATGAACGGCGAAAGCGGAAAAATGATGGTCTTCCGCAGAATAAGCAACAACCCGTACAGAGTTGAGATACTTTCATCCGACATAAAGGACATCGCAAATATGGAGAAAAAATTCCCGACCGAGTGGATATCAAAGGAAGGAAACAACGTCACAACAGACGCTCTCAACTACTTCCTGCCGCTTATCCAGGGTGAAGTTCATCCCGAATACAGAAACGGCATTCCCGTTCATTTCAGACTGGATCAGTAATTATTATAAAAGCTATGCGGATGCTCTCTGCATAGCTTTTTTTATACTAATCTTTAATCGTTCTATAGACAAAGCCGACAGATAGAATAATTCCAATTAGGTAAACTTGTTTACCTTGGAGAGCGACCGCAGCAAGGCTTGATGCCCTGCAATGCAATTAATTTGCATAGGAGTTTGACGCAGAGTGGAATTATTATAGCCGAGGATTTAGTCTTACGGTTGATTGAAGATTAGTATTATATTTGCTTTGAAATAAATTCCGATTTTACAATCATTTTTCTTTCCGACAAATGGGGATTTATCTGTTTTGCATAGCTATGAATATAGGCTTTGACCCATCATCGACTTCAAATTTAGTATTATCTGTTCTAATATATGCGCTGCCTATTTCAGACCTCAAGTAGGGAATAATATCTCTATCATAATTGCAAATTGTATTGATGGCAAACACATGATGATTGTTTGAATCATTCATATATTCATCATCTTCATTTCCTGCCATAAATCTCCAGCCACTGTCCGGTCTGTCATCGTCAGGCTGTTCTCTATACATATATCCAACCTTAAATCCATCTTTGGTGATTCTGTCGGATACTATACAGCCTTCTCCGTTTGGCTCGTTCCAATCAATTAATTTTTCAACCTCTATATCTATAAACTCCCTATTGTTACCATTCACCTTCTTGGAAAATATACCCATATAAATACCTCCGCAAATTCCAATTTTACAATCATTTTATTTCCCCGATAAATTGGAATTTGTCGGGGATTGCGTTCTCATTGGTGCAAATTCAGTCAGCTTCCGATTTTTCGCTTATTCGCTCCCGAATTTTCAAAAAGACAAAAGACAAAACAATACCTATCAGCGCTCCGAAAGAAACATCGCTCAGGTAATGAGCGCCGAGCATCATACGGGATATCATTATGAAAATACAGGATAAGCTCCCGATAAGTCCGAGCAGATTTTCTTTTCCCTTCAGCTTTGGGATCACCCACGATAATGCAGGAAAAATGATAACGTTTAGCATAGCTGACAATGCATGACCGCTGGGGAAGGAGCCGAAAGAATTGCTGTCAATGCCGTATTTCTTCATTAGAATATCTGCGTTCTGAAATGGAATATACCATGGAATAAATCCAATATCGCTATATCCCTGCAGTGTCATACGATATCTTGGGCGTTGAACGCAATGTTTGATAAGCTGTGGGATAATGAATGCGACTGTAAGAAGGATCAGCAGAGAAATTATCCGTTTTATGACGACAGGGTCATATCTTTTTTGGTTGACCGCCATACCGGCGAAGAACAGCGGATAAACGGCGAGAATATTCACCAAAAGTATTATACCAAATGAAAATTCGGTATCAGGAAACATCATTCCCAAGCCCTCATAATTAAGCATGGCTGCCGAGCAGATAGTTCCCGTGGATAAGCCAAGATATCCGCAAATAATGCAGCAGAGGATTTTCTTCCTTCTGCTCAATTTTGAGAATAGCAGCTGACTGCACAGCACACCGATAAAAAATACAAACGCCCCGAAAAATAGGTACACACCGGCAATGGTGAATATAAGCGCAGCCAAATTTTGCGGTGAGTACAATGCCTCTGCTATTTGATTATCATAAAAGCTTCCTACAACAATTAAAATAATCAATAATACAGCCGAAATTATCTCGAAACAGTATAACATTCTCTTGTTTTCCATTATGTTATCCTCGGTACGATTTTTTGTCCGGAAAGAATTCATGCAGACCACAGGATCAGCCTGCCAAATTGGAGTTTGGCGATTTGCTTGTGATTCTATTTATCATAGTAATTCAAAGCTATCTCATACAATTCTCTGCATTGCTGCTCATCTCCATAAGACAAACAATCATCAGCGTAACAAAATATATGGAATGGTTCTTCATTATCTATGGAAGAGGGAAGAAGCTTCCACAATTCACACATTTTTTTGCCGAAATCATTAATATCACTTTCCCGATAAATTGGTTTTAGAATACGCATTAAATATCTCCCAAATTCATCATGGTTTATAGGTTTAGTACGCATTAACTGAAACAAGTGAAGCATTGCATCTTTGTATTTCATTTCTTCTAAATCAAGGAGTTCTTTGTTTAAAGGTTCGTCGAGAAAGAGTTTATCCAATGAATATTGATATTCAGCGGCTTTTTTATACCCTATTACATATAACAAAGCATATACAAACAATTCTTCCATAGCTTTATCCTTAATATTGAAAATTTTGATTTATTTTTTAAAGTATATCATAAAAAAATTCAGAAATCAACCGAATCAAATTATTTTATACTGATCCCCGATCAAAAAGTGTACAAAAATCCAACTTTTCCGAAAAAGCAAAAAAGCCTTGCAAACGCAATGTTTACAAGGCTTTGTGGCGGAGAAGGAGGGATTCGAACCCTCGATGAGCTATTAACCCATACACGAGTTCCAGTCGTGCGCCATAAACCGGGCTAGGCGACTTCTCCGTGCCGACTATGTTATTATATCAAATACGAGAGAATTTGTCAAGTGCTTTTTCAAAAAAATTGTCAAAAACCCGTTTTTAATTAAAATACACAAAAAGTTCATTTACATCATTTGTTTTTGTGATATAATGACAATAGATATAAAAATGATTTGGATCCGCTGGAAATTAGGGAGGACATTTTATGCTGACAGCTAACGTAAAAAACTCTGCTGACAGGATCGAGCTTCTGAACGGCTCAATGATCCCATGCGTTGGTTTCGGAACATGGCAGATCGAAGGTTCAGCCGCCGAGCTTGCCGTTGCCGAAGCGATCCGTGCAGGATATACACACATTGACACTGCCGCCGCTTACGGGAATGAGGAATTTGTCGGCTCGGGAATTAAGCGGAGCGGCATTGCCCGTGACGAGCTTTTTCTCACAACGAAGCTCTGGAACAATATCCGCACCTATGACGAAGCTATTGCAGCCTGCGAGCAGTCACTTTCCCTCCTCGGAACGGACTATCTTGACCTTTTGCTCATACATTGGCCGAATCCGCTGAAATTCCGTGCCTGCTGGAAAGAACGCAACGCCGAACTCTGGAGGGCTATGGAAACGCTTTACCGTGACGGAAAGGTTCGTGCTATCGGCGTGAGCAACTTCTGTGAACGTCATCTTGACGCACTTTTTGAAACGGCAGAGATCTCTCCGTCGGTCGATCAGATAAGAGTTTGCCCCGGCGATGTCGATGAAGAAACGATCTCCGCCTGCACCAACAAGGGCATCCTTATCGAAGGCTACAGCGTTCTCGGAACAGGCAAGGCTCTTTCGTCCGAACGGCTGTCGGAAATGGCAGGAAAATACGGCGTGAGCATACCGCAGCTCTGCATACGCTGGTGCCTGCAGAACGGCTTTGTTCCGATCGCAAGGTCGGTTTCCCCCGAACACATAAAGAAGAATCTCGATATTTTCGGTTTTGAGATCGAACCTGCCGATATGGTCGCACTCTCCGAAATGTACGGCGAATGCGGTGTCCACGAAAACCCCGATGAAAGACCATTTTAAATAAACATCAAGCGCCCGAAGACTTTTGAATCCTCGGGCGCTGTTTTGTTTGTGTATTTTCTTACTGCTTGCGGAAAGTGATGCTTCCGGTTGAAGCGTCCATCTCGTCAACGATAGCAAGCGATTCAAGATGTATGCCGCGATTGCGGATAGCTTCTCCGCCCGGCTGGAAGCCCTTTTCCACGCATATACCGATGCCTTCAACTGTCGCACCTGCGCTCTGTACAAGGTCGATAAGTCCCTCGAGTGCACAGCCGTTTGCAAGAAAATCGTCAATGATAAGGATATGATCCTCGTTAGATATGTACTTCTTTGAAACGATAACGTCATATACCTTTCCGTGAGTGAAAGACTTTATCTTCGTGCTGTAAACCTCACCGTCGATGTTGATGCTCTGCGCCTTCTTTGCAAAAACAACGGGAACTCCGAAATGCTGCGCCGCAATGCAGGCAATGCCGATGCCCGAAGCTTCGATAGTAAGTATCTTGTTGATGCGTGAGCTTTCCTTGTCAAAAAGACGTCTGAATTCCTTGCCCATCTCATTAAAAAGGTCGATATCCATCTTGTGGTTGAGAAAGCTGTCCACCTTCAGAACTCCGCCATCCTTTACGATGCCGTCCTTAATTATCCTATCCTCAAGCAGTTTCATCAGAATTTACCTCCGCAAGTTTTTTCGTTCGGATCATTGATTTTAATTGTACCACACTAATCTTTTTTCGTCAATATCCGACTGCGTTTTTTATAAAAAAGCTTTTTCTGTTGTCATTATGCACAATATTTTATACAATGTTTTAAAATAACTGTAAAAGTTGATGCAAAAGGATTGATTCTGTTAATAAAAAGGTATATAATAGGAAACATAAAACAGAATTATTTTGTTTATTTTTGACAAAATATATATTCAAGATTGGAGAGATCCCGCTATGAAACAGTATTCCGCAGAAAACATCAGAAACATCGCCCTTGCAGGCCATTCAGGTTCAGGAAAAACTTCTCTTTCCGAAGCGCTCCTTCTCAAATCGGGTACATCCCAGAGAGCCGAGTCGCCGGCTGCAACGCTTGCATCGTCGCTTGCTTCTTTTGAATATAACGACATTAAGGTAAACCTTCTCGATACACCGGGTCTTTTTGACTTTGCAGGAGGAATGTACGAGGCAGTTTCCGCCGCTGATACGGTAATGATAACCGTTTCCGCAAAGTCCGGCGTCAAGGTCGGCACCGAAAAGGCTTACGACCTCGCAGGAGAGCTCGGAAAGCCGAAAATGTTTGTCATTACAAAGGTCGATGACCCCGACGCAAACTATTTCAACGTTCTCACCGAGCTTAAAACAAAGTTCGGTCCCACCGTCTGCCCTGTTGTTTTCCCGATAATCAAGGATCATCAGGTAGTTTCGTTCGTAAACCTCATTGAGATGAAGGCTTATACATACGACAGCAACGGAAACGCAGTAGAAACAGAAATGCCGACTGCCGAAGTCTGCGAAAAACTCGAATACCGTATGGACGGTCTTGTTGCAGCATTCTCCGAGGCTGTTGCCGAAACTGACGACTCCCTTATGGAGAAATTCTTTGAGGGTGAAGCCTTCACACAGAAGGAGCTTGTTCACGGTATCCACAAGGGCATGAACGAGGGCATCATCACTCCTGTTGTATGCTGCTCGTCCACCACGACCGCAGGCGTTGATATGATCTTAAAGGAAATTTCCCTCCTTCTACCGTCACCTGCGGACAACAAGCCTGTTCTTTCCGAAACAGCTGCAGGAAACATCGTTGAGATCAAGTACAGCGACAGCGAACCGACTGCTGCTTATGTATTCAAGACTGTTGCCGACCCGTTCGTAGGAAAGATGTCCTTCCTCAAGATCCTCGGCGGAAAGATCACAGCAAACACCGACTATGTCAACAGCTCGACAGCTGCTCCGGAAAAGCTCGGCAAGCTTTACACCTTCGCCGGCAAGAAGCAGACCGAGATCACCGAGGCTTTGGCAGGCGATATTGCCGTTGCGGTAAAGATCGGCGCAAATACAGGCGATACGATCTGCGCTTCGTCCAGAGTTGTAAATGTCGCTTCGCCCGATTTCCCGAAGCCCTGCTACGGTATGGCTGTACGTGCGAAGACACAGGGCGATGAAGCAAAGGTAAGCTCGGGCATTGCAAGACTTATCGAGGAGGATAAGACTTTAAGCTTCGGACTTGACCCGTTCACAAAGGAACAGATACTCAAGGGACTTGGCGAACAGCACCTTGAAAACGCTGTTGCAAAGCTCAAGAATAAATTCGGTGCGGAAGTCGTACTTGCCGAACCCAAGATCGCATACCGCGAAACTATCCGCAAGAAGGTCAAGGCTGAAGGCAAATACAAGAAGCAGACAGGCGGCCACGGTCAGTACGGTCATGTCTGGATCGAATTTGAACCCTGCATCTCGGACGGACTTGTATTTGAAGAAAAGGTCGTTGGCGGTGCAGTTCCGAAGAACTTCTTCCCCGCAGTTGAAAAGGGACTCCAGGACTGCGTAAAGAAGGGCGTTCTCGCAGGCTGCCCTGTAATGGGACTTAAAGCTATCCTTGTTGACGGATCCTATCATCCCGTTGACAGTTCGGAAATGTCGTTCAAGACCGCTGCTTCGCTCGCATACAAGGAAGGCTTGAAGCAGGCTGACCCAACCATACTTGAACCTATCGGAAAGCTTTATGTGACCGCTGCCGATGAAAACACCGGCGATATCATGGGCGATCTCAACAAGCGCCGCGGCAGAGTTATCGGTATGACGCCTGTCAAGAACGGCATGACAGAGATCGAAGCGGAAGTTCCTCTCCGTGAAATGCAGAGCTTTACAATGCAGCTCCGTCAGATCACACGAGGAAAGGGCAGCTTCTCGCTCGAATTCCTCCGCTATGAGCAGCTCCCCGGCAACCTTGTCAGCGAAGTTATCCTTTCAATGGGCGGAACAGCCGAAGAATAATCAAACATAACACAAATCAAAAAATTTATCAATATGCTTAAAAAAATTTGTCAATATGCGTAAAAAACATATTGACAAATTTTGCATATTATAATAAAATATATATGTATGATATAAATAGACGCTGATACAGTTGTTTTCCCGGAAAGCTTATCAGCCAAATGAAAAAAGGACGGGTTTTGACATGAAATTCACAAAGATCATTGCTGCCGCCGCAGCTTCCGTTATGGCGCTCTCCGCAGTCGCTTTTTCGGCATTTGCCGCTAATGATGCAACATTCTGTTTTGATACCGACAAATCTGTTTCAATGCTCCAGAGCTACGGTTCGGTCGAAGAAACAGGTTTCAAAGCTTCAATAGATGAACAGACAAAGTTCGATGGCAACGGTTCGCTCAAGCTTTCACAGAAGGTCGACGTTTCCGTTCCGGAAGATAATCGTTTCGGCGGACTTTACTTTAACGCTTCTTCGCTTGGACTTGACAATTTTGCAGGCTGCACAATATCAATGAAGGTTCTTTTTGATAAGGATGCAGCAAAGCTTGCTCCGTCGTTCAGTGTTTTCTCCGACGGAATAATCTGGCTCTCCTCGGAGGTCACAGGCGAAAATGCCGGAGAATGGGTCGATGTTTCTATCACACTCCCCTCGAATGCGGACAATACAAGCTTTGGATTTTCTATCCCTGTATTTGAAGCTTACGACGGCGCAGTTGCATATATTGACGACCTCACCGTTATAACACCGACCGGAACAGCTATTGAAAACATAGGTGACCAGAAGGAGCCTACAGGCGTCACCGTTTCTGTAACAAAGGGACCGAGAATTCTTCTTATTGTTCTCGTCTGCGTTATACTTGTCGGCGTAGTCGTATGCGTAGGTCTTATAATTTCAAAATTCCAGAACAGATTCACAGAATAAGATACAAATTTTTTGCCGACAGGTTCGCCTGTCGGCATTTTTTCTTGACCTTTTTATGAAAATATGTTATAGTTCAATTATTGAGCAGGATAGAAAGGAGAACTGCAAGCATCAACAGCTGCAGAACAGATAATATGAAAGCAAGAATTATGAGCAGCGCCAATGAGCGCCTGATCGCATACAAACAGCAGGAAAACCTTGCCGCGCTTGCGCAGATAGCCGACAAGCTCCGAATAAAGCTTGTCATTGCCGAGGATGACTCTGCCGATACTCCGATCGGATATTTCGCAGGTCTGAACGGTTTTGCAAAAAGCGAAAAAAGCTGTGAATCCAAATTCGGATGTCTTGTACTCGCAGGTCTTTCGGACAGTAAGATAAACTCTGTGCTTTCCGAAATAAAAAAGGCGCATCTGTCTATTCCGCTGAAAGCCATTCTCACTCCAATGAATCGAAGCTGGAGCATAAAGAAGCTTTCTGCCGAGCTTGCACAGGAACGTGAAAGGCTCGGAGGATGATTTAATGCGTAATGCGTAATTATTGCACGGCTGATAGTTTTTTATGATTTTTACTTTGAGAAAGAGTTGATTTGGTAAAACCGGGATTTGTGGAGGTAAATATGGGTAAACAAGTTGAATATACAGAGATTAATCCAATTGATAAGAAAGACGAGATTTGTGGGTTGCTAATAAACTACGGTGTTAAATATGAGATCCACGATAATCCTTTAGATGAAGATTATAACTATTTGGAAGAAGGAGATTTATGCATTACAGTTATTAATTCAACAAGTGAGTATCCAATTTACATTGATTTAGAAGATATGGGAGAGTTTACTCTTTCATATTACGGGTGGCATAGCCATTATATGTCAGAAAAGTGGGACTATGATGCAATGCTGGACGATCTTAAAAACATTTTGAATAATATGAAATGTTTAATAATCATATATAGCGGAGTAAGGTGGATATCATCAAGTTTATCTCAAAAAGCTATTGGCAAAGATTACGACTATAGAATGGACTTAAATGAATTACCGGATGAGTTTAGACAAGAAATTACAAAAACGAAAGGCAGAATAGAATTGGTTTATTGGGACACATCAAGAAACACAATTATTAATTTATAATTGTGTACAATTTTACAAACAGATCATCAACTTTCAATTTATCGGGGAGATAATTTGATCTGCAAATCGGAATTAGGGAGGATATATGCTTTTAAACGAAGATTTGATAGCAAAAATAATTGGTGAAAGCAAAAGATTTTGCAGTCCATATGATGACCCTGAATCGTATGATATTGTTGGTGACGAAAAAGAAGAATCGGATAGTCAGCTTATCAAATTATTTTATGAAAAGCTAGAGTATGCTGTATGTAATGCAGATGATTTGATTGAAAGTGCTTTTGACAACGAGTTTTATAATTTTTACGGGGTAAACAGAAATATTGTAAAATCACCGAATGAAATGTCTTCAAATTTATACTTTGATTCATTTGTGTTAGATTTAATACTAATCCTCATTTAACCGGTAGATAAATTGGGCAGCTATAATTACACCACTCGTCGTCAAGCTCCCTTGCCGTGCGACAGCACGCCTGCGGTCGCTTTCCTTGATTGGTGCAATTCTATCTGCCAACTTTATCTACCGAACAAATGAGGATTAGTATAAAGGATAATTCTATTGGCACTTGCCTTTCAAATGACAGATTTATGTTTGGACATTTTATTGAAGTGTGGTGGGATAAAGATTGGAATATTATAAGCTGTTGGATAGATTAACTTCTGCTTTATCTCATCCGCAACTTCACATTTGTCGGAGAGATATTTTAATTTATAAACGTAATTTGGAGGATCAATATTATGGCAGTTTCAAGATTAACAGCCTTATTTCAAAGCGATATAAAAACAGTATGGGATAAAGTTACTTCACTGGAAAATTATCAATGGCGCAGTGACTTAAGCAAAATTGAAATTATAAACGAGAAGCAATTTATAGAATACACGAAAGACGGGTTTGCGACTACATTTACAATTACAGTTTTTGAACCATATAAGCGTTGGGAATTTGATATGGAAAACAGTAATATGAAAGGGCATTGGATAGGAATATTTGCCGAAAAGAACGGTCAGACTGAAATTGATTTCACGGAAGATGTAACTGTTAAAAAGCTGTTCATGAAACCCTTTGTGAAAACATTTTTGAAGAAACAGCAAGAGTTATATGTGTCTGATTTAAAAAAAGTTTTACAATGACAAATTTCCATTTATCGGAGAGATAATTTGATCTGCAAATCAGAATTTATAAGGAGAGCTGAAATGATTTTGAATAATCGGTCAATACCGATATTAGACCCTGCAATGATCCTTGAATTTATTAGGTAAAGTCTTAAAAATTCAAGGAGTGAAAAAATGATAAACCCTTTTAAAAATTTAACAAAAAAGGAATGGCTGCTTTGGATATCCTCTATATTGATAATAACAATTTCAAGTATACTATCGGGAGATATCAGTTTGCTTACACTGATAACTGCATGGATAGGCGTTACATCGCTTATCTTTGCGGCAAAGGGCAACGTCTGGGCGCAGATATTGATGATCGTGTTCAGCGTTCTTTACGGTATCATTTCTTATCGGTTTAGGTACTGGGGAGAGATGGTCACTTATCTTGGAATGACCCTGCCTATGGCGGTCTGGTCAACGGTAACTTGGATAAAAAATCCGTCGGAAAACGGAAATGAGGTTGCGATACAAAAAATCACAAAAAAGCACATCGCAGGGATCATATTCTTCGGCACAGTTGTGACAGTTGTATTCTATTATGTTTTGCGTGCGCTTGATACACCGAATATTGTGTTAAGTACGATCTCCATTGCAACCAGTTTTCTTGCCGCTTCGCTTACTATGCTGCGAAGCTCGTACTATGCCCTTGGGTACGCATCAAATGATATTGTACTCATAATTCTTTGGGGTTTGGCGTCAATAGAAGACCCGATCTATATTACCGTAGTTGTAAACTTTGTGATTTTCTTCTTCAATGATATGTATGGCTTTATAAGTTGGAAGAAAAGAGAGTTGATTCAGCGTTAAAAAAATTACCGGTTATCGGAGAGATAATTTGATCTGCAAATCGGAACTTATTTCAATTCGTAATGCGTAATTATTGCGGTGTAAACGGTGTATTATGCTTTTGGGAAATATTATCATTAATTACGCATTACGCATTACGAATTACGCATTATATTAAATTTAGGGTTGGTGTGTATGGATATTTTTTCGGAGAAACTGCAGCTGTTCTTTTCGGAATTTGGAAAAGGCAGAAAAATGGTGCTTTCAACTGCTTTAAACGATAGAGTTTCCTCAAGGATGATGAGTGTTATTCAATTCGACGAGAAATTTTATTTTCAAACCGATATAAAGCTGAAAAAGTATCGGCAGCTCACAGCAAACAATAATGTCGCACTTTGTATTGATAACATCCAGATAGAGGGTGTATGTGAGGAGATCGGTCATCCGTTAGAAAATCCTGCTTTCAGCAGTTTGTTTCGGGAGTGCTTCAAAGGCTCGTTCGACGCTTATTCGTCATTGAAGGATGAACGGCTTTTTGCGGTCAGACCGATGTACATAGAGCGCTGGGTTTATAAAGACGGTGTTCCCTACATCGAAACCTTTGATATGACCGCCCGTCAATATAGTCTGGAAAGATATTCGGGAGAATGAATCCCGATCCGTTCAGAGGGAGGTTTTTATGGTACGGGAAATAAAAGAAACCGAGCTTAACGAGCTGCTTGGATTGTACTTGCATCTGCACGAGGATTCGATCCCCGAGCCTTCGGAGCAGCTTTCAAAAGCATGGGATTCCATTATGAAGGATGAAAATCATCATATTATAGTTAAAGAAGCGGAAGGAAAGCTCGTTTCCTCCTGCGTCTGCGTTATCATACCGAATCTTACAAGGGGAGTCCGTCCGTATGCCTTTGTGGAAAATGTTGTGACTCACGCCGACTATCGGGGGAAAGGTTTTGCGACGGAGTGCCTTGACTATGCAAAAAAGCTTGCGGAGGATGCAGGCTGCTACAAAATGATGCTCCTGACAGGTTCAAGATCACAGTCAACTCTTGATTTTTACCGTCGGGCAGGCTACAACAGCACCGACAAGACGGCATTTATTATGTGGCTATAATAAAAAAGATCACTCCCTTGACATAAAAATGATCGGGGAGTGATCTTGTATTTTTATCTATTCGGCAGAATCGCCGTAATAATAGTTGAGCAGCAGGTCAACGAATCTGCCGTAGGACTTAACTCCGTCCGAAACCCCGTTGAGCCGCAGGCTGGTTTCCATAGCCTTGTCCGAAACCGCTGCCATCGCCGTACCGAGCTTTGTTTCCTTTGCTTCACGGAAGATCCTGCCCTTTTCATAGAGGTCGTAACAAACGTTATCGCTTGCTGCGGAGAAAAGCACAGCCTTGTCCTCGTTGGAAATAGAGCTTTCACGGTAGACCTTTGAGCGTAGATAGGACAGTGCCGACATATACCCCGAATAAACAAGCTCGGGCGAGTCGCTTTCTATGCAGGCGAGATAAGCGATGAAATTTGCTTCGTCCTCCTTTATCCAGCCTTTGAGATGCGCAAATTCGTGGCAGATCGTGTCGGGCAGCTCGGAATTATACATATATCTATTGTAGTTTGCTTCAAGGCTGAACGGAAAATATATCCCGAGCAGATCGAATCGGGTCATTATCCCCGAGCATAAAATGTCTTTCGGGTCGGGATAATATCCCGAAAGGGTCGGATAATCGGACGAGATGTTCTGCATCGCAGCCTTTGCTTCGGAATAAACATCGCAGGTGATAAGCATATTCCCGTCAGCGTCACGTTCGATAAGCTTTTCGGCTTCGTTGCATTTTTCGGTCATGACCATTGCAAGCGAATAAAGCTGTTCGGCGGTGAATTTTTCTTCACCGATGCCGTGCACCGAGGCAAAGCTGCTGCAGCGGTACATTATAAAGCAGTTCAGCGTTTCGGTAAGCATCACGAATGAAACTATCCACAGAACGATCAGCGAGCAGACGGCGGATATCTTTTTTCTGCTGTTCTTTTTCCGTATCATAAGGATTATGTAGGTTATGATAAGCGTAATTCCTCCGAAAACCGCCAGAGCGATCATAGCTTCGCCGAGCGAGAACGGCAGTACGCCGCTTATCCTCCCGAAAACGGCTTGGAGTTTAAGGAAAACATTATCACGGTAGAAATCCGAAAACGCCGCCGAGCTGCGTGAAATTGCACAGAGCAGGGCACAGGCGGCAAGGATGACTGCGATAATTATATATTGCACAAGATATTTCTTTGACAAGCTTTTTTTCATATCATTTTCCTAAAAATATAAATACAGTCTTTCAATACGGTACATTTTATGATATAATTTTAGCAGATAAGAAAAATATTGTCAATCGTTTTTATAGCGGTAAATTATTCCTGTTCAAAGGTAAGAATGCTGCGCTTTGTGAACATGAGGAACAGACCGACAGGGATAAGAAGCAGCAGCGTTTCAACATCCTCGGCAAAAAGAACGGATGCTGCAGGGACTATTGCAGCGACTGCGCCGTAGATCTTCTGCTTGAGCATATTGCGGCGGTGAGCACAGTTCACGAGGGTAATTTCCGAGCGTTCGTTATCATAAGAAGGAATCTTTTTTGCAGTTGAATTATAGTGTGTCATAATTTTTTCCCCTTTTCATTTTTTTGCTGAATATGCGGTTCCTTGATTTTTATTTCCGGCACAAATGTTCAGCACTTTTGTTCTGTTTTATATTATAGAACAAACGTATCGTTTTGTCAAGGGGTTTTGGCAAAAAATTTGTTCGATTTGATTTCCTGTCCGTTTTATCGTACAGCTTGAAAATTTTTTGACGAATTTTCAGGCTTTGAACATAAAAAACTATTATATGGAAGGTTATTTCACAATGCGATTGATAATTTTTTAACGAAAGGAGAAGGCAAATGACGTCTGTTATACTGTTTTTGGATGAAGAAAAACCGTTTGCGGAGTACAGATATCTGCTGCCGCTGATCTCGGAGGAACGGCGTGGGCGTATCGAACGAATGGCTGTGAACGGCGACAGGGTGCGATCGCTTTTTTCGGAGCTGCTTATGCGTTATGAAGCGTCCGAGCAGCTGGGAGTTGATTTTAACGAGCTTATTTTTGATAAGGGAGAATTCGGCAAGCCTTATATTGTCGGTTCCGGCGGCTATGACTTCTCCGTTTCGCATTCGGGACAGGCAATTGCGTTTGCAGGAGGTTTTTCGGCGGTCGGAGCTGACATCGAGCTTATAAAACGGCGCAGAAACGGAGCTTCACAGCGTTTTTTCTCCGAAAATGAAGTGAGATATATTGAACAGAGTGCAAATTCGGACAATGCTTTTTTTGAGATCTGGACAAAGAAAGAAGCCTATTCCAAAATGCTCGGAAAGGGGCTTTCGCTGGGTTTTAGGTCGTTCGATGTGACGGATAACGGGCTTAAATGTCTGTTTTGCAGCATATCAACGCACGGTTATGCTTTTTCCGTTTGTTCCGAGGAGATAGAAGCTTTGAAGAGCATAACGGAGATCACGGAATCGGAATTACTTCAAAAGCTTAACTTTACTTTGTATTAACAGAACATTTACAAAATATATTTAATTGCGGTGGTTTTTGACTGTACAATAAAATAAAGAGCAGCATACTGCTCCGTATAAATTCAAAAATCCCACAACATAATTTTGACATATAATCCCACAAATAAAGGAGGAAAACACAATGAAAACAAAAGCAATTATCTCCATCGCATTATGTGCGCTCATGATGACAGCCTGCGGAAACAGCTCGAGCGACAAGTCATTTGCTTTGACCGCCGATAATGGCGGAATGCAGAATTCTGCCGAAGCTGCAGAGGATTATTACTATGAAGAGGAATATGACGCAGTCGTTGAATCGACAAGCAGCACGGCGATGACGGACGGAAACGAGGATACGAGCACTCTTTCGGCGGACAAGATAAAAAAGGAAATGCTTGTCTACACCTGCAATATGACCGTTGATGTGCTTGAATTTGACGACGCTGTTGCAAAGTTCAAGGAAAGCCTTGACAGCTACGGCGGATTCGTTGAGAGCGAGAATTTCACGGACGGAGGTTCGGACGGAAGATGGTATTATGCTGACATGGAGAAATGGCGCACATACTCCGCAACCGTTCGTGTTCCGAGTGCAGATTATGAGAGCTTCTGCAGCAATGCCGCTTCGCTCGGCGATCTTCGCAGCAGAAATTCCAGCGTTCAGAACGTAAGCAGCGAATACTATGATCTTTCGACAACGCTTGAGATATACGAAGCGAAGGAAGAACGCTACATAGCTCTTCTTGCAGGCATAACCGAGGATGCATATGCAGTTTCGGTCGAAAGAGAGCTTACCGATCTTCAGGTCGAAATAGCAAAGATAAAGACAAGGATGAACGATATCAAGACCGATGTTGCGTATTCCTTTGTAAATATAAAGATCAACGAGGTCAAGGAATACACGGCTGAACCGATCAAGACGGATACCTTCATGCAAAGGCTTATGAACACGCTTTCCGATACAGGCAGCGGCTTCCTTGATTTCCTTGAGGATCTGCTGTTCCTTATCATTGCGATGTTCCCGTATCTTGTTCTTATCGGAATCATTGTATTTATCGTTATTGCGATAGTAAAGAAATCAAAGAAGAAAAAGGCTCTTAAATCGGAGAATAAAGCAGACGAGCCTGTTGCTGTCGAACCCGTCAAGGAAGAAGAAAAGAAATAATTATTTTATTAATATAAAAGCTGTTCCCGAAATTTTTGGGGACAGCTTTGTTTTTGCGGAAATATTTTATCCCTATAAATGAAAACATAGTTTATACTAATAACCATTTAACCTATGGATAAAATACGGCAGCTATAATACGCCCACTCTGCGTCAAACTCCTTTGACAGGCGACAGCCTGCCTGCAGTCGTTTTCCTTGATTGGACGTATTCTATCTGCCGTCTTTATCCATAGAACAAATGGTTATTAGTATTACTGCTTTTTGCACGGTTTCTCTACAATAATAAAGCCCTTCGGCTTTCGTGTATAAATATTGACAAAATGATATATTAGTGATAAAATTAAAGTAGTTAACATATCAATTGTATAAAAAACAGTTTTTCGCGAAAAAACTATGGAAATGTGAAGAGAGAGCTTTTTGCCGACAAAACGTACGAACTGCAGACCTGAAATTTTAAAATACAAGGGGAGTATCAATGGATATCAGAACATGCTATGAAGAAATGAATGCAAATTTTGATGAGGTTTTAAGAAGATTCGGAAGTGAGGCAATGGTGAAAAAATTCGCTGTTAAGTTCCTCGATGATCCTTCTTATGTGGAGCTGTGCGGCGGAATTGCCGAGAATAACGCAGAGAATGCCTTCCGTGCGGTCCATACACTTAAAGGAGTTTGCGCAAATCTCGGTTTCAGCGATCTTTACAGTGCTTCTGACGAGCTTACGGAGAAGCTCAGAGGAAGAAGCATCGAAGGTTCGGAGGAGCTTTTGGAGAAGGTTAAGGAACAGTATGATATCACTGTTGCTGCTCTGCGCAAATTTGTGAATTCAAACAGCTGATACTAATCCTCATTTAACCGGCAGATAAATTGGGCAGCTATAATTGCACCACTCGTCGTCAAGTTCCCTTGCCGTGCGACAGCACGCCTGCGGTCGCTTTCCTTGATTGGTGCAATTCTATCTGCCAACTTTATCTACCGAACAAATGAGGATTAGTATGACAAAATATCAATACATACAAAAAATCGGTCAAGAGCAAGCTTGACCGATTTTTTACTATAGTATTCAGTTTTCTTCAAACATTGCTTTAAGCTGCTGAGCTTGTGTATCAAGGCTTCTTGCTGTATCTTCAGCTTCTGCGGAGATCGCTGCATTCTGCTGGACTACGATGGATATCTGCATCATGCTTTCGGAGATCTGTCTGAATGATTCAGCCTGCTCGTCCGCAGCTGCTGCAATTTCATCAATGAGAGTATTGCTTTCGGCAATTCCGCCCATCATAGAACGCAGCTGTTCGGCTGTTTCGTTTGCAATCTGCGAGCCGTTTGTTACTGCGATCTTGGTTTCTTCGATAAGCCGTGCTGTTCCCCTTGTAGCCTCGGCACTCTTGTTTGCAAGGTTTCTTACCTCGTCTGCGACAACCGCAAAGCCCTTGCCGTGCTGTCCTGCTCTTGCGGCTTCAACCGCCGCATTGAGGGCAAGTATATTTGTCTGGAATGCGATGTCATCAATAGTTTTTACGATGTTGCCGATCTTTGTTGAGGATTCCTCGATCTTTGCCATAGCGTTTTGCATTTCGGCGATTTTCCGGACACCGCTGTCAACGCTCTGTGTAGTTTTATCGGATATCCTGCTGGCAGTCTTGGCAGATTCGGCATTGTTCTTGATCTGTTCGCTTATCGAGCCGAACGAAGCGGAGATCTCCTCAACAGTTGCAGCCTGTGTTGATGAGCCTTCGGAAAGTCTTGATGCTATTTCCTGCATTTCGGACGCACGGTTGCTGATGTCTGCCGAAATAACGGTAGTTTCGGAGATAACACGCTGCTCCTTTTCGTTGAGCTTTACGGTTTCTTCGATATTTCGCTTGATATTTGCAAGCATAGCATTTATTCCGTTGCTCAGGGTAGTATACTCGGGGCAGGTCCTTACATTTACCTCTGCATCGAGATTTCCCGAAGAGATGACCTGCATATCGCCTATAAGCTCATCCAGTCCCTTGATGATTATTTTCTGAACCGCGGTATTGATGAGCAGAACTATAACTGCGAGCATTGCAAGCGTAGCAAGTATGAATATAACAACGAGCGAAGTACGTCCGCTGAAGGCTTCGCTCCTGCTGATCGCTGCGATAAGGAAGTAATCCTCGGTTTCGCCTGTGGAGCAGATCATGCTTACGCCGTCGATCTTTGCAACGATTCCGCTGCCGCCCTTCATAAGCCTTTCGGTGATTCCTATATCGGCATAATTCAGACCGATAAGGTCTTTATTGGCATGAGCGGCAATCGTTCCGTCAGCTTTGTTTACAGCCATAACATAGCCGTTGTTTCCTACGGTAATGGTTGAAAGTACGTTGTCGATGCCTGTTTTTTCAAGCTGGTTCTGGAGTCTTGTCGGGGTGATACCGATCTGAACGATACCCTTTTTGTCTTTTCTTGCAACACTTACATACTGGAAGAATTTGCCTTCGGCGCCGTTCGGCTGAGCTTCCTGTGCGATCTTCAGGGATGAATCATCAAGGATGGGCATAAATTCCTTTGCCTGATCGCTTCCCGCAAAATCGAAGCCGTAATAGCTCGGGATGTTACCCCATTGGAGAATACCTTTTTCATCCGTAACATGAAGCTCGTCAACATCAAGCATAGCAGCGATCCTGTTTAGCTCGTCAAGGTCGTCAAGCAGTGACGGATCAAGAGCAACCATTTCTGCAAAAGCATCGGCCTTTGCAATAAAATCGGTATTAAGCTGGTCGATAACGGCGAGTGTTTCTTCGTCATTGTCAGCTAATCTTGATATAACATCGTCTATTCGTGTCAAGGCAGTATTTGCTGCAGTTTTTTGCATGATCAGACTTTGTACAGAGAAAATAACAAATATCATGAAGACAAGTGCGACAGAGCAGGCTATGATTATTCGTTTTGTCAATGTTTTTTTCATGGATAAGTTCATCTCCCGTAGTAAATGTTAAATTGTTTAGTTGTTTGATTGATTAATATGCCAAATCAATATTTTCCTAATTATACCACAAAAAACAGTTGAAGTCAATGATTTTTTGTATTTTTTACATAATTTTTGCCAAAACATATCTGATTTATAGGCATTTTGCTGATTTTGGTCGGATAATGGGTAACTGTTGGATATAAGCATTAATACTAAGGAAACGTATTAATCAGCGTTTCCTTAGTTCAGTCTGATACAAATAAGTCTAATAATAAAGTTGAATCAATGATTTTATCTTGTATTCAAGCATACAAAGATGGAAGATATCAGAAGGTTTTAGAAGTAACGGATAAAATAATGGATTAAGATGCCGATAATGAAGTTGCAGTTATTTATAATGGGCTTTCTATCTTTCAACTATATACAAAATCCCCGGATGATATTAAGCAAGGTGAAACGATGCTCAAAAGAGGGTTAAAGTTAATCGTTGATTCAAATGGAAATGAAGAACTGTTTTATACTTGCATGAATGACTTGACAAATTTATTTATCATTTGTATAGAACTGCAAACTGATACAGTTTTTTTCTCTTGCCATTTCCACAAAAATAATATATAATAGTATCAAAAGTAAATTTGCACTCCCTCCCCCAAATCCAATCGTTAAAAGGTAAAAATCACGAGTAGTCTGCACCACCCTAACCGACTACCAATTGACTACTTTTCAATTGTAATAAACCCAACGTAAAACCGTGCTTTTCACACTATTTTTCTGTCGGCTGAATTTTCTGTACATTATTTGTACCGCCAATGACCCACGCAGAATAGGGCAAATCACGGCGATTTAGGATAGGAGATAACTATGATAAAAGTTTTATTCGTATGCCACGGCAACATCTGCCGAAGCACTATGGCGCAGAGTGTTTTTCAGTATATGGTCAACAAGGAAGGTCTGGGCGAGCGGTTCGAGATCGACTCTGCCGCTACGAGCACCGAGGAGATCGGCAATACGCCTCATCACGGCACGGTTTCCGAGCTTCGCAGGCACGATATCCCTCTTGTGCCGCACCGTGCACGGCAGATCACCAAGGCGGACGGAGAGTATTATGACTATCTTATCGGAATGGACACCGCCAATATCCGCAATATGCGCAGGATGACGGGCGCTGATGATAAAATATACAAGCTGCTTTCGTTCGCAGGGGTCGGCAGGGATGTTGCCGATCCATGGTACACGGGCGATTTTGCTGCTACATACGCTGATGTTATGCTCGGCTGCGAAAAGCTGCTTGAAAGGCTGAAGGAGGAATGATCTGTGAAGGAAGGAAAAGCCACAAACTGCGAAACCTGCGTTAACTACGTTTATGACGATGATTACGACTGCTATACCTGCATGGCAAATCTTGACGAGGATGAGATGAGCAGGTTTCTCACAAGCACTAACTACACCTGCCCGTACTACCGGCTTGATGATGAATACGGCGTTGTGCGGCATCAGATGTGATATCCATACTGCAACGTTTGGCTCGAACAAAAGAATTTTATGTAGAATTATGCAAAAAAGCACTCTTTTTTGTTGACTGTTTGGGGAAAATGTGATATACTTAAATGTAAGTTATTGCGAAAATCTGACAAAATGAGGTAAAGTATGAAAAGTTCCAACGGAAAATATAATTTGCTTTACGGAGTAATGATTGCATTTTTCCTTTTTATAATAGTATTTCTCTGCATAAAGAATCATAGCGAACCTTTGTCCGCAGCGCTCGGCTCCGATTCGGCGGATTTCAGCATCGGATGGAAAACAGCTGACGGCACGGAAACCGATATAGCAAAGCTTTATAAGCTGGAAGGGATCCCGGCAGGACAGGAGTTCACGGTCACAAATGTGCTTCCGCAGGAGCTTGGGAGCAACTGTTCTCTGTTCTTCCGAAGCAAGAATATTTTTTATTCTGTTTATATTGACGGTGAGCTTGTTTACACGCCAAACGTTCCCGAGAGTATTTTTTATACAAATTCTTTGGGAACACGCTGGAGCGTTATCGAGCTTTCACCCGAATACGGCGGAAAAAATGTTGAGATCAGAGCATCAAAATCCTATGAAAGCTCAAGAGCAGGCATTGACAATATACAGATCGGAAATCCTGCAGGAATTATCCTATCTGTAATAGTGGAAAAGCTGGTCGCTGTTGTAACGTGCATACTGCTGATTTTTGTCGGTCTGATGCTTATAATTGCGGATATCCCTTTAAATGTTCAGGTCAAGAAAAACCACGAGCTTATGTATCTCGGGTTATTTGCGCTGAGCATTGCCGTGTGGTGCTTGTCCGAAACAAATATTATACAGTTTTTCTTTGATGACAGCAGGCTTATGCAGGTGGTTTCCTGCTGTTCGCTTATGCTTATTTCAATACCGATGATATTGTATCTTGACTCGGCGTTCGGGTTCAAGAATAAAAAGCTTGCACCTGCTTTCTGTATCCTGTCGGGAGCGGAGTTCGTTGTCTGCTGGACGCTTCATTTAACGGGGGTCGCAGATATACGCCGGACGTTAAAATTGACTCACATTATTCTTGCATTGAGTGCGGTCATATTCTTCTACAGCGTTATCAGAAATTCAATGTTTATCGGAAAAAGCCGCAAGAGAAACATTTACCGTGTTTTCAGAGGGATCGGTTTAAGCAGTATTTCTATTGCAACGGCAGTAGATCTGGTTCGTTTCTATCTCGGTGTCGGAACAGATTCGGCGATGTTTGTCAGGATCGGTCTGCTTATATTCGTCATCTGCTACGGCAGTTCAAGCCTTGAAAATACCGTCAATGCTGTAAAACTCGGCGTAAAGAGTGAATTTATCAGCAAGCTTGCATATCATGACGGTCTTACGGGTGCAGGAAACCGCACCGCTTTTGAGGAAAGACTTATCGAACTGGATAAGGTCAAGGACAGCGTCGAAGGAGTCGGCATAGTAATGTTCGACGTTAACGATCTGAAATTCATAAATGACAATTTCGGACATCAGTACGGCGATAATATGATAACAAAAAGCGCCGAATTTATCGGGAACGCTTTTTCCTCCGAAAACGGAGAGTGCTTCCGTATCGGCGGCGATGAGTTTGCCGTTCTGCTGTCAGGGGACGATATCCTCCGCAGATATGAAAACGGTATTTCCAATTTCAAAAACGCTGTTGAAGAGTATAACAGTGACAGTGAAAATGATATGCGGATAAGCGTTGCTTACGGCTTTGAGGCCTATGACAGAGCCGTTCATTCAAAGATGGTCGATATTTATCAGCAGGCTGACGCAAAAATGTATGAGAACAAGAAAGCGATAAAGACCGTCCAGAGCCGTCCCGAGGAGTTCTATAAGGACAGGATAAAAAGCTCACTTTGACAATGAATATAACGTTGTATAACGCCAAAATTAAATGCGTTTTCTCGTATAATAAAACATTTTTAGTAAGATAAATTGTATTATGTATTACTATGGGTTTAAGGAGGGTGTAAATGTCAAAGTTAATTAGTTTTTTTGTTTTGCTGATTTCTATTTTTTTTATTTGTACTGCGTGTGAAAAAACGGAAGAATCATCAACAGGTATTTTAAGTTTTACAATTGATGACCTATCATCAGAAGCATTTTATGAAGGTGTTACTGGTGAAAACTATAAATTATTGATCAATGGTAGGCAGAATTACGAAGTGGATGATATTAACGTAGTTATTTCAAATCCTGAAGTTATAGATATATCATTTGAAAAAAAAGATGGATTATTTGATAGTTATATATCTTTTAATATAACTGGAAAAAAAACAGGAGCATCATCGTTTTATTTTGAAACCTATGATGAAATAGTAAAATCGGAAACCATTGAAGTTTCGGTTGAAAAAAATATTAAATCTATAAGTTTTAATGAAGCAACTGATTTAATTTTTTATAGTTGGATGAATGAAGAAGAATGTTATTTTAATGTTGATGCTAATGAAAATTTGCAAGAGATTGAAGAAGAGCTTGAATTTATAAGTGAGAATACTGAAATTGCAACTATAATTAATAATGAAAACTCGTGGCTGAATTCTTGTATTATTTCTAAAGTAGGTGCGGGTGAAACTTATGTGTATATTCAAACCAAGGATGGAACTGTAAAATCAGAAAAGAAAAAAGTCATTGTTGAGGACGATGTAGTTGAGGAATCTGAAACATATATTACGGATTTTACTACAGATAATAGCAGGACAGTATTTTTAACTCCATATGGAGATAAGTACCATTACAGTAAATCATGCGCTGGTGATAATGCAAGTGAAACAACATTAAATTCAGTAAAAGGATTTTATGATCCATGTAAAAAATGTGTAAAATAATACAAACCAAGCGAACGAATTATTTTTGCTCGTGTTAAAAAGTGATTAGTGTAACATTATATGAAAGTCTGCTAATTTCTTGATGATGTATCCGGTGTTTTTTGAAGAAAGAGGAAAAAAGGCAATTCCATCGTCTGTGGAATTGCCTTTATGTACTATGCAAGCTTTATCGTGCTGTATGTATAAGCGCCGGAAAGCAGGAGCAGAAGGATATCGCCGAAGTTGAAGCTTCCGCCGAAAATGCTCATTATAAGTGAGAGTGCCGAAAGAGCAGTCATCACCGCACCCCATATAAATGCACTTTTCTTGTTTTTATTGATAAGTCCGTAAAAGCACATTGCCCCGAAGCCTATCGCCGTGAATGCAATGCCGATGATATTTCCAAGCATTCCGAATGCCGTTCCGCTCCTTGTCATCGAGAAAAGCGCCCAGCTTACAAAATATCCTCTTCCGAAGAGCGAACGGAAGGCGAGCCATACAGCCGAAATTGCAAGGATTCCGCATAAAACGGATGTAACCTGTAAAACCTTTTTCATTTTGTGACCCCCTTATCTTGGTATTTATATTTTAGCATAAAATATGCGATATGTCAATTGTTGTCAAGAATAAGCTTCTCAAAAAGAGCTGAAATTTGCTTGACAGCTGCATAGAAAAGTGCTATAATATAAAAAGAGAGCATACCGCATAAACGGTCGCTTTCGGTAGGTTAATTAATTGTTATATCAAACAACCCATCTAGTGCGAATAGATGGGTTGTTGTCTTATTTATGTGAATTCTTAATTGTGTAATACACACATACAGCACAGTAAACAGTGCTTGCGATGTAGTAGATTGCAGTAAGAATATCCATACGGCAACCCCTCCTAAATTTAGTAAAAGGCTGCCAAGACAGATCCCGGCAACCTATGAGATTACCGAAAGCTACCATCTATTTTATGCGTTTGACGCCTAAGCTGTGGCGATATGCTCTCTGATGTTATTGTAACAAATCTGTCGAAGATTGTCAAGAAAAACTGATATAGATTTGTTATGAAACCGCACAACCGGTCTTGTGCATAAATGTGAATATCAGAAAATTCGGATCTCTGAAAAAATCAGAAAAATTTGAATTATTTATTGATTTTTCACCGGAAATATGCTATAATACTATATAATTTAACGAAAAGGATTGATAAATTGTGTATGCTTGGGTAAGATATCCCGTTAAATGGCTGTACAAAATTTTTTATGATTTCCATATCGAGGGCGAAGAGAATATTCCGCAGGATAAGCCCGTCGTTTTAGCTTCCAATCACCGCAGCTATGCCGACCCCGTAATTCTTACGATGCCGATGAAGCTGCCTGTTTCCTACATGGCTAAAGAGGAGCTGTTCGAGAACAAGCTTTTCGGCTGGTTCATACGCAAGCTCGGCGCATTTCCCGTTACTCGAGGTGCAGGCGATATGTCCGTCATAGACGACAGCATAAATATACTCAATTCGGGAAGGAACCTTGTCATTTTTCCCGAGGGTACACGCTCAAAGGACGGAAAGGTCGGCAAGGGAAAGACGGGCGTCGCAATGATAGCCGCAAAATCGGGTGCCGATGTCGTTCCCTGCGGAATAATTTTTGAAGGTGAAAAGCTGCACTTCCGTTCCAAGCTGACGCTTCGGTTCGGCAAGCCGATAAAAGCCGAAGAGATCGCTGTCGAGGGTACCTCTCCCCGTGATCTCAAAGAGGTGAAAAAGCGTATCATGGGCGCTATCACGGAGCTTGTCGAGGGATCTGCGCTGACCGCCGGTGAGGCTCCGCTCCGGTTGGAGGACAAGAACGATGCCGCACAGGATTGAGATCGCGGATAAGGCAGGTTTCTGCTTTGGTGTTGACAGAGCCGTAAAAATCGTGTATAATATTATAGATAACGGCGGAAAAGCTGTGACCTACGGCGAGATCATCCATAACGATACCGTTGTGAACGAGCTGAAAAGCCGCGGTGTAAGGGTTATAGATTCTCCCGAAGAGATCGAAAACCTTGAAAATACGAATGTTGTTATCCGATCGCACGGCATCGGCAGGGATATTTACGAGCTGCTTGAAAAAAGAGAGCCGTTCGGAGTCAGCGTCTGTGACGGAACGTGTCCGTTCGTGGCGAGGATACATAAAATAGTTTCCGAAAAGTCGGCGGAAGGCTTTGAGATCATCATTCTCGGCGATAAAAATCACGATGAAGTTCAGGGAATTGTAAAACATTGCCAAAATATTCCTTATATTTGCAGTAATGATACCGAACTTCGTGAGATTTTACAAAAAAAATTTAAAAATTTTGAAAAAAAGGTTGCAATTGTTGCTCAAACAACGTATAATATAATTATATGGGAAAAGTGCTGCCGTATCATCAGCTCGGAATGTCCCGAAGCAGAGGTGTTCAATACCATCTGCAGTGCGACCGCCGAACGCCAGCAGAGCGCTGTACGTCTTGCGGAAAAGTCCGATCTTATGATCGTTATCGGCGGCAAACGCAGTTCCAACACAGCAAAGCTTTACGACATCTGCCGTGAGCATTGCAAAGCCTGCTTTCTTATTTCGGACGCAGGTGAGCTTGACAGGGATAAGATCCTCGGAGAGCTCGGTGGTGCCGATGAAAACTTTAACGTCGGGATCACAGCCGGAGCATCTACCCCGGCATATATAATCAAGGAGGTACAAAACCAAATGAGCGAAATTCTCAAAAACAATGACGAAGATTTTGACTTCGCCAGCGCGCTCGACGCATCTTTCAAAAAAATATACACCGGTCAACGGGTGAAAGGATACATAACTGCCGTAAACAACACAGAAGCAACAGTTGATATCGGCACGAAGCAGACAGGCTATATCGCTCTGTCCGAGCTTACAGACGATCCTACACTCAAGGTCGGCGACGTTGTAAAGGTTGGCGACGAGGTTGATCTTATCGTTATCAAGATCAACGATGCTGAAGGTATCGTAAACCTTTCCAAGAAGAAGGTTGACGCTATGGTCGGCTTCGATAAGCTTGTTAAGGCTAAAGAGGAAGATGCAGTTCTCGAAGGTACAGTTACAAACGTTGTTAAGGGCGGCGTAATTGTTATCACAGAGGGCACAAGAGTATTCGTTCCCGCTTCCCAGGCAACTGCAAGACGTGATGAAAAGCTCGAAACTCTTCTCAAGAAGTCCGTTAAGTTCAAGATCATCGAGATCAATGAGCAGAAGTTCAAGGCTGTCGGCTCTATCAGAGCTGTTCTCAACGCAGAAAAGGACGCTGCAAAGGCTAAGTTCTGGGAGAGCGTTCAGGTCGGCGACAAGTTCAAGGGCGAAGTTAAGTCCATCACAAACTATGGCGCATTCGTAGATCTTGGCGGAATCGACGGAATGGTTCACATTTCCGAGCTCAGCTGGAACAGGATCAAGCACCCGTCCGAGGTCGTTAAGGTTGGCGACGTTATTGAAGTTTTCGTTAAGGAACTCGACAGCGAGAGCGGCAGGATCTCCCTCGGCTACAAGAAGGACGAGGACAATCCTTGGGTCAAGTTTGCTAATGAGTATGCTGTTGGCGATGTAGTTGAAGCAAAGGTTGTTTCTATCACACCTTTCGGCGCATTCGCACAGATCATCCCAAGCATTGACGGTCTTATCCACATCTCCCAGATCGCTAACAAGAAGGTTGCTAACGTTAAGGATGTTCTTTCCGTTGGTGATGTTGTTAAGGCAAAGATCACAGAGATCGACACCGAAAAGAAGAGAATCAGCATGTCTATCAGAGAACTTCTTGAAGAAGAAGGCACAGAAGAAACTGCTGAATAATTTTTAGAGGTTCCCAAGGCATAATAAAGGCTGCTGCGTTTGAAACAGCAGCCTTTTTTGTTGAAAGAGGAAAGAACATGAAGCAAAGTAGTTTTCTGGCAGTATTTGCCGTATTGATGTTGACTATGCTGATGCTTTGCGGCTGTTCGGAAAGTATCGGCTATGATGAAGCATACAGCTCACAGCCGACATCGGAAACCACCGTTTATATAGAAGCTTCCGCTATAGAGGAAGAAAAAGAAGAAACGGTTTCCGAAGAGGTTACTTCGGCAGAGCTTGACGAAAAGCAGGAAGAAAACGCTGTCAATGAAACAGTTTCCGAAGAGATAGCTTCTGCAAATCTCGATGAGAAGTTGGAAGAAACCTCTGCCGAAACGGAAAAAGCCGTGCAGAGATACTATTTCCGAAGTGAGAAGCTTTTCGACAGTCACTATGAAAAGCACGGTGCGGAGTTTGGCGATATCACGCAGGAGGAGTATCTTGACCTTGCAAATGAGCTTATAAATGCGGAGGGTGACAACATTCTGCATAAAACCGAAAAAGAGGACGGCGACTTTCTCTATTACGATACCGAAACGAACGAGTTCCTTGTGCTCTCAACGGACGGCTATATTCGGACGTTTTTCAAGCCGAGCGCAGGGATAGATTACTGGGAAAGACAGTGAGGGAAATAAAATGAAATTTGTATGCAAATGCTGCGGCTGTGCATCGCTTGATTCGGCGGAGGAATATGAGATCTGCCCCGTCTGCTTTTGGGAAAAGGATAAGCTGCAGGAAAGTGACCCCGTGATGAGCGGCGGTGCAAACAGCGTTTCACTTAACGAAGCACGGAAAAACTATGAAGAGTTCGGCGTCTGTGAAGAGCGTTTTGCCGAAAAGGTACGAAAGCCTTCCGCTGCCGAAAAAGCTGCCTTTATGCGCAGAACCGACCGCAGAGAGGATGAGAAGTTCGCATTTGAAGTGCTCGACAAAGCCAAATATGTCGTTATCTCTATGATAGATGAGGACGGTCTGCCTTACTGCGTTCCGATATCTGCTGTAAGAGTAGGCGAAGCGCTCTATTTTCATTCTGCCGAGGTCGGACGAAAGACCGAAGCTATGCTGAAGGGACCCGATGTCTGCATAACTGCGGCAGTTGATGTGGTCAGTGCCGAGGACAAGTTCACGACCTATTTCAAATCAGCTGTTGTAAGAGGAAAGGCTGTCAATGTCACGGACGACGAAGAAAAGATAATCGCTTTGAAGGCAATATGCGAGCGTTTCACTCCGTCAAATATGGCTGATTTTGATAATGCGGTCAATAGGAGCCTGCCGAGGACTGCTGTCTGGAGAGTTGACATTGAAAGTGCAACGGGAAAACAGAAGAAAAAAGCATAACAGAAATGCCGATCGGACGAAAGATCCAATCGGCAATTTTGTATTTTGATCATCAAAATCCCATCTGTTCAAGCTGCTTTGCAATTTCAAGATAAAATTCGGGTATGTCGGCAAGGGGAGCCCCCTGGGGCAGTTCGCAGGTTACATTACGACATACCCAAAGTTTGCGGCTCGGTACCGATGAATGCTTCTTTATCGGCAGTACTATAATGCCGTCTCCTTGTTTTTTTGTTAATCTGCTTCGGCGCATATCGACTTCATCACAGTGGGAGATACCCCTGTTTCCGATGCTTTTTACAACGCCTTTGAAATTCCCCCACTTCACGGATTCGGGGGAAAGCAAGCCGTCATTTTCTCCGTCAAAGCGGCGGACGACCAGGCTTGGGAGCCACATAAACATATCCGACCATGCGTGTTTCATAACAAAGGCATAGCTTTGATAATATATCGTTTCGATATCGGGATTCTGCTCATTGAACCGCTGTGCGTCCTTTGTACGGAATGAACAGATCGCGCTGAATGTATCGGGATTTTTATCTCCAAGGATCCTGAACCACAGGTCGGTCACCTTGCAGCCGCCCTTTATAAGCACTTCGGGTATCTTCATAAGACTGTCGACTGTTTTTGAACCGTTATGCGGAGTGGATAAAGTCGTGATCGAGGCGATCTTGTCCGAGCAGCCTAAGCTTGATGCGGCATATCTTGCTTCAAGTCCGCCTTTTGAGTGGGCGATTATATTGACCTTTTCGGCATTTTCGGCTTTAAGTGCGTTGTCGATGCTCTCGGCTACCTTGAGTGAATTTGATTCAATGGAACCGTTGCTGTCCTGATTGCTGAAATACACGGAAAAGCCGTTATCCTTGAGCTTCTGCGGTATTCTTCCCCAATAGCCTACTGCATGATCATCCCTGAATCCCATGCCATGAACCAATAAAATAGGATATTTCATTCTATCACTTCCTGCAAAGATTTGATGTCATAAAGTTTATGTCATATTGTTTAAATAATACCATATATACCGTTCAAAGTCAACCGATAAGCGTAATTTGCACACGGTATTTCAACGAGTGAATTATTTCTCACAAAATTATTAACAAACTATTGTAGGGGACGGGTTTCCCGTCCCGATGTTACCGATGCCATAAAAAAACGGGACGGGCGACCCGTCCTCTACAGTAAAATACGGTGATTATGACCATATTTTCATAGAAATTTCATTGTTTGTTCACTCATTGAAATACCGTGGTAATTTGCAGAAATATCTTCAAAAAAATCAGACCGAAAAGAGGGGGAACTCTTCGGTCTGATTTTTTTGAAGGAGAAATTTTCGAGGGAATATATGTAAACCGTGATCGGATTATTTTTTGCCGCCGACATTTTGTGTACGAATATTTCCGCTGTCGGCAATATATAATACTAAAACCCATTTAAACTGTAGACAAAAAATCTGCGCAAAATCCATATACGAGAGATTGTTGCTTGATTTTTTGTACAGTTTTTAAATGGTTTTTAGTATAAGACCTTGCGGTCAGTTTAGCTTGTGCCGCACCGATGAGATGTAATGTCGGTGCGGCGTAAATGAAAAGAGGGAGAATATGGAAAGTAGATATTGTCTTGTTCGGGTTCCTCGGGAAGTTTTTTTGTTTCCTTTGGAATGATTATATAATAACCTTTATTTGTGTTAAAAATATGAAAGAAACACGAAAATAAGCAAAAAACGTCTTTTATCGGAAATTTTTCCGCTTATTTCTCTTGTCTGTTCGGCACATAATACTGCTGAAAATAAAATTACGGGCGAAAGGCGGTAAAAAAATGACGCGAAAGGGAAGGTTTGTGGAAAATCTGACGGTTTTTATGTCGGGCGGACTTATTTATTCGATGATAGAGATACTTTTTCGGGGATTCACGCATTGGAGCATGACTCTTACGGGCGGAGCCTGCCTTCTGATAATGTATCGTCATTTTTCCGCCCGTCCCGATGAGGGGATGCTTGCAAAATGTATCTACGGCTGCACGGTCATAACCTCGCTTGAACTGCTGGTCGGCTGCGTTGTGAACCTTCTCCTCGGCTGGAACGTATGGGATTATTCCTCGCAGCCGTTTAATCTCTTCGGGCAGATATGCGTGATGTTTTCGGCGTTCTGGTTCCTGCTTTCCGTTCCTGCGGCGGCGATATGCGAAGGATTCAGGCTGCACTTTTCAGGATTGAAGAAAATGCCGTTATAATAAGAGAATTTTTGTGCAAAATTTTACCTTGCCGTACTGGACAAATTTTTCATAATATGTTATAATCTAATAAATATCTATACTTATGAAAAATATGCACATATTACTTTACGGAGGGTATATATGCTTGATTTTAATAGACGAAAAAGGATTTTAAAGAAGCTTTCCGATACTGCGGAAAAAAATGTGCTCCTGCTTCTGCCGTGCCTTGCTGCGGCAGGCCTTGTGAAGCTTTTCTATTTTATTGTATGCAATCTGGACATTGCTCTTTCCGATAAGAAAGGAAATTTTCTTGGGATAAAGAGCAGCGAAAAGCACCGTCATGCAAGAAAAGACGATATTGTATATGTTAAAAAGGGACTTATGCCGAGAATGCTTTCGGTCGCTTTGAGCTTTGCATTTGTGATGATGTTCATTCCGACCGTGTTCCCGTCCATTCAGTCCTCGGCTATCTATGCCGACTGGAAGTATAATTCCGTTCAGTACAGTAAATTTGTCCCGATCGACGGGGATGAGAGCGTTCTCTATGATATCGAGATCCCATTTGATGATTTCAAGGCTCCGAAGATCACCGATATCACCGATATCACTTCGACAAGCTGCCGCATAAAGTGGAACAAGAACGACTATGTTTCAGGTACGGCCGGTGACGCTCTCCCCGTAAAGCTAAGACCTGCCGGTTCGAGTGAAAAGAGCAAGGCTGACGGTATCATAAACGGCATTGAAGTATATGCCTATATGACCAAAGACGGTCAGACGAGCTTTGTTCAGTGTGAAACCTCCTCAAGCTGGAGAGGTACAAGCAGATATTTGAGGGAAAATACTGATTTTACGGGACTTACCGACTATGTTGAGGTCGTAAATCTTGACCCCGATGCTGACTACAGATTCTTCCTCTGTGCAAATCAGCAGTGGATAGGCTACAGCAATACATCAAGATATTTCGTTGAAGCTTTTGAACTCGACGCGAACAATATGGTTGTCGGTTTCCCCTCAAATACTGTATCATTAAAGGAAACCTTTAGCTCAAGATATATGGACAGCGTTAATCCCGACGGCTCTCATGCTACACAGCTTCTTTACGGTGCAGGTACGAATGTTCAGAGATACTATTCGGGTTCATACACCAATAGTGCCGACGGGCTTACATCAAAATATGTCAAAACTCTGAAAAACGATCTTGTTGTTTCAAAAACTACACTTATACCTCATTATTCAAATTCGTGGGAGCTTCCCGCAAGAAGAATGGATGACGTTAAAACAAAGGTCATCTATACCCATGACAGCAACACACAGCAGGATTCTATAAAGGTCATCCTTGATACCAACCCTGCGCCGAGCGCTTACGGCTATCTCGTTTACCGCAGTGAATACATGAGCTCGGATCCGACATTAAAGGCATACAAGCTCATTGCTGCCGTTGATGACACGAATTCCTCTATCACCTACGGAAGCACCGTTTACGAAGATACGACCGCAAGCGGCGTTAAGCCGACAACGGCATACAAATATTATCTTGTTCCGGCGAAGTGGGACAGAACACAGGGCATTACATCCATCGCCGAATATACGAACAAGAGTGATTATTTCATCACGGGTCATGTCCCCGGAGCAGGTTCGGACGGAAGCATTGACGCAAATGCCGCTGCTGTTTACACGAATACTGCTGTTCCGCAGAATTTTACGGTAACGCAGAACGGTACATCCTTTGTTCTCAGTTGGGATCCTGTTGAGAATGCTACGGGCTATATCATTGAGCGTACCTTCAAATACGGTTCCGATCCCGTAAGCAGCAAGCAGACGATCGCAACGATCAATAACGGCTCAACCGTTTCATATCTTGATCAGAACATTGCTTATGATACCGAATATACATATTATCTTACGGCTGTGAACTCCAAGAACAGCGATCCCGACGGAAGCAAGAGCTATCCTCCTGCCGTTGTTTCGAAGAAGCTTACAATGGAAACGCTTTATGCGCCGCACACTATCCAGGTGATCCCCGGTGATGATTATGCGACGATCTCATGGATATGCAGCGATCCGAAGGCTGAAGGCTTTGATATTCAGTATATCAAGACAGACACGCTCAAGGAAATAACAAGGAACGTTGAGCAGAAAGCAATAGATCAGATCGTTGCAAATCACGGTGAAGTTGATTGGAATAATGTAGCAGATAAGCTTGACTATATTATGGATAACTTCTCCGGCGAATATAATGATGCGTATGATTCGATATATGACGATATATTTACCAAGAATGCAAAGGAGATCACGCAGAAGGCGGCTGATGTCGCTGTAAGCGGAGAAACGAACAAGTTCTCTTACACTATCCATAACCTTACTCCCGATATAGAGTATACTTTCAGAGTAAGATCCTATGTGCTCACAGCCGATCCTTCCGACCCGTATAATGTTGTAAAGCGTCCGGCAAGCGAGTATGAACCGTATGCCGAGGGTTATACGGTCAAGATCACAACGCCGTTCGACCCACCGAAGAATGTCAAGGCATTATCATCAAACGGAGATATCACCGTTACATGGGATCCCGTTGACACAGCAACAGGCTATGAGATCGAAGTAAAGCGCTATGACAAAAACAGTCAGTTCATCTCCTCAACTGTTGAAAGTGTTACACAGACAAGCTATACTCTTACAGACCTCCGCGCAGGCGATTTTTACGTTTTCAGGGTAAGGGCAACAAAGAGAATATCGGGATTGACCGAGCCTAAAAAGAGCGCATACTCGAATTTCGTTTGTGCAGTTGTCGGAAATCCGATCTTAAAGGTTACCGACCTTACCGCTGTACAGGATGGGGACGTTGTAAGGATCACATGGTCGAAGGCAACGGGTGACTTTACCGGTTATTATCTTTATATCGTTTCCAACGGAACAACGATCCGCAAGGACCTCACAACAAACGAGTATGTTCATACTGATGTAAATTACGGTCAGACCTACACCTATTATGTTGTTGCATATCGTTCGGAAATTCTTCCTGACGGTTCTACACAGTATTTTGAAGGAGATCGTTCAAATACAGTAACAATAACCATCGGCGGTGCGGTAGGGATCCCTGCCGACCTTACGGCAGTATCGGGTGACAGACAGATACAGCTTGACTGGACTGATGTTCCCGGTGCAGAGGGCTATATCGTTTATGCGACCTGCGACGGAAAGACGGAAACATTTAATGTTACAAAAAGCGAGTTCCTCCACACGGGACTTATTGCGGGAAAGACATACTATTATTATGTTGTTGCATATAAGACAGTAAACAACGTTCCTGTTTACAGCACACCGTCCGTTACGATCTCTGCTGTTGCAGGAGGTTCTGTTGCAACTCCGGTTGACTTTAGTGTTACGACGAACGAAAACTCGGCTATACTCAGCTGGACAAAGGTAAATGACGCTGACGGCTATACGGTTTACGGAGTATCCGACACCGGCAAGAAGCTGGAGATAGATGTTTCAAAGAATACCTATGTTCACAGCGGACTCACCGAAGGTGAAACCTGGTCATATTATGTAGTGGCATATAAGCTCGATAATAACCAAAAGATAGTAAGCGGAAAGACGACCACCATTACCGTCAAGATAGGTGCAAGCTATCCGCCTCCGAATGATCTTGTTGCAACTCCCGGAAACAGAACTGTTGCTCTTAAATGGTCAACAACAAAGGGCGTTGACGGTTACGTTGTTTATGTTTATGACGAAAACACAGGTGATTTCCAACCGTTGAGTATCGTTTCAAAGGGTTCATACGAGCATACCGGACTTAAAAACGGCAAAAAATACACCTATATGGTCGCAGGCTACAAGTTTGTGAACGGTGTGAGAGTTATAGGCGACTATTCCCTTGCTGTAAGTGCTATCCCGACAGCGGGAGATGCCGCAGATGTTGACTACACTATCAATATCAAGGGTACGGCTCCTTACGGTATCTCACACAGCGAGCTTATCTCGGCTGCTGCAAACCATGAGGCATTTGACGAGCCTGTTGATGCGTACTTCTCCGTGAATGACGAATCGACAAGAGCCGTAAAGGAAGTTCTCCGCAACTACGCAAACGGCTTGAAGAGCTTTATCGTTTATCCGTTTGATATTTCGCTTTACCTTGAAAATACGCTTATCGAGGTTGAACCGAATGACGGCTTCAACATCACATTTACTGTTCCTGTTCCCGACGTTATGCAGAGCTATCGTGATTATATCACGGTTATCCACCTCAAGGACGACGGAACGGAAACAATTGATGATGTGGTTTCCGATAATATTTTCGTTGAATCTACCGATCTTGAAGTGCTTCCGAGTGCTATCGTGGATGTCGGCGGAGTATGGTGCGTTCAGTTCACAACTGCAAGCTGTTCGCCTTTCGCATTCGTTATCTACAAGGATAACCTTGACAATGTAGGATCGGGAAGCGGCGCTGCAGGAACAGGCGGATATTCCGGAAGCTTCAATACGGGCGTTCTCCTTATCACGGTTATCCCCGATATTCTCCCAATGGAGAAGAAAACGAAATTCGTTGAGAGATTAAAGAAGCGCTACCGTATCAAGAAGTAACAAAAAAACAATAACGCTGATCAACGCATTGATGCTTGGTCAGCGTTTGTTTATCATTTTGACAGGGGTGAAAGCATTGATAAAATTACTTGTAAAAAAATTTGTTAAAAACTATGAAAACACCGAAGACAAAACAGTCCGTGAGAACTACTCTGTGCTGGGCGGAGTTCTCGGCGGTATATGCAACCTGTTCTTGTTCGGAGTGAAATTATTTATCGGCATGGCAATGAAAAGTATCGCGATCATGTCGGATGCGTTCAATAACCTTTCCGATATGGGAAGCTGCTTCGTGGCTGTCATCGGTGCAAAGCTTTCCAACCGACGCCCCGACAGGGAGCATCCCTACGGTCACGGAAGAATGGAATATATCTCATCGCTCATAGTGGCTTTTCTGATAATGCTTGTTGGATTTGAGCTTTTCAAAACCTCCTTTGACAAGATACTTCATCCTGAAGAGATAGCCTTCAGCCTTCCGATGATGATAATTCTTGCGCTTTCGCTGCTCGTAAAGCTCTGGATGTATTTCGCATACTCTTATATCGGAAAAACAATTGATTCTTCCGTTATGAGAGCGACCGCCCGTGACAGTGTGAACGATGTTATCTCGACTTCCGCAGTAATTCTTGCAACGGCTGTCGGACATTTTCTGCCGTTCTCGATAGACGGTTATATCGGTGTTATCGTTGCTGTTTACATAATGTACGGCGGTTTTGGACTTACAAAAGAAACGATCGGGCTTCTTCTCGGAACGCCGCCTTCTCCCGAGTTCATCCAACAGCTTTCGGACGAGATCATGAAAGCGGATGAAATATGCGGAATCCATGACCTTATAGTTCACGATTACGGCCCGGGAAGAAAATTTGCTTCGGTTCATGCAGAAATTCCCGAAAGCTCCGATATCGTTCATGCACATGAGGTCATTGACAGGATCGAGCATGATGTTACCGAGAAGCTTGGAATAATGCTCGTTATCCACATGGATCCCGTTGCCGACAAGGATGAAACGGTAATTGCACTGAAAAAGCTTGTGCTTGATACGGCAAAAGAGATCAATGAAAATATTTCTATACACGATTTCAGAATAACACACGGAGAAAAAACAATAAATGCGATATTCGATATAGTTATCCGTGACAGTTATGATGAAAACGAACGCAAAAAGATAGTCGCAGAGCTGAAAAAACGGGTATCGGAGAAGGATCCGAGGCTGAATCTCGTTATAACGGTCGATGAGGTATATGCGTAATGAATGAAAAGCGAAGCGTTGACTGCGGCGGTGATGTTGTTGAATATACGCTTGCCCGAAAAAAGGTAAAAAACATCAATATGAGGGTCAAAGCCGACGGAAGCGTCGGAGTTTCTGCACCAAGCCGTGTTTCTGCGAAGTTTATTGATGATTTTGTCCGTTCAAGGTACGATTTTATCAAAACTTCGGCAGAAAGGCTGTCGGCAGAGAGCAAAGGCAAGCTCCCCGAGTTTGATGATACAAAGGTTTATGCAGACGGCGATGTTTTGAGCCTTCTCGGTGAAAAGCTTACCGTTGAGGTCATAAAAGGGAGCGAGGACAGGGTCTTTGTTTCGGACGAAAAGCTCGTTATCGAAACATTTGACATGGAAAACACGGACTATATCCAGAAGCTTCTGCGGAATTTCTTTTATAACAGTACGGTAGTGCTTTTCAAGGAGTTGAACGACGGGGCCGCAAAGCTTTTCGGTGAGCGGTTCGGTATCGGAAAGGTGCCGATAAAGCTGCGGAAAATGAAGTCGAGGTGGGGGAGCTGTCACGTTACGGATGGCTTTATCGTAATGAATACAAGGCTCATATCCTACCCGAAGGAATGTGCAAGGTATGTTTTTATACATGAGTATTCTCATTTCATTGAAGCAAACCATTCGCCGAGGTTTTATGCGGTGGTTTCGTCCGTTATGCCCGATTATAAGATATATGCCGATATGCTCAAATGAATTGTATTTTTCACAATTGCCGGCTTAAAATTTTTAAGGCAATTGTAAGTTTAGCTGAATATCTTGAAGAAATACTATTGTAATATAAAATCAATGCAAAATCCATATTCTGATACTATAATAAATGAGTTAAAAAATTTGAAAAAGAGGGAAGTTTATGGAAATCTTCAAGAATATGGCGATCATCATTTTCGCTGCGGAAATTATGGCGCTATTATCCAAAAAGTGCAAGGCTCCGCAGGTAGTCGGACAGATCATTGCAGGTCTTCTTATCGGTCCTGCGCTCCTCAATTTTGTTCAGCCTTCCGATTTTCTCAATCAGATGGCAGAGATCGGTGTTGTTCTGCTGATGTTCTCGGCAGGACTTGAAACGGATCTGAAAGAGCTTATCCGCACAGGTCCCCTCGCATTGGCGGTTGCCTGCGCAGGCGTTGGAGTTCCGCTTTTGGGCGGTTTCATTCTGTTCTCGCTGCTCATGTACGGCGGTATGCCGGCAGTAGGCTCTGTTGAGTTCTTCCGTGCGCTTTTCATCGGTTCTATCATGACTGCTACATCGGTAACGATCAGCGTCCAGACGCTTCGTGAGCTGGGACATCTGAAAGGCAGAATAGGAACGCTCATCCTCAGCGCCGCTATCATCGACGACGTTATCGGCATCATTGTTCTTACATTCGTTATCAGCCTTTCCGGCGGAGATACCTCGGGCAATTCAAGCATCGGCAAGGTACTCATGCAAATATTGCTTTTCTTCGTTGTTACGATCGGCGTCGGAATCCTTGTTTACAAGCTTTTCAAGCAGCTCAACAAGAAGTACGAGCACAGAAGACGTATCCCTATATTCGGTCTTGCATTCGCACTCCTTATGTCCTTCCTTGCTGAAGAAGTTTTCGGAATTGCGGACATCACAGGTGCTTATGCAGCAGGAATCATCCTTTCAAGCATCAAGGACAGCGATTACGTTGCACAGAAAATGGATATCAGCTCCTATATGATCTTCGGACCTATCTTCTTTGTAAATATCGGACTTAAAACATCGTTTGCAGATATGACGGGCGAGCTTGTGATCTTCTCGATACTTTTCGTTATTGTTGCGCTTATCACAAAGATCATCGGCTGCGGACTTACAGCAAAGCTTGCAAAGAACAGCTGGAAGGACAGCCTCAAGGTCGGCGTCGGTATGATGACAAGAGGCGAAGTTGCGCTTATCGTTGCGTCGAAGGGACTTAATGTCGGACTTATGGATCAGAAGTATTTCGTTGCTGTTATTCTTCTTATCATCTGCTCCTCTATCGCAACACCTATCATCCTCAAGCTTCTCTACAAGGGCGAACCTCTTCCGGGTGAAGAAAAACCTGCGGAAGTTAAGGCGTAAAGCAAAATATTTAAATGCACTCCTTTATTTCGGGAGTGCATTTTTTATGTAAAAACGCTCTATCAATATGATAGAGCGTAATAATTATAATGCCAAATCAATGAGCTTTTGGTTTATTCGGTTCATCACTTCAAGATAATACTTAAGTTCCGAATCCGTCATTTCACTTTCGTTCATTTCGTCCAGTTTTTCCATCATTTCAGTATATTTTGTCATATAGTCAAGATAATCTACAAGCAGTGTTAAATCATTTGGGGATTCAGTGTATTTTTTCATAAATTCACAGTATCCGTCAAAGAATTCTTCATAGCTGTCCATAGCTTCTTTAAATTCCGGACGGATAACATCCGGATCCGAACTATCAGGGGATGTATTATCATCAACAGTTTCTTCTGAATATGCAGTTGAAATAGAGGTTTCTTCTTGGTCAGAATTGCTTTCGGTGCTTTCGGTTTCCTTTGGATTTTCATCAATGCTTTCTGTGAGCGGTGCTGTGCTTTCAGTCAAGCTTGTTTCTGATAATAATGTAGTCGTTTCAGTAGTAGAAAGTGAATTATTTTGTGCTGATAGGTTACAAGCTGAAAGTGAAAGTGCGATAGCAGACAAGCATAGAATTGTTATTGTTTTTTTCATTATAATGATTTCCTCCCAAATTAAGTATATATAGGAACTAATCCTCCTATAATTATACTACTATACTTCCTATTTGTCAAGAAGAATAGGAAGTATAATTCTTATATAAGACAAATTGGAGGAACTAAAATGCTTATATTTGATTTAAGAGTTATAGGAAACAATCTTCTGGCTATACGAAAAAAAGCAGGACTTACACAAAGCGAGGTTGCCGAAGCAGCTAACCTTTCCGACAGAACTTATGCTGATATTGAACGTGGAACAGTGAATATGCGAATTGAAACCATATTAAAAATTTGCGAAGCATTGAAGATCACTCCCGATGATGTTCTTACAGAGGAAGAACCAAGCCTTGCGTCAAAGCAGGAAGATTTGCTTGAAGAACTCAAAAAATGCTCTATCCAACAAAGGAAAACGGCTTTGGAGCTTTTGTCTGTATACTTAAAGTCAATTAATCAATAAAATTAACCGAGAGTTGAATATCTCAGCTCTCGGTTTTTATACTAATCCCCGATTAAAAAGTGTACAAAAAATTAAGCCAAAACTTGAATATATGGTTTTGGCGCAAATTTTTTGTCTACACTTTTATCGGGGATTAGTATTACAAATTAAAGGAGAAGCGATCGTTTTTCACTTCTCCTTTTGGATTATTATGTTTACTTGCTGCTTGTTTTAACGGTCAAAGCCTTTGATGAACTTCCTGCCTTGCTTTTGCCGTTGACTTTCTGCACAGCGACAACCTTGATCTTGTATGAGGTGCCTTTTTTCAGCTTTTTTATAGTGCATTTTGTATCGGAAACGGTGGAGTATTTTTCGTATTTGCCTGTTTTGGGATTCCGGAGATATACGATATACTTTTCTGCTCCGTCAACGGCTGACCAACTTATCGAAATGCTGCTTGCTGTCTTTTTGGTTGCTTTCAAATTCTGCGGAGCGGCAAGCTTTGCGCTTGAAGCTTCGGATGAGTATTTGAAGTCGATGCCGTTTTTCTTTGCGTAGCTCTCGGCATCTGAACCCTTTGAAACGATCATTGTGAGCTTTACGGGTGTGACCTGATTATAATTGATGTAAAAGCCCGAAGCTGTTGTTGCCTTTGATTTCTGCGTTGTGGAATAGGTTTCAACGTAAACACGCGATTTTCCGTCTGCAACAGCGTAATAGAGATCCTTGCTTTGATAATCGGCATTTTTGGAAGAATAGATGTATCCAAGCTGTCTGTTTGTTTTACCAAAGCTTTTAAACTTGGTGTTTGCAGGGATAACTACTTCTTTAAGCTTTGTGCAGTTAAGAAAAGCTTCGCCGTAAATGTTTGTGCATTTATCGGGGATAGCGAACTCTTTGAGAGAATAACAGTTCTCAAAAGCACGATAGCTTATTTCAAACTCGCTTGTATTCTTCTCTGCTGTAATTGACTCGAGAGCTTGGCAAGATGAAAAAGCTCGTGATCCTATCTCTGATGCGAAGCTGCCCTTGATCTCAACCGTTTTCAGGTTTATGCAGTATTGGAATGCGGAATTACCGATCGAAGCGTCGCCCTTGAAAACGACTTTTTTCAGCTTGCCGCAGCTGTTAAATGCATTCGTTTCAACTAAAGTGCAGGATGCAGGGATAACGACCTCGGTAATATCATTATTGCCTGCGAATGCGCCTTCGCCGATGTACTCAACAGTTGTCGGAACGGTTACCTTGCTGTCATGACCGTTATAGGAAGCAAGGTAGCTTTTTCCCTCATCGTCTTTTTTTACGGAAAAAATGCTTGCAGCTCCGTTTGTTGTAATGTTATAAATTGAACCTATTCCTATAATGTTATCATTGCTGTCATAAGCATAAATGGTAATATCGTAAGCTACGCTGTTTTCAAGGCCTGTGATATCACAAGAGGGTTCGGTCGTGTTCAAGAAGTCACTTGCGAACGAGTTTGCTTTACAATAGCCAACGGCATATTTTGCTGCTTTGTCTACAGGATTCCATTTAAGCTTTATGCTTCCTGTGCCGGGGGTTGCGCTTATGCCCTTTATCGTTTCAAATTTGGCAGCTGCTGCGGTAATACCCTGTCCTGCATACATTTTTTCGGGCAGCACGGTAAAGCTTCCGAATGCGAGTACAAGAGAAAGTGCTGCTGTGATCAGCTGTTTGGTTTTCATTGTATTATCCTCCAAATAATTCTATATTAATTTACTTATATTATAGTATCACTTTATTACGTTACTGTCAAGCTATTCGGGTAAACAAAAAGCCCCACATCTTAAACAAGCTGTGAGGCTGTTGGTGCGGATAATGTGACTTGAACACACACGGTATTGCTACCACCAGAACCTGAATCTGGCGCGTCTGCCGATTCCGCCATATCCGCATTTACATTAATATATTATACTATGTATCTTCTTCAAAGTCAAGCAGGATAATTTGTTTTAACAAAATATTCATATTTATTGATATTTGCCCTTGACAAATGGACGAGGGTATTGTACAATATAATTGTATAACCTTTTTGAACTGTTGATTTTGAGGTACATAAAATGTCAAATAATAAAAACAAAAATGCCAAAAGACGTAAGAAAAGGCAGCTTTCTCCCGAAGCAAGGCGCCGTCAGCGTGCAGCACAGGCAAAGATAGGTTCGTTTCTCGGTGCGGCGGCTGTTATAGTCGGTGTTGTTGCGCTCGTTGTGATAGGCAACAAAAACGAAATTCCGCTTGAGATACAGACGGACGGATATGTTTGCCTTGAAACGCAGGAAGAGAGCGGCACACAGACCGTCATTAATGAAAACGGTGAGGTCATTGAAGTGCAGCAGGTGACAGAAGCGACGAAGCCCGAAGATCCGCTTGCCGAAAATATCCGTAAAATAAAGATAGACATTCCCGAAACGCTCCCCATTGATATGATAATCCGTTCGGAGTATGCAATCGTCTATGATTCGACCGCAAACAAGGTGCTTTATGCGAAGAATGCGGAAGAAAAATGCTATCCTGCAAGCACAACGAAGATACTTACCTCGGCTGTGACCATAAAAAATGCGGCTGACGGTATGGTTTTCAAGGTCGGAGATGAGCAGGACATGGTGAACGAGGGTTCAAGCCTTGCAATGGTAAACATCGGAAGCGAGCTTGATCTTTCTATGATAGTTGACGGAATGATGCTTCCCTCGGGCAATGACGCTTCTTACTGTGCGGCTGCAAACATCGGCAGGATACTCGGCGAGGACGAAAGCCTTTCTGCAGATGGTGCGGTGAAGCTTTTCATGGACGAAATGAACAAGACACTGAAAAACATCGGCTGCGAGAACACGCATTTCTCCGTTCCCGACGGTTTCCATGATGAGGATCACTATACGACCGTCAAGGATATGCTCCGTGTAACGCTCTATGCGCAGCAGTTTCCGCTTCTTCTCGAGTCTGCTGAGACCCCGAACAAGTATGTAACGTTCCTTTCGGGCGAAGCTGCGTCCTGGGAGAATTCCAACAAGCTTATCCACGATTACAGCGACTGCTATTATATGTATGCGAACGGAATGAAAACAGGTATGACCGATGAAGCAGGCTACTGCGTTGTGGCAACGGCAAGGCGCTTCGATCACGATGTTATCTGCATAGTTTTCGGCGCATCTGCGTCCGACATACGCTGGAACGATACGATAGCGCTGCTTGACGCTGCGTTCGTTCAGATACGAACAAGTTGAGAGGTTTAAAATGGTCAATATAGGAAATGAATGGGACGAGATACTGAAAGGCGAATTTGACAAGGAGTACTATCTAAAGCTCCGTCAGTTCCTTATCAGCGAGTATGCGCATTACAGGATCTATCCCAATATGTACAATATCTTCAATGCTCTGAAATATACATCCTACAGCGATGTAAAGGCGGTCATTCTCGGACAGGACCCCTATCACCAGCCGGGACAGGCTCACGGACTCTGCTTCTCCGTGCAGAAAGGAGTACCGCAGCCGCCCTCTCTCCAGAACATCTTCAAGGAGCTGAAAAACGACCTCGGCATCGAGCCGCCGCATCACGGTGAGCTTATCTCGTGGGCGCAAAACGGCGTTCTGCTGATGAACACTGTGCTGACCGTCCGTGAGGGGCAGGCGAATTCCCACAAGGGCATGGGCTGGGAGATCTTCACCGATCGTGTAATTGAGCTTCTTAACGAGCGTGAAAAGCCGATGGTGTTCATACTCTGGGGCGGAAATGCACGTTCCAAAAAGCAGCTGATAACAAATCCTGCGCACCTTATCCTCGAATCGGTGCATCCGAGTCCGCTTTCCGCTTACAACGGATTTTTCGGCAACAGACATTTTTCAAGGACGAATGATTTTCTTGCTTCAAAGGGCATTGAACCAATCGACTGGCGTATTCCCGAGTAAGAACAAAAATGCCGTTTCGGATAACCGAAGCGGCAGATTTTATAGTATAAAGAAGGTCAGCTTCCTTCGCCCGAGAGAAGAGCGATAGGGTCGATCCATTCGCCGTTCTTTTTGAGCGCAAAGTGGAGATGAGTTTCCTCGTCGATCTCGCCCTCGGCGGTATCACCGATGCTTCCGATGACGGTTCCTGCAGAAACGGTCTGTCCCGAAGTCACGGCAACATCTTCGGAAAGATTGGAGTAAAAGCCGATAAGTCCGTTTCCGTGGTCGATCTCAACGGTCGCACCGAGCATTGGATCGTTATAGACCTGCGCAACCGTGCCGGCGGTCATGCTCTTGACCTTTTCGCCCATTTTTCCTGCGATGTCAACTCCGTCGTGGGTCTTCCAGACGTTGAGAGTTCTCGACTTGACAAGCTCGCCGTTGGAGAATTCGCAAACGACCTCACCGTTCACGGGACGGACGAAAACACTGTATGCGTCAGTGCTTTTCTGCGTCTGCTCCGTTGTTTCGGCAGGCTTGGGAGCTGTTGTTTCCTCGGGCTGCTTTTCGGTTTTCTTGACCTGTTCCTGCTCGACGTTAGCCTGTTCGGCAGCGTCAGCCTTTTCGGTCACGCTCGGCTTGTTCGCATTGATAAGCTCCTCATTGAGCTTGTCCGCAGCCTTTTTGTAGGAATAAAGTCCGATGCCGCCTGCTGCAAGGATGCAAACGCACAGCGCAGAGATAAAGCCCTTTGCGCCGAGATTTTCTTTGCTGAAGAATTTTTTCATTGAATATGTCCACCTTTCATTTATTTAGGTATCATTTTGCAAGGCAAAAGCCTTTTCAAAGCATAGTTTTGACAGCATTGCTAATTTTATACTCAAAATTACAAAAAACAAAGGAGAAAAATTATGAGCGGCATAATTGCAGAGATCGAAAGCAGGCTTTTTGCGCTTCGGGACGAAAAATACCGTGATTTCAGCGCAAAGCTTGTGCCAACGCTGGAAAAGGAGAGGTTTATCGGCGTCCGCACACCCGAGCTTCGCAAGCTTGCGAAGGAGTTTGCAAAGGACGAGCGTGCAGGGGAGTTCCTTTCGGCGCTTCCTCACAAATATCAGGAGGAAAACGCTCTCCACGGCTTTATGATCGCACTTGAAAAGGACTTTGACAAGGCGGTCGCAGAGCTCGAGCGTTTTCTGCCTTATATCGACAACTGGTCGGTATGCGATACGACAGCGCCGAAGGTCTTTTCAAAAAACAAGCCTGCGCTTATGCCGTACATAAAAAAGTGGATAGCTTCGGGCGAAACCTACACCGTCCGCTACGGTATCGGAACGCTGATGGGGCTGTTTCTCGATGATGATTTTGCGCCCGAGCAGATGGAGCTTGTCATTGCGGTAAAGTCGGAGGAATACTATGTCCGAATGATGCAGGCTTGGTATTTTGCAACGGCTCTTGCGAAGCAGTATGACGCTGCTTTTGAGGTAATAAAGGGCAAAAGGCTTGATAAATGGACGCATAATAAGACCATTCAGAAGGCTGTTGAAAGCTATAGGATAACGGATGAGCAAAAGGAGATCTTAAAGGGGTATAGGATAAAATAGTTGCGGAATACCGGAGGTGTATCCATCATGGTTTTGAATTTAAAATGTGAATGTAAACAAAGAATTGCGATTAAAATTGATTCAATTGAAATATTGAATGAAGTGGAGAATTTTTTTGAGGAACAACAGTTAAATGGTATTTTTACAGAAATAAAACCGGATAAGCCGTATTATTCATATAAAAATAAACTCTGGTATGCAGATAGGTGGTATAAGTGTAGCTTATGTGGGTGTTTATGGGAGGTGGTTTATCCTGATTTCCCGGCAAAAGGATTTGTTAGGAAATTTGATGATGGCAAGTATATAGAAACTTAACTGATTTTATATGCAGGTAACTGTACAAACAATCATGTTGAAAAGGATATTTTCTTAACTTTTAGGACAGAGAATACCGGATAAAATAACGATATTTTATTGACTTTTCGTAAGTTTCTGCTATAATAATTTATAGTTTAATTTTGATGAAACGGGAGTAAAACTATGTTTGATATTGATTTTTCAAAGCTTAATTTCGGCGTTGACGGCGACAGCATCACGCAGGGCGACCAGTGGTCTTACCACGTTTACAAGAACCTCGGCTTTGCTACGCATCATAATGTTGCAGTCGGCAGCTCAGTTTGGTACAAGAGAACTTTGACCTGCGAAAAGGGCAGTGTGGAAACGCAGGATTTCAATGCGCCCGATTTTGCGGGAATAAGCGACGGCTGGGAGCCTACAGACGATCTTAACGAGCTTCAGAAGCGTGCAAACAACTGCGCAGTTGTACATATCCAGCGTTTTATCGCAGAGGTAAAGAGCGGTGAGCATCCCGTTCCCGATGTATTTGCATTTGCAATGGGTACGAACGACCTTCTTGACGATCTCGGTGACCCCGACAAGGCTCTCACGGGAAAAACGCTCAAGGACAATGAAAACATTGATCTCTTCACCGAATCGGGAGCAATGCGCCACTGCTTGCAGACGATCATGGAGGAATATCCGCAGGCGAGAGTTTTCGTGCTTACGCCGATACAGACCGCAATGCCCGACCACAACGCAAAGATCGAAAAGCAGATCGAGATCATGCGGAAGATCGCAGGCGCAATGGGCGCACAGCTGATCGACTGCTACCACAACTGCGGTATCTGTGAGAAATTCGAGGTCATCGGCGGCACGGGCAAGTATCTTAAGGACGGACTTCACCCCGATGTTCCCGGACAGACTCTTGAAGGCACTTATGTGACAAAAGAGATACGCAACAATCTGTTCTTCTAAAAACCCCAAAAATCAAAAGCCGCACAAACACTATGCGGCTTTTTCTGTGAATGTCTTTATAAAAGGAGCATAAATCAATGGAAAATTTAAAATGGGTATGCGCATGGGGAAACGCAATTTCCATCGCCGAGCGCAGACCCGAGAATTATGCAAAGGATCTGACGCTTCGTTATCCTGTCAGCATTCCTTTTTCGGGCAAAAAGATACGCCTTCATTTTGATAACTTCTGTTCAAGCGAGGACGTTATCCTCAACCGTGTGAGCGTTGCTCTCGGTGCAGGCGGAAGTCTTATCCATCCCGAAACTTCCACTCCCGTCACATTCGGCGGAAGACCCGATGTTATACTTCACGCAGGCGAGGACTTGTACAGCGATGAGATCGATTTTACTGTTGGAACGGGCGATGATATTGCGGTTTCGTTCTATCTAAAAGGCTTTACCGAGATGCGCTCGGGCGTTGTTATCACGGGGCCGCTTTCAAGAGCGTTCTTTGCGATAGGCGATTGCACGCAGGAAAAGGAGCTTCCCGAGGACACATCAAAGACCACGAACACATACTATTTCCTTTCGGGTATCGACGTTCTGACAAGCGACGAGAACAAAGCGCTGATATGCTTTGGTGACTCGATAACTGCGCAGAGTTGGCCCGACTATCTTCTTATCCGCACGGCGGCGCTCGGACTTACTCACCGTTCCGTTATAAGACGAGCTGCGAGCGGCACAAGAATTCTCCGTCAGTATGACAACATCACCTACGATTCCTACGGCTTAAAGGGTTCGGTTCGTTTTCCCCGTGAGATCAAGGTCGCAGGTGCAGACGGAGTTCTCATTCAGCACGGCATCAACGATATAATTCACCCTGTCGGCGTAATGGAGAACAAGTTCCGTCCGTGGAGCGATCTCCCGACGGCGGACGATCTTATCGAGGGTATGCGCGGCTATATAAAGACTGCCCGTGAGCAGAATTTAAAGGTCTATGCAGGAACGCTTCTTCCTATCTACGGCTGGAGGACCTACGCCGATTTCCGTGATGAGATACGCTGTGAGTTCAACGACTGGATAAGGACAACGGACGAGATCGACGGCTGTGTTGATTTCGACATGGCGCTTCGCGATCCCGAAAATCCTGCGGCATTTGCCCCCGGATACGACAGCGGAGATCATCTCCACCCGAGCGCAAAGGCTTATGAAAAAATGGCGGAGGTTGTTCCCGAGGAGCTTTTGAGGTAAGTTGGAGTAAGTGAAAACTGCTCGATAAATCGGAAGTTGCATAGGAGGTGACCTTATTGAATAATCCAATTGGAATTTGTATCAATGTTTAATTTGTAGGGGCGGATTCCATATCCGCCCGTGTAACGATATGCCGTGAATCGGGCGGATATAGAATCCGCCCCTACAATTTGCGGCAAATTTCCATTTATCGAGCAGTTTCAAATAACGCTCTGCTCTATATTTGATAAGTATCAATGGGTGACATAAATTAAAAATATGATTTTAGGAGGATCACTATGAGATTAGACGGTTTTGGTTTGCTTGTAAATGATATGGGTACAATGATCCGATTTTACAGGGATGTTCTTGGATTTGAGATAAAGGAAAGCGAAGATACCTCGAATGTATATCTTGTAAAAGATGGTACATTGTTTCTTCTTTACCCAAGAAAAGATTTTGAGTCCATGACGAGCAGAAAATATGAATATGTAAAAGGCTTGAACGGTCATTCCGAAATAGCGCTTTATGTTGATACTTTTGAAGAAGTGGATTCGGAATACCAAAATGCGATAAAAAAGGGTGCAGTATCGGTGTTGGAACCGACAACGGAACCCTGGGGACAGAGGACTTGCTATATTGCCGATCCGGAGGGAAATCTTATTGAGATCGGTTCATGGAACAAACCTTTTGAAATAAAGGATAAATAAAAGAACAACGCTTCCATTTGACGGTAAAGACAAACGGAAGCGTTGTTTTTATTCTTGTTTAGATCAAAGCATTTCCTTGCGAAGCTCTGCGCCTGTCTTGGGGGAGAGGTATGCAGGAGCGATATCGAATACTGTTCTTGCGCCTGTCTGTCCTTCTCTTGAAAGACGTACCGCAGCTCTTGCATAAGCAACGAGGATGCTGGATGTGAACTCGGGGTTGGAGCCGAGCTTGAGAGAATACTCGATAACGTGCGAGGTTTCCTTGTTTACGCCTGTATTGCCGCTGCGGATCACAAAGCCGCCGTGGGGAAGACCGCTGTGGTCACGCTTCATCTCTTCTGCGGTGATGAAATGAACGGTCGTATCATAGTCTGCGAAGTAGTTGGGCATTTCCTTGATAGTCTTTTCGATAAGAGCCTTGTCAGCGCCTTCCTTTGCAACAACGAAGCATTCTCTTGTGTGCTTCTGTCGTGTTGTGAGCTCGGGGTTAGAGCCGCTTCTTACAGCTTCAACTGCCGCTTCAACAGGAATGGTGTACTGACGTGCGTCCGCAACGCCTTCGATGCGGCGGATAGCGTCGGAGTGACCCTGGCTTACGCCCTTGCCCCAGAATGTATAGTTTTCACCCTCGGGAAGGATAGAGCTTGCATAAAGTCTGTTTACCGAGAACATACCCGGATCCCAGCCCACGGAAATGATGCTTACGTTGCCGCCCTTCTTTGCAGCTGCGTCAACAGCGTCAAAGTATTCGGGAATTTTTGCGTGAGTGTCAAAGCTGTCGATAGTGTTGAACATTTCGGCAAGCTTCGGTCCCTGAACGGGAAGATCGGTTGCGCTTCCTCCGCAAAGGATAAGGATGTCAACGTCGTCCTTATGTGCTTCGAGGTCGTTGATCGAATATACGGGAACATTTTCTGTAAGTATTTTGAGAGCAGACGGATCACGTCTTGTGAAAACGCACGTAAGCTCTGTGTCGGGAGTCTGTCTTATAGCAAGCTCCGTTCCTCTGCCAAGATTGCCGTAGCCGACGATGCCAATACGAATTTTACTCATTTTACTTCCTCCGTTATTTTTTTAGTTTTTTATTTAATTGCCCTGAAAAAACTTGTTTTGGGGTAAAAAACAGCTCACTTTGACATTATAACATATTTTGCAGGAAATTAAAAGAGATTTTTCAAATTTTTTTGAATTTTTTCGAAAAAAATAAATTCCCCTGCAAATTACGCAAGGGAATTTATGCAAAACTTCAAAAAATGAGAGGTCTATTTTTATGATCGGTATCAATCGTATTTTTGGATAAGCTTGAAACGGATATTTTTAAGCTTTACGCCGTTGTGACCGACAAAAAGGCGCATAACTGTGGTGTTGCCCCAGAGCTTTGCAGTCTTTTCAATTGTAACGTCCTCACCGTTCGAGCCGTTGAAGACGAACACTCCGACAGGAGTGCCCGTACAGAAGAGCGTGCAGGGGATCTGTGCAAGCTCGCTCAACTCGGAGCTGCCCGTAAGTGTAACGCTGTATTCGCCTCGGTCACGGAGTTCAAGCTGATAGATATAGTTTGTTCCGATGCCCGATTCTCTGTCGGTCAGGTCGATCTCAAGCTCGTTCTCAAACTTGATTATCTTGATATTGTCATCAATGATAACGTCAAGATCCTCCTGCGGACGGTTTATGATCTTGACCGTATCGCCGATGTTGAGATCACGGTCGTGAGCTGCGGAATTAATGAGGAAGCGTGTGATGTTCGCAGCCGAGCGCTGGAGCTCGCCTCTTGTGAGTCTTCCGTCTGCAAGCGCTTCGAGGAGGTTGTCGCCCGTTGAATTGCGTGAAGCGTCGGGAACTACCATGTAAAGATCGTTCTGCGCACGGATCATTGCGGCAAAGTTTGTTTTATCCTGCGGCTTTCCTCGTTCGTTTATCGAAGCGAACCAGTCGGTCATAACGATTCCCTCAAAGCCCCATTCCTTTCGGAGAATGGTCGTTGTAAGGTCGTAGCTTCCTGCTGTCCAGAGTCCGTTGACGGAGCCGTAGGTGGTCATTATTGATGTTGCCTTTCCGTTCTTGACAGCCATCTCAAAGCCGCGGAGATAGATCTCACGGAGCGCTCTTTCCGATGCAATGGTGTCTATGAAGTGGCGGCGGTGCTCCTGATTGTTGCCGCAGAAATGCTTGATAGTGCCTGTAACGTTCATATTGTGAAGTCCTCGGAGCTGGGCGCTTGCAATGATGCCCGTGAGGTACGGATCCTCGGAGAAATATTCAAAGTTGCGTCCGTTGAGGGGATGACGGTGAATGTTCATTCCCGGTCCGAGCAGACATTCGACCTTGTTATAGACCATTTCCATCGAAACATAAACGAACAGCAGCTCGATAAGATCGGGGTTGAATGTGCAGGCTATCATCGTGCCGATCGGAAGGCTGAATGCCTTTGCGCCGCTGTCAAGACGCATACCCGAGGGACCGTCGTCGCAGCAGCCTATCGGAAGACCTGTCTTGCGCAGACTGTCGCTTATTCCGCCGAATGCAGCAGCCGTTCCCGGAGTAACCTTTGAGCTGCCCATGCCCTCGCCCCTGACGATGCAGGCAAGGTCTTCATCGCTCAGCTGTGCGATATAATCCTCCATAGGAACAACGTTCCAGAAAACCGACAGCAGATCAACGTTCTTAAAGCCTGTCTGCGGTATCTCGGGAGGAAGGTTCTCCAGTCTGCGCTTTTCCTCGTCAACGGTTTTGAGCGGAACAGCTTCATAAGAAGCGGTGACCTTTCCGTCTTCCGAAACGATCGGCTTCAAGCGTTCAAAAGGCTCAACAGGTGCAAGCGCTTCTTCAAGCCGTTCGGTAACGATAGTATTTGCGATGCTAAAGTCAAGCTTCTTTTCGGCGCTTCTTACATCCGTGCCGACATAGATATTGTACACGCCCTCTTCAAGAACGTAGCAGGACTTGTTGCCCGTTGCACCCGAATCATCGTAGGATGCAAGGTAGGAATAGTCGATCTCAATAAGAAGCTCCTGCTCGTCGCCGGGTTCAAGAAGATCGGTCTTTCTGAATGAGATAAGGGATCGCAGCGGCTTGCCGAGCTTGCCCTGCGGTGCTTCGGCGTAGATCTGAACGATTTCCTTGCCGCTTACATTTCCCGTATTTCTTACGATAATGCGCAGACGGAGCTTGTCCTTGCCTGCGTCTGCACCGACGGTTTCGACTTCAAAGCTTGTATAGGAAAGTCCGAAGCCGAACGGGTATCTTACCTTTTCGGGTGCAAATGTTTCAAAGTAGCGGTAACCAACGTAAATATCTTCCTTGTAGAAGTTGCGCTCGTCATCTCCGAAATTATCGTGTGAAGGATAATCGCTTAATTTGTATGCGATAGTATCGGTGAGCTTGCCGGAGGGACATACCTTGCCCGTGAGAATGTCGGCTGTGCCGTTTCCGCCGACCATGCCGCCCATCCAAGCATAAAGAACAGCGTCGGGGGAGAACTCGTCAACAAAGCTCATATCAATTATCGAACCGACATTGAGGACAACGATCATTCTTGTGAATGCTTTTCTGACCTTTTCAAGCATCTGTTTTTCAAGTGCGGAGAGAAGATAACCGCCCTCCCCGTTTCTGCTGTCCATATCCTCGCCTGCGGTTCTGGCGATTATAACAACGGCAGCGTCCGAAACGGCTGCAGCTTGTGAAACGGTCTTGTCATCGAGCGGCATTTCAGCCTGCGACCACGGTTCCGAGCCCCAGCCTACGCCGTTGTCGTAAGGGTTTTCCTTTTCCCATTCGGCATATATATGGGCAAGCTCCTCGTTAATAACAATGTCCTTATCCTCACGGAGCCCGTCGAGGATGCTTACAACACGGGAAACATTTACCATTCCGCCCGATCCCGTGCCGCTTTTATAATAGTGGTTCTGCATACGTCCGAAAACAGAAACTCTGCAGCCGTTGTTCAAGGGGAGAGCACAGTTGTCATTTTTGAGAAGCACACAGCCCTCGGCTACCATCTGTCTTGCGGTTTTAGTATAATCTGCCCAGTCAAGCGTCCAAGTCATACCCATAGGTTTCAACCTCCGTTTTTTACCGTAATATTTTGAAGATATTCTAACAGATAAGAGCTGAAATGTCAATCGGTTTTTTGTGAATTTCCGAGCAAAAAATTGTAACTGAATTTTAACCGCAAAAACTATTGCCATTTCCGCTTTTTTGTGGTAAATTAATGCTATAAAAACATGGCTGTGTAACAACATATGGTTGATTTTAGATAGTTTCCCTGCTATAATCATATACAATAAATACATAGTCGATAAAATAACAGCCCTAAAAATCGGAATTTGTTTCAATGTTTAATTTGTAGGGGCGGATTCCATATCCGCCCGTGTAACGATATCCCGTGAATCGGGCGGATATAGAATCCGCCCCTACAATTTGCGGCAAATTTCTGTTTATCGGGTAGATAAACTGAATGTAAATTCGAAATATGGAGGGATAAATGAACACTCGAAATAGCTGTTATACATATTTTAAGATAGTTGGAAATTTTAATCCTGACAAAGTATCTGAATTATTAAATCTTACCCCCCGAGAGGTCTTGGAAAATCGGAGATTTAAGACGTAATGGTACAAAATACGATTTTGCTCTTTGGGAAATCGGAAGGTGTACCGAATATGATATTGAAGTTGAAAATCAGATGAGAAAGACTATCTCTTTGTTACAGGATAAAATCTCTCTGCTTGATCAGATAAGAATAGAATACGATGTTACGATGACTTTAGAAATCGTTCCCACTATTTATGTTGGTAATACAAATCCGTGTCTTGCTCCACCTCTTGATGTGATTGATTTTTGTCATGCAACAAGAACAAAAATAGATATTGATATGTACGTTTATGATTCTGATAATAATTATAGCAATCCACAAAAATTTCCTGACAAGTTCGGCGGTGCAAAGCTTGAATAGTGTCGTCACTCACCCTTGACAGGCGGCAAGCCTGCCTACGGGTTCGTTCCTAACTCTTCAAGCTTTGCCCTCGCCTCCTTTTGTCAGTCTATTTTTATGTCTTGCTATAGGCAAATTTCAACGTTTATCAACCATATGTTGTGACATAGCAAAAAAACAATTCGACATAATGAAAGGACAGGCTATGCTAAAACGAATACTTAATATTCTTGTAAATCTTATTATCCTTTTGACGGTAATTGCCGTTATAATCGGCTGTGTTTTCGGAGTAAAAGGCTTTATTCTGTATAAACAAAAGGTGGACTACCGCTCCCTGTCAGCCGTTTCGGGAGAGATAAAAAGCGACCCTCTTTTTACACCGATAGACGAGCTGCCCGACTTCTATCTTAAAGCAGTTGTTGCGATAGAGGACAGAGATTTCTATAAGCACGGCGGAATAAAGCTAAGCTCTATATTCCGTGCGCTTATCGCAAACATAAACGCAGGTGCGCCCGTTCAGGGAGGCAGCACGATAACGCAGCAGCTTGCCAAAAATGAGCTTTTCACGCAGGAAAAAAACGTTGACCGAAAGGTGGCGGAGATATTCGCAGCGTTTGCTTTTGAACGTGAATTCAGCAAGGATGAAATTCTGGAGCTTTACGTCAACAGCATCTATTTCGGCGACGGCTGCAGCGGCATAGGTGAGGCTTCCGAGAAGCTTTTCGGGAAAAAGCCGTCCGAGCTTACCCGTTTGGAGTGTGCAGAGCTTGCAGGAATACCGAATGCACCGTCGAAATACTCCGTGAAAAACGCTCCCGATGAGGTCAGAAAGCGCAGCGAAGAGGTTCTCAAAGCTATGCTCTCCGCAGAGTATATCAACGAAGAGGACATCGGCGAAATACTGTCCGAGGAATAAAAAAGTCAAGCTGTTCGGGAAAGTACCGGTAAAAAAGCATTACCGGTACCGAGCGCCGGCTTTGGATATATCGTATAGAAACTTACGAAATGCCAAAGGGCTTCCCTTTCAAACTTGACTTAACGATCTATTAGATTATTTCATTTTCTTGTATAAACGCTTCAGCTTCCTCATGTGTCGGCGGATGTATGCGAAGGTGAAATCCTCGCCGTTCTCCGCAAGCATTATAAGAAGCTTTTCGAGCAGGTCGGAGGTTTCGGGATGGATGAGCCTTCTGCCCTTTGCACGTTCAAAGTATTCAAGCGGTGAGCTGTCGTTGTAATTCTTGCCCATATAGACCTTGCTTGCGGCAACACGGTCGCAGAACATCTCAATAACATATTCAATAGGCATTTTTACGGGTTCGACCTTTTTTGAAACGGGGTTGTAGTCCGTCCAATGCTCAAAATGGTGCTTGTTCACGCCCTTGTGGTGGATCCATGCGCTGCTGTAGCCTTTGAGTTCACGTTCGGCCTCGTTCGGGCTGCGTGAACCCTGATACATTCTGCAGCTTATCCAGAATTCCTCGGGGGAAAATTTTGAAAGATCGTGCGTAAGTCCCTGAAGATAAATCCCTGCACGGAAGCAGTTTTTGCAGACGAGCGCACGGTGTCTTGTAACGGTTTTAATGTGCTTTATGATATTTGAAAGCGTCAGCTTGTTCGGATTTTTCATAGGATTTCAGCACCGCCTTAGTTATTATACTTTTATTATATCATTTTGCACGAAAAAAGTCAATTTATTTTGAAAGGAACAGTAAAATGAAAATACTAAACATACACGGCTATAAAAGCAGCGGAAGAAACAGCTCCTATGAAGCATTGAAAGCTATCGGGGAAGAAGCCGTTTCTCTTACTGTTGATTACGACGCTCTTTCACCCGATGAAATACTTGAAATGCTCTGCAGAGAAGCGGAGAAAAGCGGCGCAGAGGTCGTTATCGGTTCAAGTCTTGGAGGATTTTTTGCGGCTTTGATATCGGTGCGGCTCGGACTTCCTGCGGTGCTTATCAATCCGTGCCTGATGCCGTTTCTTCATCTTCCGAGGCTTGGCTATGAGGGCGATATAAGACCGTTTATACGGCTTTTCGGGGAGCTTTCGGGAATTGACGAAAAGAAGGTTTATACGATAGTCGGCGGCAGCGATGAGGTCATCGACACGCATGATATGACAAGGAACTTATTAAGGAATACTCATTTTGAGGTCGTGCCGAACGGCGGACATTCGGGAAGCACGCTTCCTTTGGAGAGGTTCTTTTCAAAGGTTCTGGGGAAATTGTAAAATTAAAAAATCGCATAGCAAAACAGCAGATCAGGCTTTTGTCCGATCTGCTGTTTTTTTATAATACCAATAACCAATTATTAGTTATTAGTATTATTAAGTTTGTCAAGTATAGCTTGGAGTATCGCCGCAAAATCCTTTTTTTCTTCATCCGAAAGCTTTTCAATAAGCTTGAGTATTTCCTGGCGATCTTCGGAAAAGCTTCCCGATATGCCTTTTTTGTTGTTTGTAAGTCCTGCAATATAATCAAGGCTGACATTGTAGTATTTTGCAAGCATAATGGCACGGTCAAACGGTATTTCTGCCCGTCCAAGTTCATATTTTCCGTAATGCTGTGATGATGTTCCAAGGTAATCAGCGATTTCCTGTTGGGTTTTATCGCTGTCCTCACGCAGATCTTTGATCCTGTTATATTTTGCCATAAGTGACACCTCATTTTTGTTTATTGTACCACATTTGACTAAAAACATTGACATTTGTGCTTAATTAGACTATAATTAACAAAAAGGTGCCTAATTAGACACAAAGATGGAGGGGTTTAATATGACTATTAAGAAATTAGCAGCATTTATCATTGCTGCAGCCATGCTTTTCGGAATATCTGTCATACCGTCGGCAGATGTAAACGATCTGTTTATTTCGGTATCGGCGACTTCAAAGCTGTCCGCACCGTCCGGTATCAAAGCTGCCGCAGGAACTGACAAGATCACCTTGACATGGGATAAAGTAAACGGTGCGGACGCATATAGAGTTTATATGTATGATTCCTACAGTAAAAAATTCAAAAAAATAAAGACCGCCACTGAAACAAAAGCAACGATCACGGGGCTTCTCAGCGAGGAAAGCTATCGCTTCATGCTGTCTGCGGTAAAAAAGAACGGGAAAACATATACAGGCGGTGAGTTTTCAAAAGAATTCAAGGTTACTACAAAATCCATTGGAAGCAAGAACCTTGTTCTTACGGAATATTATAACCCCAATATGGAAAAGGGTTCTGACGTTGATTACTTTTTTGAATATGATAACGACGGGAGAATTGCAAGCGTAAAATCTTGTTATTTAGGCTCACATAGCCAGAATTATGAATTTAAAGGAGATATTTCACGAGTATTACATGACTATAAGATCGAGTATTTGAAAAATAAAATAATAATGACAGATATAACCCAAAATAATACGACTATAAAGAGTACAATCACATATAACAATAATTTTGATATTACTTCAATAAAAAAGAAATCAGACAATGGTAATTATTCATCGTTTTCATACAGTTATGACAAAAACAATAATCTGATTTCAGAAACCTATATCCGAAATGAAAAAGATTATTATTTCAAAAGAACAATAAAATATACATATGATAAAAATAATAAACTGATTTCAAAAAAAGAATCCGATTCGGACGGCTTTAAATCAACAAATACATATACATATGATAAGAATAATAATTTGATTTCTGAAAAAGAGACAGTTATAACAGGTTCAGGATATAAGTCAACATTTTCAGATACATACACCTATGACAAGAATAACATATTAATAAAATCAGTTAATCAAGACGGTGATGTTACATTATATTCTTATGACAAATCAGGCAATGTTATCAGAAGAATCATCAAATATAAAAATAATGAATACGGCAGATTGAGTGAAGAATGGACATACAATTATTATAAATGCGGAAAACTAAAAAATTATACTTGTAGCACTACCGAAAAAAACGGAAAAACAAATACATGGTTCAAACCATACTATGTATATAAAACGATAAATAAGGAAATAGACGAAAAAACAGAAAAGCTAAACGACATAGTAATATCTTACTTTACATAAGGTGACGGTCATGGTGAAAAAGAAAATTCTAAATTTTATGTCGGTAATACTTGCGGTTCTTGTTTTTCCAATTGTCGATGCTTCTGCGCAAACTGTCGGATCGGACAAGCAGCCCATGGAGCTTTTGTTCAACGTAACCGACTGCACAGACGGAAAAAGAAACGGAAAAATCAATGTCAAGCTTAAAAATTACGATGAGAGCGGTTCTTATTCCATTAGTTTTGATTCGGGGAAAAAGTATTATCCTATGGAAAATGCGGAGAAAAACTTGGTACACGCAAAAAACGGCTTCTACAATATTTGTGTGATCAAAAAAGGTGATGAAGCTGTCCGCCCGGATATCTATACGGTATATGTGGGAAGCGATAAAGAAAAATTTTCCGTAAAAGCACATTTTATCAGTTCCGGAGAATCAATATACAAAGACGGAAAAATTCAAGCGGTGATCGATAATTACGATGAAGAAAAGGACTATGAGCTTGTTCTGAATGACGGTGAGAAGATAATACCGTTCAAAAAGAGCAAAATGGATATGCCCTCTCTTACAGCAGGCAAATATAAAATGTCTGTCCGTGAATCGTCATCCGATAAGTTGAGGCACAGTCCGATATTTACGGTAAAGGTAAAGGAAGCCGTATGCCCTCGGAAGATGAATTTATCCGTAAAAATGATACTTCAGAATCCCGAGCTTCCGACAGGCTGCGAGATAACGTCTTTGGCTATGCTTCTCGATTACATAGGCTTTAAGGCGGACAAACTATTGCTTGCCGACAAGTATCTTGAAAAAGGAAAATACCGAGCCGCTGATCCGAATAAGGTTTTTGTAGGCGATCCGAAAAGTACCTTTGCTTACGGCTGTTATTCAGATGTTATAGTGAATGCGGCAGAAAAATTCCTAAAGGAAAAAGACAGCAAGAATATTTGGAAAGTCAGAAACATAACAGGCTGCAATGCAAATTCGCTGTATTCCGCAGTCGGAAGCGGCAATCCCGTCGTCGTTTGGGCAACGATGAATATGAAAGCACCGAGAAAAGGCGCAGAGTGGACGATTGCAGAAACAAACGAAAAATATGTGTGGACGGCAGGAGAACATTGTCTGCTTCTTACAGGTTATGACAGTAAAGCAAAGCTTGTTTATGTGAATGACCCTTTGAAGGGAGAGGTGACATACGATCAAAGTGACTTTGAGAAAAGATTTGTTCAGATGGGCAGAAATGCTGTGATAATAACAAAAACAGATTCTCATGATTAGTATTATAGGATGCTGCAGCATAAATCCGCTCACTTTGTTAAAATATTTAATACTAATCCTCATTTAACCGGTAGATAAATTGGGCAGCTATAATTACACCACTCGTCGTCAAGCTCCCTTGCCGTGCGACAGCACGCCTGCGGTCGCTTTCCTTGATTGGTGCAATTCTATCTGCCAACTTTATCTACCGAACAAATGAGGATTAGTATAAGCTGAAAGAATAGTTGTTCCGATAAAACAGAAAAGCGCAATTCACGATAAGGCTTGCAGAATGATTTCTTATGTTCTGATTTACCTTTTTATCGTGAATTGCGTTTTTTGATTTATTTGGGAAAGTTTTTAGTTATGCACTGATCACGCATTGATCGTAAGTTCATTATCAATGCAGTCGATCTTGACCGTGCTGTACGGTTCGATCTCGTCGGCGATGATCTTCTTTGCAAGCATTGTTTCAAGCGTACTCTGGATATATCTCTTGAGCGGTCTTGCGCCGTAAATAGGATCATAGCCGTTGTCGGCGATATAGGTTCTTGCGGCGTCGGTAACGTCAAGGGTGATCTGCTTATCTTTAAGACGATTCTGCAGACTGCCGAGCATAAGATCAATGATCGAGAATATTTCCGTCTTGGTGAGCGGCTTATAGAATACTATTTCGTCAAGTCGGTTGAGGAATTCGGGGCGGAAATGTCCTTTAAGCAGGGTGCTTACGTTTGCTCTTGCTTCTTCCGAGATCTCGCCGTTCTCGTTTATGCCGTCGAGGATAAAGTCGGAGCCGAGGTTAGAGGTAAGGATTATGATGGTATTCTTGAAGTCTACCGTTCTGCCCTGTGAGTCGGTGACTCTGCCGTCGTCAAGTATCTGGAGAAGGATATTGAACACATCGGGGTGAGCCTTTTCGACCTCATCGAAGAGGACTACCGAATATGGCTTTCTGCGGACTGCTTCGGTGAGCTGACCGCCCTCCTCATAGCCGACATATCCCGGAGGTGCGCCGATAAGACGGCTTACGCTGAATTTCTCCATATATTCGGTCATGTCGATACGGACAAGGTTGTTTTCATCGTCAAAAAGGCACTGTGCAAGCGTTTTTGCAAGCTCTGTTTTGCCGACGCCGGTAGGTCCCATGAACAGGAACGAACCGAGCGGTCTGTTCGGGTCCTGAATTCCTGCTCTTGAACGAAGTATTGCTTCGCTGACTTTTTTAACGGCTTCGTCCTGACCGATAACACGGCGGTGAAGTATCTCTTCAAGGTGGAGAAGCTTCTCACGCTCGCCCTCCATAAGCTTTGATACGGGGATGCCTGTCCAGCGTGCAACGACTCTTGCGATCTCTTCATCGGTGACTTTATCGTGAAGGAGCGTGTCAGCCTTGTTCTTTTCGGCGGTTTCCTCGGCAGCGTCAAGCTGTTTTTTCAGTTCGGGTATTCTGCCGTAGGTAAGCTCTGCGGCCTTGTTAAGGTCGCCGTTTCTCTGTGCAGCGGCAAGCTCGCCGTTAGCGGCTTCGATCTGTTCACGGAGAGTCTGGAGATTCTTGATATTCGCTTTCTCATTTTCCCAGCGAGCCTTCATTTCATTGAATTCGGCACGCATTTCGGAAAGCTCCTTGCGGATGTTTTCAAGCTCTTCCTTTGAAAGCTTGTCGTCCTCTTTTTTGAGTGCGGTTTCGGCGATCTCGTGCTGCATGATCTTTCGTGCAAGGTCGTCCATTTCTGCAGGCATTGAGTCCATTTCCGTTCTTATCAGTGCGCAGGCTTCGTCAACAAGGTCGATAGCCTTATCGGGGAGAAATCTGTCGGTGATGTAACGGTTGGAAAGCGTTGCGGCGGTTATAAGCGCAGAGTCCTGAATTTTTACGCCATGGAAGACCTCGTAACGCTCTTTGAGCCCTCTTAAGATCGAGATAGTGTCCTCAACGGTCGGCTCATCGGCAATTACAGGCTGGAAACGACGTTCGAGAGCAGGGTCCTTTTCGATATATTTGCGGTATTCGTCAAGCGTTGTAGCGCCGATACAATGGAGTTCGCCCCTTGCAAGCATAGGCTTTAGGAGGTTGCCTGCGTCCATTGCGCCGTCTGTCTTGCCTGCGCCGACAATGGTGTGAAGCTCGTCGATGAAGAGGATGATCTTGCCGTCCGATTTTTTAACTTCGTTAAGGACAGCTTTAAGACGTTCCTCAAATTCTCCTCTGAACTTTGCGCCCGAGATAAGGCTGCCCATATCGAGGGAGAAGATAGTTCTGTCACGAAGATTTACAGGTACGTCGCCGCGGACGATACGCTGTGCAAGTCCTTCGGCGATAGCTGTCTTGCCGACGCCCGGTTCACCTATGATGACAGGGTTGTTCTTGGTCTTTCTTGAAAGGATACGGATAACGTTTCTTATTTCGGAATCTCTGCCGATAACGGGGTCAAGCTTGTTTCTCTTTGCAAGCTCAACGAGATCCTGACCGTACTTTTTCAGAACGTCGTAGGTGTCCTCGGGGTTGTCGCTCTGGACACGCTGGTTTCCTCTGATCTTGGAGAGAGCAGTAAGGAAGCCGTCTTTGTCGATACCGAAGGCTTTGAATATCTCCTTGATATTGCTGTTTGCGGTGTTGAAAAGCGCAAGGACGATATGCTCGACAGAAACATAGTCATCGTGCATATTCTTGGCGATCTGTTCAGCCTGATTAAGCGTGCTGTCAACATCGGATGAAACATATACGGTGTTCATCTCTCTGCCGCTTCCCGTTACCTTCGGAAAAGCTGCGATCTTCTGCAGAAGTGCGGTTTTTACGCCTTCGCTGTCGGCACCCATTGAGTTCCACAATTGAGAGATAAGTCCGTTTTCCTGCTCGGTCAAAGCATAGAGAAGATGCTCCTGCTCGATGCGCTGGTTCTGATATTCAACAGCGGTGCTTTGAGCGGCATTGATAGCGTCAATTGATTTTTTTGTGAATTTGTTAGCGTCCATAAAAATCGACCTCCTTTGATGTATTGGACATATTTTGTCGTTTGGGTCTTTAAAGTAAGATCATACACAGTATTGTGCAGAACGCACAAGCTCGGCTTCGTTTCGACAATTTATTTCGTTTCGGCGGGAGATTGTGCATTTTTTACAATGCTCTGTAAATTTTGTTGTAGAAAAATTTGCGGTTTTAGTTTGAATTTATATAAAAGGGAAGAAAAATGTTTTTGTTTGATACATTTTATCCCTGTGATCTGCAAGATGAGTCGGTTTATGTCGGAATATGCGATATAAAAAACTTGAAATATTTTGTTAATAGATTTATAATAAGATATATCAATACTGTGCATTATATTTGGAGGAATAATATGACAATACTGAAAACTATCAATGCTGCACAGGATCGTTTGTGTTACTGCCTGACGGAAAGCTCCCGTGAGGATGGCAGCGCCTGCTATGGCGTGAAGGTCACAACGACCCTTTTCGGTGAGGCTGAAAGTGCGGAGTCGGAAGATATTTCATCCGACAGGCAGGTCGCAGAGAAATTCTTATATATGCTGGCGGATAATCTTGTTCTGCCGTCGACCCTGAACGAGATAGCGGAAGAGTTCGTTGCGGCTTTTTATACAGTTTAAATAAAATGCTTGACATAATCATATTTTTGTGGTAAAATACTTAATTACGAAACCTGTATGCTGTGAAAAGGGACAATCATTATGGAAAAGGAAGCTTTTAAGACAATTGCCGAAAACCGCAAGGCTCGGCATGAATATTTTATCCTCGAAAGCTTTGAAGCAGGCATTGAGCTTGTCGGAACGGAGGTCAAATCCATCCGCAGCGGAGGAGTAAACCTCAAGGACAGCTGGTGCATGATCGAGGACGGCGAGCTTTTCGTTAATGGTATGCACATTTCGCCCTATGACCACGGCAATGTTTTCAACAAGGACCCTTTGAGAGTCCGCAGACTGCTCATGCACAAGAAGCAGATAATGCAGCTTTTCGGAAAGATCAAGCAGGAAGGGCTTACGCTCATACCGATCTCGATCTATTTCAAGGGTTCAAAGGTCAAGGTCCAGGTCGGACTTTGCAAGGGTAAAAAGCTTCACGATAAGCGTGACGATATGGCAGCGAGAGCTGCAAAGCGTGACATCGAGAGAGCCGTCAAAACGCAGAACCGTTAAAATTTATGGGGATGTAAAGGTTTCGACGGGGACTTTGAATCACGATAAGCGGGTAGAGGAGCGCACTCTCTCAAAACGGCGTACGTTTTAAAATTAGACGACAACAATAATTTTGAATTAGCAGCTGCTTAATCGCTGCTCGTCTTGCCGATGAGTACCACGGCTTCGGATAAGGCGTCGACCAGTGGTGAACGCCGCAGGAAAGTGCCTGCGTTCTTGCGGTGTATTGCAGGCTACCGAGCATCATTGTGTGTTTGTTCACGATGATGCGAGGGAACGTTAATAACAAACTACACCCGTAGAAAGTTGTGTGGATAGGTTTTCGGACACGGGTTCGATTCCCGTCATCTCCACCAGAAGGATCCACATACATTTTGTGGTAAAGAGCTGTGTTTATACATGGCTCTTTTTCTTTTGCCACAATTAATAGTATAGCTGTATATTGTGTATAAATTGTGGTTATTTTTTGTATATATAGTAAAAATTAGCACTCTATGTTTATGAGTGCTAATTTTATCTAACGAGAACGTAAATATGATCAAATATAAAAAGAAACACGATCCGAATAAAAGAACTAATCCAGTTCAAACAGATTCTCCATGATAAGCCATGCCTGCGGAAAAGCTCGCATAAAGTTCCATATCCCTGCGCCGTGGAGAGAGTATTCACGGATAAGCTCAAGCTTTGCATTGATGCTTCGGACATCCTCAAACCATACGATATGCTCACGGCCTTCGCTGTCAAAATAGGTGTAGTGGGGGCTTTGCGACACCTCGTCAAAAAGTATCGGAACACCGTATTCCGCCGCTCTTGCCGCTGCCGTCCTGTTTCCGATGACTTCTGCTGCGCTTTCGCCCTGAATGAACGGCAGCGTCCAGTCATAGGCGTAGTTAGGAATGCCGAGGTAAAGCTTTTCTGTCGGTATCTCCGTCACGGCATATTCAACGACCTCACGTACCTTGTTTATCGGAGCGATGCTTAAAGGCGGCCCGAATTGATATCCCCATTCGTATGTCATAAGGAACGCAAGATCGGCACTTTCGCCGAGCGATGGATAATCGTGCGATTCGTAAAGCGTACCCTGCTGGGCGGCGCTTGTTTTCGGCGCAAGATCAACGTTCAGCACCAGACCCTCTGCGTGTAAACGTTCGGAAGCATTCTGCACGAACGCTGTAAATTCATCCTTGTACTCCGCAGGAACATACTCCATATCAATATCCATTCCGTCTGCGCCCTTGCGGATGATCTCTTCTATCATCTGCGAAAGAACACGATTTTGAAAATTGATATCGGTAAGCAGCGGCACAAGCTTATTTGACAAAAAGCTGCCGTCTGCGTTGACGAGCGAAAGGCTCAAAAGCACCTTTGAACCGAACTGCTTTGCAATGCTTATCACTTCGCTGTCATCCGGGATAATGAGCGTCCCGTCGGTATTGAAGCCGTAGCCGAAAATGATGATGTACTCCGCAAAGGAAGCGACCTGCCGCAGAATATTGCGGTTTACACCGGGATAAACAAATCCGCTCAGGCTCAAATTCCCCGATCGTTGATTCTCGTAGCTGATAACTATGGTTTCGCCGGGGTAAATGTATTCCCGTGACGTAAGACCGAGATTGTTCCGCCAAAGCCTTCGCACGGTAGTTCCGTAGTCACGGGCAATGCTTTCAAGCGTTTCTCCGCTCTGAACGGTATGAACTATATCGGGGATAAGTATCAGAAGCGCCTGCCCGACCGCAAGCTTATCGGGGAAAAGCAGTGCATTGTCGGCTGCAATGCGCTGCGGAGATACTCCGAAACGTTCTGCAACGGATGAAACTGTGTCGCCCGGCTGTACAATGTAGATTTCCATAAAAAAGACCTCGGTTCTGATTTATTTCGTTGACATATCTTATTAATTATATTATAATTAAAGTACTGATTATGTTATACAAAAACACAAATTCGCCTTTGGAGGTATTTTTATGGCAAAAATAGACTTCGACTATATCTGGACGGATAAAAAAAGAACATTTCTCGGTCTTCCGCTCTCTTTCACACGATATATCCTCACCGAAAAGAAGCTTATCACACAGACAGGCTTTTTCAATATCCATGAGGATGAGGTGGAGCTTTACCGAATCGCCGACAAGAGCCTTAATATGTCGTTCGGCGAGCGTCTTTTCGGCTGCGGAACGGTCACGATAAACTGCCGTGATGTCGATACTCCCGTGAAGGAGATCAAGTCGATAAAAGCGCCGAGAGATTTTATGGAGCTGCTGGAAGAGAACGTTGATATCCAGCGTGACCGCTACAGAGTCCGCGGAAGAGATATGATCGGCGCAGATTTCGGAGATCACGACTGCAATTGCGACTGCGATGACGATGATGACGACAATATCGACAGGTGAGATAATGGCAGGACAGACTCTTGAAATAAAAGAAAAGGAAAGCTGCTGGGAGTTCCTGCAGAAGACCGACCTGCCTATATTCATCTACGGAATGGGCGACGGTGCGCTGAAGATACTCTCCGTCTTTGAGAAGTATCATATCCCGACAGCAGGCTTTTTTGCCAGCGATGAATTCGTAAGAGGACACAGCTTTGAAGGGCATCTTGTGCATAAGCTTTCGCAGATAGAGCAGCTCGTTGACGATTTTGTTATTGTTCTTGCATTCGCCGCAGGCTATGAAAGCCTTTATAAGCGTGTAAACAGCATTGCAAAAAAGCATCTGCTGCTTGCGCCCGATGTCCCCGTTGCAGGCGGCGGTCTGTTCGATTACAATTATTATTGTGAAAACAGGGAGAAGTTTGAAGCCGTTTACGACAGGCTCGAGGATGAAGCTTCACGCAGGACATACGAAAATGTGATAAATTTCAAGATCAGCGGCAAAATAGAGTATTTAAACGCCTGCACTTCGGATAAAAGCGAGGTCTATGGTTCACTCGTTAAGCTCGGAAGGTCGGAGAGATACGTTGATCTCGGCGCATATAACGGCGATACGGCGCTTGAATTTGCCGAAGCTGCAAACGGCAGCTATGACCATATCTATGCCTTTGAGCCGAACCCGAAAAACTTCCGCAAGCTTTGCAAAAACACCGAACAGCTTCACGATATAACAGCTTTCAATGCAGCGGCGTGGAATGAAGACACCGTTCTGCGCTTCACAAAAAACGAGGGCAGAATGTCGCAGAATTCATCAAAGGGCGAGATCGAAACAACGGCTCTCTCGGTCGATAATGCAGTCGCCGAGCAGGTCACTCTCATCAAGCTGGATGTTGAAGGCTCGGAGCGTGAAGCGATAGAGGGGGCAAGGCGCCATATCGGCGGCGGAGCAAACGTCATTTCTGCGCTCTATCACCGAAATGAAGACCTCTTTGCGATACCGCTGCAGCTGCTTGGAATCAATCCAAAGCTGAAACTATATGTCCGTCATCAGCTTTATATCCCTGCTTGGGAAACAAATCTTTATGCGATCGCCGAAAAGTTAACATAGTGACATTGATCATTATAAATGAATAAAATATTAACAATATGCAAAAGCTTTTGAAAATACTTGCATTTTCCTTTCAAATGTTATATTATAATATACGGCGCGAATCCAAAAATGTATTTTCAGGGAGTACAACTGTTTTTCGAGGGAATAACAGTTCACCAAAAAAACAACTGTAATTTGTGTAATTTAACTTTTGGGAACCTCTAAAAACCTCCTTCTTGGCAAATTTTCTATGACTTCGCCCGTCTTCTGCGTTAACAAACCTTGCAATACATCAAGTATTACTGCGGTTTGTTGCCTTGAAGCCGGACAAAGTCAATAACGAAAATTTGCGAGCAATACGAAGTATTGTTTAGTCTCGGTTTTTAGAGAACCCCATTTATCCCGAGGAATGAAAGGAAGATCATTATGTTGCTTAATGAAATGAACAAGGCACAGCTTGAAGAATTCAAGGTTGAAAATGAAAAGGCTTATGAGGCTTACAAGGCAAAGGGACTCAAGCTCAATATGGCAAGAGGAAAGCCGAGCGCAGATCAGCTCGATCTCACAATGGATATGCTCGATACGCTCAACAGCAAGTCCGATATGAATTCAGAGGACGGTACCGATGTACGCAACTACGGCGGTCTTACAGGTATTCCCGAAGCAAAGAAGCTTTTTGCCGATATGCTCGGAGTTGAACCCGAAATGATCATTGTCGGCGGAAACGCAAGCCTTTCACTTATGTATGATTCCGTTGCAAGAGCAATGAGCCACGGCGTTGTCGGCAGCGAAAAGCCCTGGGGCAAGCTCGACAAGGTCAAGTTTCTCTGTCCTGCTCCCGGCTATGACCGTCACTTCGGCATCACCGAGAGCTTCGGCATTGAAATGATAACAGTTCCGATGACCTCGACAGGCCCCGATATGGATATGGTGGAAAAGCTTGTTTCAGAAGATGAGTCCATAAAGGGTATCTGGTGCGTACCTATGTATTCCAATCCCGACGGCATCACATATTCCGATGAAACAGTAAAGCGTTTTGCAAATCTTTCCCCGAAGGCAAAGGATTTCCGTATTTTCTGGGATAACGCTTACTGCGTTCACCACCTCACAGATAAACCCGATACACTTCTCAATATCTTTGACGAGTGCAAGAAGACAGGCAAGGAAGATATGGTGTTTGAATTCGCTTCAACATCGAAGATCAGCTTCCCCGGCGCAGGCGTTGCTGTAATGGCAGCTTCAAAGGCTAATATCGCACAGATCGAAAAGATCCTCGGTATGCAGTATATCAGCTACGATAAGATCAACCAGCTCCGTCACGTCCGCTACTTCAAGAATTTCGACGGCATCAAGGCTAAAATGGAGCAGCACAAGGCTATCCTCGCTCCAAAGTTTGCTCTTGTTCTTGAAACGCTTGAAAAGGAGCTTGGCGAACTCGGCATTCTTACATGGCACAAGCCGAACGGCGGTTACTTCATCTCCGTTTATACTCTGAACGGCTGTGCAAAGCGTGTTGTTGAGCTTTGCAAGGAAGCAGGAGTTGTTCTCACGGGCGCAGGTGCAACATATCCTTACAAGAAGGATCCCGATGACAGGAACATCAGAGTTGCTCCCTCATTCCCACCGCTCGCAGAGCTTGAACAGGCTATCAGCATCTTCTGCCTCGCAGTAAAGATCGCAAGCGCAGAAAAGCTTCTTGCAGAATAAATATCTTCGACACAAAAATTAACGGCTGCACTTTTTCATGCAGCCGTTTTCTGTAACAGAAAGGGGTATAAAATGACATACTGTAAAAACTGCCATAAGATGAGCAGAGATGATGACTTCTGTTCGCATTGCGGCTCTGCCGTTTGGGGTGATGATTACGTTTCCAACGATGCCGCTATAAACTGCGATTCGTTAAGCGGTCATACCCACGATAAGGTCACCTACGACAGGACGGAACGCGGCGAGGGTGTACATATCCCCGAGGGCTACAAGCCGTATAACCCCACATACAGCCGGTCGCCGAAAGCTGCAGAAAAAAACAAAAACGCAAAGGGCATATTGGTTGTTATAAGTACGGTCGTTACTTTGTCGATACTCAAATCTATTATTGAAGCAATCATTGAGATATTTGATTGAGATAACAGTTCAAATCATTTCTGCAAGAAAAGCCGTACCCTTTGCAAGCCGCAGAGCGCAGTCCTTGAAATGACCGCCGCTGTTGAATTCAAACCTGCAGCAAGAGTTCGCTTCATTAAATCTGTTATATATCTTCAAGGTCATGACTTCAACCGTTGACATGACCTTGTTTTTTGTCTTTGCTTCCTTGTCGCCGAGGCTGAAATAGAAAATGCCGTTCGGAACAGGCCTTGCTTCAATATATTCGCAGAATTTCGGGAACCAGAGCGAACCCGAACAGCTTGCGGCACCGTCAAAAAGCTCGCTTTCGCAGCAGCACCAGAGCGCAAAAAGTCCCGAAAGGGAGTATCCGCCGATAAAGCGCCTTTCGGGTATGCCGAGCTTGTTTTCAACGTTCGGGATGACGGTGTTTTTTAGCTTTTCAAGCGTCTTTGAAGCGTTTCCGCCGAAGGCTTCGTTCCCGAAAACGGCAGGAGCTTCCCACGGCGAAAGATCATCGTTCCAGTTTTCGGCTTCAAATGCAATAAGTGCAAAATCAGCGTCCGAAAGCTGCTTTGCAAGCTTGCAGACCTCTTCGGCGGTGCTTTGCTCACCTTTTATGATGCCTATGTAAATGTGAGTGCTACCACTTCCGAAAATATGAGTTCTCACTGTGCGCCTCCGTTGACTATAATACTAAAAACCATTTAAACTGTAGACAAAAAATCTGCGCAAAATCCATATATGAGAGATTTTTGCTTGATTTTTTGTACAGTTTTTAAATGGTTTTAATTATAAAGCTGTATATGTCGCTCTTTTTGAAGCCTGTCACAGCTGCGGCTTCCTTGCAGGCTTCGGACGGCTTAACGCCGGAATCAATGAGCTTTTGAGCCTGTTCGGCAGCCTGCTCGAGCGTGAGCGCAGCGGTGCTTTTCTCCTCCCTGCAGCCCTCGACAACGAGAACAAATTCGCCCTTCGGCGGCATTGCTTCGTACATTTCGACAGCCTCGGAAAGTGTTGTGCGGATGACTTCTTCGTGTATCTTCGTAAGCTCACGGCAGAGAGATATCCTCCTGTCGCCGAAATATTCAAGCATATCTTTGAGCGTTGCAAGAAGCTTGTGCGGCGCTTCATAGAAAACGAGCGTGTGCGGATCGTGAGCGACCGATTTAAGATGCTCATAACGCTGCTTTTTTGTCACGGACAAGAATCCCTCAAATGCAAATCTTGATGAGGATATATTGGAAAGAGCGATCGCCGAAGCCATAGCCGTAGGGCCGGGAACGACCTCGGTATCAATGCCGTTTTCAACGCAGAGTGCAATAAGATCGGCTCCCGGATCGGAGATGCAGGGCATACCTGCATCCGAAACAACAGCGCAGTTCTCGCCCCCGATTATGCGCGAAACTATGCCCTCGCATATCTGCCGCGACGAATGCTCATGGAAGCTCACAAGCTTGTTCTTTATATCAAAATAATTCAGAAGCTTCAGGGTGACTCTTGTGTCCTCGGCACAGATAAAATCAACCTTTTCCAGCGTTTCGACCGCACGGTAGGTCATATCCCCGAGGTTTCCTATCGGCGTTCCGACAACGTATAATTTTCCTGCCATTTTTTACTCCGTATATATCAATAGTTAAGGCTGCTGCCGCCGATGAACTCACGGACGAGCGAATCGGACGGAACAAGCTCCTCCGAAAGCGGCTCAAGCTCGCTCAATACCTTGAGCATAACATCTCCGTCTTCAATAGCCGCAAAGGCTTCACGGTTGTTTTCAACATCATTTTTCAGCATCTTTGCATAAACGGACGCTTCGTACGGGATGAACGAGTCGATCTCGATAGTCGCACGTTTTTTGTATGGCATGATGTATTTTTCTTCGCCGTTTGTAACGCTGCGGAACATATCGAAAATATCTTCAAGGCTGCGGCTGCGGAAAAGGCGGTCACGGTTCAAGCGGCGCATAAGCCTTATTTTTCTCGGGTGGAGAGTATAGCCGAACCTTGTGCGTATTCTTGTTCTTACGCTGACATACATACAGGTCGTGAAGTCGTCCGAATCGCCCGTTACTTCGGGGTTCAATGCGTGAATGCCCTCGATAATGATGATCTCGTTGCTTTTTCTTGCAACGGGGATAAAATCGGAGCGTGACTGCGTTGTGAAGTCAAAGACAGGCATCTCGACCGGTTCTCCCTTTGAAAGCTTTTCAAGATGCTCGGAAAACATCGGGATATCAAGTCTGTACGGTGATTCAAGGTCGGGCTTGCCGTCCTCGTCGACGGGGAACTCTCCTGCGTCTGCAGGGAGAAAATAGTTATCCATTGAAAGCGTGTGAACCATCAGACCCTTCTGCCCGAGAAGCCTTGCGATACGAAGCGCAGTTGTGGTTTTTCCCGAACCGGAAGGACCCGAGAGCAGAACGAGCGGTCTTTCCTCACGGTTCATATATATTTTTTCGGCGGCTGTCCGCAGCTGCTGCCGGTAAATGTCCTCGGAGCTTCTGATAAAGCCCTCTGTATCATTTTCAATACCCGAGTTGATGTTTGTTGTGTTTATATAATTGAGTTCCATTCCAAACAACCTTTCAGAAGAATTTGTCACTATGCTTATTATATACCATTTTTATGCCGTTGTCTACACAAAAAAATATTTAACTCATATTTTCGGCAAATTAGGCTTTTGCGGCAGGGATTTTTGGACGAAAAGTACATATAATAATGCCGTGACTATTTTTTGGAATACCACATAAAAATAAAAAACGGCGTTAAGCACTTTTTTGTCTAAATAGCTAAAAAACAATGCCTAAATTCTATATTTGTTTTTATTAATATTATTTGACTAATGTTAGAAAATATGCTATAATACTTGTGAAGTATTTTTTGATAATACGTTTGCGGACGGCATTTTTGCAGACTTTCCCTGCTTTGCTGTCAGTATATTATTGAAAGTGGTGTTATAAATGGACGATCAGACAAATGTTTACAGTGAAAAAAAGCTTGCGAGCTTTGAAACGATCTATAAGGAAAGCGTTTTCTCAAAGCCGCTCGATATCACCGTTACTATAACTGCCGCACATATTTACGGCGCAGGCTATATCTGCGTTCAGAAGGGAACAAAGGAAGATGATCCCGAATACGGAAAGTATGTATGCGGTCTTGAAGATATCACAAAGATTTCGATCAACAACAATAACAAGAGCCTGCCTATCAACGTTCAGTGCGATGAGGTCGAAAGGGGCGTTCCGTCAAGAAAGAGGATCATTCTTCCTCATTTTCCGAATGCGGAGGAGGTTATGCGCCTTATAAACGACGCAAAGGCAGATTACGACAGAAAACACGCTCCGAGGGAACAGCCGAGCGAAGAAGAAAGACGGAGAGAGCGTGAACGTATCAAGAAGGCTGCTGATGAAGAATTCCTGAATGCTACGGCCGATCATGACAAGAATACAAAGAAGAGCGGTGACTTCACCGTTGCCGATATCCTCGGACTTGATGATTTTGCACCTATCGTTCCCGAGAAAAAGGCAGAGGAGCCTGTTAAGGAAGAACCTGTAAAGGCTGAACCCGTTAAGGAAGAGCCTGTTGTTGAAGAGCCTGCTGTAAAGCGCTCCGATGCGGTCAAGATCGACAGCATTCTCGAGGCAGCTCCCGAGGCTGATGTTTCCGCACTTGAAGAAGCTGAAGAAGCAGCTCCCGAAGCTCCGAGCTCCGATTCCTTTGATGAGATAGTTATCCCCGATACATCCGATCTTCCCGAAGCACAGGCTGTTGAGAACCCCGGCTTCATCCCGAGCGAAACTATTGAAGCGATAGGTGTTGTTGAAGTGGACGAAGACGTTATCGAAGAACCGAAGATCGTTGTTACACATAAGACCGAAGCACCGAAGCAGCCGGCTCCCGTTATGGAAGCTCCGAAGTCCGAGCCGAAGGCAGAAAAGGCTGAAACAAAGTCGGCAGCTGCCGCTGATATCCCAACTCCGAAGGCAGGAGAGAAGATGTCGCTTGAAGATTTCCAGACTGCTGTTAAGAAGCTTAAATCCATGCACGACAGCGGCTTGCTGGATGATGAGGAATTTGCTGCAGAAAAGTCCAAGCTTATGAAGTTCCTCTATTGATCGAAAAAATTGTACATAGTGGGGACTGTGCTTACTGTTCGGAACTGAATATGCCGTGCGGTCAGCGCTGACCCCATACCAACACCGTTACGGTTCTCCGCAGCGGTGTTGTCTGTTAATACTAATCTCCGATCAACCTATAGACAAATCCTCGGATATAATAATCCAATTCTGCGTCAGGCTCCCTTGACAGGCGGCAGCCTGCCTGCGGTCGCCTTTCTTGACTTGGATTATTCTATCTGTTGGCTTTGTCTATAGAACGATCGGAGATTAGTATAAGGAGTAAAATTTATGTCTTTGCCGAATGACCCTTTTATGCTTTTAAGCTTTATAAATACTATGCTCCGTGACAAATATGCAAGTCTTGACGCGCTTTGCGATGACCTTGACGAAAGCAAAGCCGACATTACGGCAAAGCTGTCCGCTGCAGGCTTTGAATATGACGAAAAGCTGAATAAATTCTGCTGAAACTTTTTTATTTGAAAAGAGGAACGTAAAATGGCTGAAAAGAAATTTACCATTGAACTTAAAGCTATAATTGAAGAATTCAACCTTGAAGCGATATATCTTCCGCAGGACGCTTCGAAGATACTCATAGATGAAAATGACGTAAACCGTCCCGGACTCCAGCTCCAGGGCTTCTACGAATATTTCAGCAGCGCCCGTATACAGATACTCGGAAAGATGGAGTTTGCGTATCTTGCAACGCTCGATGAACAGACAAGAACAGAACGTCTTGATATGCTCTTTGCGCAGCATATCCCTGCGCTCATAATCTCCCGTGAGCTGCCGTATTTCCCCGAAATGGTATCTATCGCACAGAAGTATGAAGTTCCGCTCCTGCGTTCAAAGGAAAGCACTTCAAGCTTTATGTCGGCGCTCATCGCATTTCTCAATCTTCACCTTGCTCCGAGAATTACCCGTCACGGCGTTCTGATCGAAGTTTACGGCGAAGGTATGCTTATCCTCGGTGAAAGCGGCGTCGGTAAGAGTGAAACTGCCGTTGAGCTTATCAAGAGAGGACACCGTCTTGTTGCCGATGACGCAGTTGAGATCAGAAGGGTCTCAAACATCAGCCTTGTAGGTTCTTCCCCCGAGAATATCCGACACTTCCTTGAGATCAGAGGTATCGGCATCGTAAATGCACGCCGACTCTTTGGTATGGGTGCCGTAAAGGTTACGGAAAAAATTGATATGATAGTTGAGCTTGAACCGTGGGACAGCGAAAAGGTCTACGACAGAATGGGCGTTGACAGCGAATACACATCCATTCTCGGCGTAAAGGTGCCCTGCGCAACGATTCCCGTAAAGCCGGGCAGAAACCTTGCTGTTATCCTTGAAGTAGCCGCTATGAACAACCGTCAGAAGAAGATGGGCTATAATGCAGCGCAGGAGCTTCTTGACAATCTCGGTCTTGAAATGGATCACAAGGAAACAATCAAGAAGTGGGATATTTATTGATATGAAGATCATCGCAGACCTGCATACGCATACGGTCGCTTCGACTCACGGATTTTCAACTGTTAAGGAGATCGCTGACGAAGCTGCACGAAAGGGTCTTTCCGCTGTTGCAATAACCGACCATACGCCTGCTTCAACGGACGGTCCCCACGTCTGGCACTTCCATAATCTCCACAAGGCTATCCCGAGAGAGATCAACGGAGTAAAGATCATATACGGCGCAGAATCGAGTATAATAGATTATGAGGGGAATATTGATTTTCCGCATGAGGAGTGTGCTTCCCTCGATTGGATAATAGCGTCCTTTCATAAGGATATGCTTAAACCGGGCAGCTTTGAAGAGCATACAAATATGTATTTGAAGCTTGCCGAAAATGACGACATTGATGTTATTGGGCACTGCGCAACGGTCGTTTGTCCGTTCGATTATGAAAAATGCCTGAAAAAGTTCAAGGAGTGCGGTCGGCTCGTTGAGATCAACGAAAGCACTATCCTTTGGAAAAACACCCGTGAAAATTACCGTGAAATTATCCGTATATGCAAAAAATACGAGATCCCCGTCGTCATAAACACCGATGCACACTTCTGCACGATCGTCGGCGACGTTGCAGAATCTCTTGCTCTTGCAAAGGAGCTTGATCTGCCCGAAAAGCTTGTTGTCAATGCCGATTGGGACAGACTTTATGAGTATATACAGTCAAGACACGGAAAGATATTCGGCTGATTCCTTTATAATACTAATTCCAAACCAACCTATAGACAAATACTCGGATATAATAATCCAATTCTGCGTCAGACTCCCTTGACAGGCGACAGCCTGCCTGCGGTCGTCTTCCTTGACTTGGATTATTCTATCTGTCGTCTTTGTCTATAGAACGGTTTGGAATTAGTATAAAAAGGTTTGATGAGGTCAATTTTATGAATGACAACCTTAAACTGCTTGTTGAAGAAGCAGAAAAAACAGGCTGCAAGGTAGATTTAAAGCCTTTTCTCAAGGACTACACAACTTTTAGGATAGGCGGCGAAGCTGCTGCACTTTTTGAGCTCGATTCGGTTCAGAAATGTCAGCGGCTTATTCCGTTTGCGGCAAAAAATAATATCCCGTATTTTATCCTCGGGAAAGGTTCAAATATCCTTGCAGACGACAGGGGAACGAACGCTGTCATCTTTAGGATAAACGGTTCGGAGCCCGAATTGATCGGCGAAAATATTATCCGCTGTTTTGCGGGAGTTCCGCTCGTGAAGCTTTGCGGTTTTGCGCTGGAAAATGAGCTTGGGGGACTGGAATTTGCTTACGGCATCCCCGGAAGCGTCGGCGGCGCAGTATATATGAACGCAGGTGCTTACGGCGGAGAGATGAAGGATGTTATTTCATCGGTCACGGCGCTTGACAGGGACGGAACTGTCCGTGAATACTCCGCAGAGGAGCTTGAACTTTCCTACCGTCACAGCCGTTTTACACACAGCGGAGAGGTAATTCTTTCGGCTGATATAAAGCTTGCAAAAGGCGACAAAGAAAGCATAAAATCGAGAATGAACGAGCTTATGGAGAAGCGCCGTTCAAAGCAGCCGCTTGAATTTCCGAGCGCAGGAAGCACCTTCAAGCGTCCGCAGGGAGCATTTGCCGCACAGCTTATCGAAGAATGCGGTCTGAAAGGCTTATCGGTCGGAAATGCACAGGTCAGCGAAAAGCACAGCGGCTTCGTTATCAATCGTGGCGGAGCGAGCTTTGACGATGTTATGGCGGTCATCGCAGAGGTGAAGCAGACCGTTGAAGAAAAAACGGGCTATAAGCTTGAATGTGAGCCTATAATTATTTCGGACAGGGAGGAATACAGAAAATGAAGTTTCTCATCGTAACGGGACTTTCAGGTTCGGGAAAATCGGGCGTTATTAATGTCCTTGAAGATATCGGTTATTACTGCATCGACAATATTCCGCCGCAGCTCATCCCGAAGTTTGCCGAAATATGTATAAAATCGGATAAGATCATACACAATGTCGCTATCGTTACCGATATAAGGGGAGGAGAGCTTTTCCTCGAGCTTGATGAGGGAATTGCTTATTTCAGAGAAAACGATCTTGACTACAAGATACTTTTCCTTGATGCGTCCGATGATGTTCTTATCAGAAGATACAAGGAAACACGCCGCAGACATCCGCTTGACGAGCAGTCACACGGCAGTCTGCTCCGTGCCATAACGACCGAGCGTGAGATGCTTATGTCGGTGCGTGAAAATGCCGATTATTACATAGACACCTCCGATCTTTCAATGGCGCAGCTCAAAGAGAACCTCTATACTCTTTTCCTCGACAATCCGAACGATTCAATGGTCGTTAAGGTGATGTCGTTCGGCTTTAAATTCGGATGCGCAAGGGAAGCGGATCTTGTTCTGGATGTTCGCTGCCTGCCGAACCCGTTCTATATCCCCGAGCTTAAAGAGCATACGGGTCTGGAAGAGTGCGTAAGCGGCTATGTAATGCAGTTCGACCAGTCGAAGGAGCTGCTGAAAAAGCTTACCGAGCTTATCGACTTCCTTATTCCGCTTTATCACAGAGAGGGAAAAAGCCAGCTTGTTATTGCGTTCGGCTGTACGGGCGGAAAGCACCGCAGTGTGACCTTTGCCGAGGCTATTTTCAAGCACCTTCAGGAAAACGGCGTCCGCAGCCGCATCTGCCACAGAGATATAAACAAGAAATAGGGACCTACTTATGTCATTTTCATATTCCGTAAAAAAAGAATTGTGCGGCCTTATGACCGACCGTGACAGAAAGTTCGCCTGCCTTTACGGTATGCTGCTTTTCTGCAAGAATTTTGATGCAGACAGTATCGTTTTCCAGACGGAGAACGATATGGTCTGCAATTTGTTCTGCGAGCTTGCCGATGATGTCCTTGAAAGACACAAGGTCGTGACCGTTTCAAGCAATGAGAAGAAGAACAACACGGTTTTATATACTTTGAGCATTGATAAGCTTGAAGACCGTGAGGAAATAATCTACCGTTTCCATATTTCGAGCCGCAGCATCATCCACCGAATACAGCGTGATAATATCAATAACAATGACATTTTCGCCTTTGTCGCAGGTGCGTTTTTGTCCTGCGGAAGCATCTCCGAACCGCTCAAGGATTATCATCTTGAATTTTCCGTGCCGTATTATAACCTTATGCTCGACCTTACGGAGCTGCTCGGCGAGATAGGCTTCAACGTAAAATCGACCGAGCGCAAGGGAAATCACGTTATTTATATGAAGGACAGCGAGGTCATCGAGGATCTTATTACATTTATGGGCGCAACAATGTCTTCAATCGAGCTTATGAACGTGAAAATACTAAAGGATGTGCGCAACAAGGCGAACAGGATCGCAAACTGCGACGCTGCGAACATCGACCGAACGCTGAAAGCTTCGGACAAGCAGATAGCCGACATAGAATATATCATTGACAAGATCGGTATGGAGAATATGCCGCCCGACCTTGCCGAAATTGCGGAGGTAAGGCTCGAATTCCCCGAAATGTCACTCAAAGAGCTTGGCGAAGAGCTGGAAAAGCCGCTCGGCCGCTCGGGCGTGAACCACCGCTTGAAGCGTATATCCGCACTTGCCGAGCAGCTGCGCACGGAATATAAAGAAATATAACGATGAATAAAGCTTATGGATAATTTTGTAAATCTTCATCTTCACAGTGAATACAGTCTGCTCGACGGAGCCTGCCGTATAAAGGATCTTGTTGCAAGGGCAAAGGAGCTCGGGCAGAGTGCCGTAGCTGTCACCGACCACGGCAACCTTTATGCTGCGGTCGAATTTTATAATGCGGCAAAAGCGCAGGGGATAAAGCCGATCATCGGCTGCGAGGTCTATGTTGCGCCGAGGAGCCGCTTTGATAAGCTTTCGGGAATTGACGGAAAGCCTTTTCATCTTGTTCTGCTCTGCGAAAGCAACGAAGGCTATCACAACCTTGCGAAGTTAGTTTCTATAGGTTATACTGAGGGCTTTTACAACAAGCCGAGAGTCGATGTTGAAACGCTTCAGAAATACAGTAAAGGGTTAATTGCGCTTTCGGGCTGTATCGCAGGAGAGCTGCCAAGACTTATTGCGAACGGAGAGTATGAAAAGGCAAAGGAAACTGCGCTTTTATACCGTGATATCTTTGGCAGCGGAAATTATTTTATTGAAATACAGAACCACGGCATCCGTGAGGAAATGTCCGTGCTGCCGTTTTTGTACAGACTTTCCGCCGAAACGGGGATACCGCTCTGCGCAACAAATGACGCACATTATATCACAAAGGCTGACGCAAAGGTGCAGAGGGTGCTGATCTCGATACAGACAAACACTCCGTTGAGTCAGACGTCGCCGCTTGCTTTCCCGACTTCGGAGTTCTATATGAAAACGCACGATGAGATGGCTGCGCTTTTCCCGAATCATATCGAAGCGGTAGAAAACACGGTCGGTATCGCCGAACGCTGCAATGTTGAGTTTGAATTTGGCAAGATAAAGCTGCCCCGATATGAAGCCGAGGGTGTGACCGACAACAAGGAATACTTCAAAAGGCTTTGCAGGGACGGTCTGAAAAAGCGTTACGGAAGCGCTCCGCCGCAGACTTACGAGGAACGGCTTGAATATGAGCTTGAAGTTATAATCAAAATGGGTTATACCGATTACTACCTTATCGTGTGGGATTTTGTCAACTATGCAAAAACGCACGATATCCCGGTAGGTCCGGGACGAGGTTCGGGCGCAGGAAGCATCGCCGCTTACTGCATCGGTATAACGAACATCGACCCGATGAAGTATGATCTGCTTTTTGAGCGTTTTCTTAACCCGGAGCGTGTTTCAATGCCCGATTTTGATATTGACTTCTGCTATGAAAAACGGCAGCTTGTCATTGATTATGTTGTTCGGAAATACGGCAGTGACCGTGTTGCGCAGATAATAACGTTCGGAACAATGGCTGCAAAGGCGGCTATCCGTGATGTGGGCAGAGTTATGGAGCTGCCCTATCAGAAGGTCGATGAAGCTGCAAAGCTCATACCGTTTGAGCTTCACACAACGCTTGACCGTGCGCTTGAAAACAGTCCCGAGCTGAAAAAGCTTTATCTTTCCGATGAAAGCATTCACGAGCTTATCGACACGGCAAAAAAGATAGAGGGTATGCCCCGTCACGCTTCGACACACGCGGCAGGAGTTGTTATCTCCGATGCGCCCGTCAGCGATTATGTTCCCGTTCAGAAGAACGATGACGCAATAGTTACGCAGTATCCGATGAACATTCTTGAAAGCCTTGGTCTGCTTAAAATGGATTTTCTTGCGCTGCGAAATCTTACGGTAATTGACGGAACGGTCAAGGATATCCGCAGAACGGAGCCCGATTTTGATATTGAAAAGATACCGCTTGACGACAGAGCCGTGTTTGATATGCTCTCGGCAGGTGAATCGGACGCTGTTTTTCAGTTTGAAAGCGCAGGAATGAAGCAGGTGCTCGCACAGCTCAAACCCGAGTCGATAGAAGACCTTATCGCCGTGCTTTCGCTCTACCGTCCGGGACCTATGGACAGCATCCCTCGCTATATCGAGAACAAGCGGCATCCCGAGCGCATCACCTATAAGCATCCGCTGCTTGAGGATATCCTGAACGTCACCTACGGCTGCATCGTTTATCAGGAGCAGGTAATGCAGATATGCCGAAGGCTTGCAGGCTATTCCTACGGCAGAGCCGACCTTGTCCGCCGTGCAATGGCAAAGAAAAAGGCTGACGTAATGGAAAAGGAGCGCAGTGTTTTTATTGACGGTGCAGTAAAGAACGGAGTTTCTGCAGATATTGCCGAGGATATCTTCAACGAGATGTCAAGCTTTGCTTCCTACGCATTCAACAAATCCCACGCCGCCGCCTACGCTCACGTTGCGTATCAGACGGCTTACCTCAAATGTCACTACTATAAAAAGTATATGGCGCAGCTTATGACGAGCGACCTTGCTTCGCAGGGAAAGCTGCTCGACTATACCTCGCTTTGCGAAAAAAACGGCGTAAAGATACTCTGTCCCGATATAAACAAGAGCGGCGCAGGCTTTACCGCCGACGAAAACGGCATAAGATTCGGTCTGCTTGCGGTGAGAAATCTCGGCAGAACGGCTATTGACAATATTGCCGAGGAGCGCAGAAAGGGCGGTTCGTTCCGTTCGCTTGATGAGTTCTGCCGAAGAATGAGCGGCAAGGACGTAAACCGAAAGGCGGTCGAAAGCCTTATAAAATGCGGAGCTTTTGACAGCTTTGCACTTAACCGCCGTGAGATGATGGAGAATTACGACAGAATTTTCATCGCCCTGCAGACAGATGTGCGCAACAACATCGAGGGTCAGATGAGCTTCTTTGATTCGGCGGAAGGCGATGAAGGTTCGTCAATTATGGACGGGCTGCACCGAAGCGAGGAATATCCGCTCAAAACGCTGCTGATGTATGAAAAAGAAGCGGTCGGGATGTATATTTCGGGGCATCCTCTCGATGAATATAAGCTCATCTCCGCCGCAGCAGCTCACAATACTTTGCACAGCCTTTCTGCGGAGGGACACCCGAGGGACGGCGCTCCCGTACAGCTTATCTGCATGATAACCTCGGTCAAGCAGCACAACACAAGAAAAGGAGCGCAGATGGCGTTCTCGACCGTTGAGGACAGCACAGGGGAATGTGAGGTCATTTTCTTCCCCGAGGTCTATGCGCAGAATATCCGGCTTATCCGTGCCGACAGCATTGTTTTCCTCAAAGGAAAGCTTTCATATAAGGACGATGAGCCGAAGATACTTGCAGAAACGATCATTTCCGCGGTTCAGTATGCAGGGCTTATTGAAAAGGCGGAGCTTTTCATCCGCTGTCCGAGTACGGAAAAGGAGAAGATAAGCCGTGCGGCAGAGCTTTGCAAGGATTACAGAGGAAGCGGAAAGCTGACGTTCTTTTTTGAGGACGTAAAGAAATATGTCCGTCCGAAGTCTGCCGAGGGTGTGAAAATCACCGAAGAATTGCTCGAAAAACTTGCAGAAATTGTAGGTTCGGGTAATATTGCGGTAAGATAGCCGAAAAAACTTGACTTTTGCGCGGCAAAGTGATACAATTGAATCAAGCCGATCGGGTATTGTGCTTGGTCGGCTTTTTATAGCAGAAATACGCATTTACAGAGTAGAAATTTGAGCGTACAAGTGTCCGACGGACGGGGAGTTGCTGTCGGAACGAAAAGCGTCAAACGCTTGCGGTTCAGGTTTCGCATCCCGCTGAAATGCATACAGGAGCTTTTCATTCCTCCCGATATGCACACACAGCACTATTATAGGAGGTAAAAATGAAAGGCTTTTTTTCTGTCTTCACAAGCTCCGCAAAGGAGCTGAAAAGCGCTAAATGTCTTGCAATGGCAGGACTTATGACAGCGCTGTTCATCATTCTCGATATGTTCTCGTTCAAGGTCGGAGCATTCCTCAAGATCAACGTTGCGTTCTTCGCACTTGCAGTTGTCGGAATGTTCTTCGGCCCAGTTCCTGCCACGCTTGCGGCGATCGCAGGCGACCTTATCGGCTGCCTTGTCAGCGGTCAGGCTCCGTTTCCGCTTCTTACCGTAACAGCAGCGCTCGAAGGACTTGTATTCGGCATCTGCCTCTACAAAAGAGAGGGAAAGATGCTTGCAGTTATGGCAGTTGTTGCAAGGCTTATCGACTCGTTTGTGATTAATCTGCTGCTCAATACGGCGATACTTATGTCGGCAGGCTTTATGTCAAACACAAAGGAGCAGTTTTTCATCAGACTCGGCGCAATATCGCTCCAGGCTGTTGTCTACTGCGTACTCTGCGCAGTTGTTCTCCCTGCTGTTCAGATAATATATAAGCGTGTTGCCGGCAAGGTCAACAAGACCGCAGCATAACTATTATCAATCAACGGATTTCTGCTAAAAAAAAGCGCAATTCACGAATTAATGGTTTACAAAACTTGTATCCATTCAAACGTGAATTGCGCTTTTTGTTTTGAAAGATCAATTACGAATTACGCACTGCGCATTACGCATTAAATAATGCTGTATTCCATATCCTTCCACAGAAGCTCGCAGCCTTCGGTTATCTCTTCGGGGAGGAGTGCCATAGCAACGGTGATCTCGTCATTGCTGCCGTCATCCGTTCTGTAAAGATGAGCATAGTCGCCGTCGATCTGTCCGACCTTATAACGGTATTCCATTTTCAGTCCTCCACAACAACATAGTTATCGGCTGCGTTTTCCTTTGTTGCATATTCGGTTACGTTCAGCACCTTGACCTTGAGCGGCTTCTGTCCCATATTTATCTCGATTATGTCGCCGACCTTTACGTCGTAGGAGGCACGGGCTGCCTTTCCGTTTACAACGATCTTATCGGCGTCGCAGGCTTCGTTGGCTACCGTCCTGCGCTTTATAAGTCTTGTTACTTTCAGATATTTGTCAAGTCGCATATTTTTTTCCTCCGATGTTCCGATAAAGCAAAAGGCAGCCGCCCCTGAAGCAGCTGCCGAAAAGCACAGAAAACAATTACTTGTTTACAACGTCCTTGAGAGCCTTGCCTGCCTTGAATGCAGGAGCCTTCTTTGCAGGGATCTGGATCTTTTCCTTTGTTCTGGGGTTGATAGCTTCCTTTGCATCTCTCTGACGTACTTCAAATGTACCGAAGCCAACGATCTGAACCTTGTCACCGGAAACGAGAGCGTCTGTGATGGAAGAGATCACTGCGTTGAGAGCCTTCTCGGAATCCTTCTTGGAAAATTCTGCCTTTTCAGCGATAGAGTTGATTAAATCTGCCTTTGTCATAACAATATACCTCCATAAATTTTATGGCGTGTCCGCCATTATAATTGTTTTTTAGCCTTCTGCCAATAAGCATCCAGCTCATCTATGTTCAGGGAGCGCATATCTGCCCCGTCACATCTTGTTAATTCTTCGGTTTTCTGAAATCTTTCAACGAATTTATCCGAAGACTTTGTGAGTGCTTCTTCGGCGTCGATCTTCAGCAGTCTTGAAACATTTACCGCCGAGAAAAGAACATCGCCGATCTCTTCTTCCGTATTTGTTCCGTCTGCAATTGCGGCTTTAAGCTCTGCGATCTCGCTTTCAAGAGCCGCCAGCGCTTCGTTCACTCCTGCGAAGTCCATACCTGCACGTTTTGCTCTTGTTCCGAGCTTCTGCGCTCTCATAAGAGCCGGAAGTGTGCTGCAAACGCTTTTCAGCGTGTCGGTATAGGTTTCCTGACCCTTTGTTTCCTGCTTGATATCGTTCCAGTTTGAGAGTACCTCTGTGCTGTCCTTGACTTTGACGCTGCCGAAAACGTGCGGATGACGGATAACAAGCTTCTGACAAACCTCATTTACAACATCATCGAAGCTAAAGCTGCCTTTTTCCTCTTCGATCCTTGAATGGAAAACGACCTGCAGCAGAACATCGCCAAGCTCTTCACGGAGCAGCTCCGTATCTTCAAGGTCAATAGCTTCAACGGCTTCGTACACCTCTTCGATGAAGTCTTTGCGGATCGAATGATGATCCTGTTCCCTGTCCCACGGGCAGCCGTTTTCGGAACGGAGAATCTCCATAATTTTGAGCATATCGCTGATATTATATTTTTCCTTGAACTCAAAGTCCATATCGACCGATATCCTTTCAGAATGAGGTTTGACCGTTTAATGCAGCACCGTATATCCGTGTGTTGATTGATATTTGTCACATATAATATATTAACCTATTATTATGATTTTTTCAAGAGTTTTTTTGAATTTCTTTAGCAAATCAGCATTTTTAACGTAGTTTTGGTCAAAATACCGGTTAAATGTGTGCTTATTATGTAAAATATTGCCCCGATCGGAACGGAAATAAACAGCACGAGCGGAGAATCCCATAAATTCTGCAGAAAATTCTGTGCCAAAACTGCCGCAGAAGCGCATAAAATTCCGCAGAAGGTCAGCTTTGCCATAAGAGAGAAAAATCCTGCGACAGGTATTCCCGAAAGCTTCGATACCTCTTTTACCGACAAAAGCATTATCAGCAGGTAGCATATATCGGTCGATATCGCAGCGCCCGACGCATTGAGCTCGGGAATTGGTATCAGCGCAAGGTTCAGGATAAGCTTTACCGCAACTCCGACAGCCATTATCTTTACGGGAACGCTGCCCCTGCCTGCCGCCTGAAGCACAGCAAAGAGTACGGACGACACCGACAGGAATATCACCCCGACACCGAGCAGGCGGAGCGAGGGGGCAGCGACCGACGCTTCAAGCTGACGGGAGGGGAAAAGCAGCGACAATATCTGCGGCGCAAGTGCGGAAATGCCGATGCCTGCAGGGACAGCGACAAAGCCTGCCGTGAATACCACACGGGTAACGGCTTGTTCTATCATTGATTTATCTTTTTTGGCAAAGCCTTCGGCAACAAACGGAACTGCACCCTTGCCGAACATATTCGTGAACGAGGGGATAAGGTTGAAGACCGTCACAGCCAGACCCGAAAAGCACCCGAAAATGAAATTCGGCAGCGCATCTGCAGAGATGCCTCCGTTTATTGCTGATGAAAAACACTGCGGCTCGGCTGCGACAGCCTTTTTCAGGCAGGAAATGATCGTTGCAAGGTCGATCAGCGAGGTGAGATTTGTTATCAGCGAGCCTAAAGCAACGGGCAGCATTATTGCCGCAAATTCACGGGCAGTCGGGATTGTCGGTGCGGAGCGTAGCTTTTCCGTCCTTACGAATACGTTTCGCAGTAGCATATACAAAAGGCTTGCAGCAGAGGATATCGTCACCCCAAGAACAGCCGCAGCCGCAGCCAAAGGCATTACAAGCTCATCGGCGGATGTGCTTTGGATAGCTTCAAACGGGAGAAGACGCTTTATGAGAGCTTCTGCCGAGGTGAAGAATGTGCGTGGAGCGTTCAGCACCGCATAGCAAAGTGCAAGTCCGGCGAAAAGCTTCACAGCGGCTTCTATGACCTGCGAAACTGCGGTCGGATACATATTTCTCCGTCCTTCTGCACAGCCTCGGAACACCGCTGTTATGCAGCTGAAAAGTATGGACGGAGCTATCGCAGCGACAGCGATGACCGACAGCGGACTCTTGCTCATGAATGCGCAGAATGGATATGCGAGCAGGAGCGTGAGCAGTGTGAAAACAGCGCCGCATAATGTGCAGAGAGCAAGTGCTGTACTTCTGACATTTGCAGCACCGTTCTTGTCCGATACGGCAAGCCTTTCTGCCGTAAGCTTCGCAGCCGCAACGGGAAGACCTGTGACCGAAACGGCGTAAACCGTCATAAATATGCCGTAAGCTGCCGAGAAATAGCCCATTCCCTCACCGCCGAGAAGATTTGCGAGGGGGATCCGGAATATCGCGCCGATGACTTTGGAGAGAGCCGCCGAAGCGATAAGGATCAGTGAACCGCTTAAAAAGCCTTGTTTATTCTTCATAGCAAGTCCTTTCACATACATTTTTTTACAATAAATATATGCGAGTTTCTGATCCATAATGCGTAAGTATAAAAAAAGGTACTATCACGGAATGATATAATACCGTGACAGTACCGATTAATTACGCTTTAATTCAAACTCTGTCTTCCAATTCAATGTAATCCTGCTGATCGTGAACTGCCTTGTAAGCAGGACGAATGATCTTATTGGCGTTGACAAGCTCTTCCATACGGTGAGCTGACCAGCCTGCAATTCTTGCTATCGCAAAGAGCGGAGTGTAAAGCTCACGGGGGAGATCAAGCATCGTGTATGCAAAGCCGCTGTAGAAGTCAACGTTTGCGGAAACGCCCTTGTAGATCTTCCTTTCGTCTGCAATTACCTGCGGAGCAAGGCGTTCGATAGAGCTGTAAAGCTTGAATTCCTTCTCCCTGCCCTTTGCCTTGGAGAGCTTTTCGACAGCCTGACGAAGGAGATTTGCTCTCGGGTCGGATATGGAATAAACAGCGTGTCCCATACCATAAATAAGTCCCGAGCGGTCAAAGCCTTCCTTATGGAGGATCTTGACGAGATAATTTTTTACTTCGTCTTCGTCCTCCCAATCGCCGATGTGGTTTTTCATATCGTCGAACATCATAGAAACCTTGATGTTTGCGCCGCCGTGCTTCGGACCCTTGAGGGAAGCGAGAGCTGCGGAAATAGCGGAGTAGGTATCCGTTCCAGAAGAGGTTACAACATGAGTTGTGAAGGTCGAGTTGTTTCCGCCGCCGTGTTCAGCGTGAAGAACGAGCGCAAGGTCGAGAATGGTCGCTTCAAGCTCGGTGAAGCTGCTGTCGGGACGAAGCATGTGGAGAATATTTTCAGCCGTTGAATACTCTGCGACAGGCTGATGGATAAAGAAGCTGCCGCCGTCAATATAGTAATTCTTGGCATGGTAGCTGTAGACTGCAATAAGCGGCAGGAGCGAAATAAGCTCAAGCGACTGGCGCATAACATTCGGCAATGAGAGGTCATTCGGCGTATCATCGTATGAATAGAGTGTGAGAATTCCTCGTGAAATTCCGTTCATGATATCCTCGCTCGGGGATTTCATGATGATATCACGGACGAAGGTTGTCGGGAGCTTGCGGTAATCGGCAAGAAGGCGCTTGAATTTATCAAGCTGCTGTTCGTTCGGAAGCTCTCCGAGGAGAAGAAGATAGGTTATTTCCTCAAAACCGAAGCGGCGTTTTCCGATAAAGCCGTTGACAAGGTCGTTTATATTATATCCGCGGTAATAAAGCTCACCGTCGCAGGGAACGCTTTTTCCGTCAACGGTCTTGGAGGATATTATCTCGGAGATCTCAGTAAGTCCTGCGAGGACGCCCTTTCCGTTGATATCACGGAGTCCGCGCTTGACATCATATTTAGTATAAAGCTCGGGATCGATGTTTCCGTTCTTTTTGCATATTTCGGTAAACTCGATCACTTCGGGAGTGACTTTTGAAAAGTTGTAGTTTGAAGCCATTTAATGTTTTTCCTTTCGTACAGATTTTTATTCTTTCAATTCATCTCTATGATAAAATTTTAACATATTTTTTGAATATTTGCAATAGCGAATGTGAAATTTTCATCATATTATCAGAATTGAACCGTATTGAACAGTTTTTCTAAGGAAACGCTGATTAATACGTTTCTGCCGTTTTTCAAAATGTACTCAAAGGCGGAAACTCGTACATTTTTCAAAACGGCGAAACGAACGCTTCGCTTTAATCAGCCTTTTCCTAAACAAAAAGCAAACAGCAAATAATGACTGCGGCAAGGGCAAGCTGCAGCACTATCATTATCGGAATACCGATCATAAAACGTTTCTGCTTTGTTTTGTGGCGGAATTTTTTCATCCCGATAAGCATTCCTATCGAGCCGCCGATGAATGAAACAAAAAACAGGGTCGGTTCGGAGATGCGGCGATTTCTCTTTTCGGCTTTTCTTTTGTCGGAAAAAGCCATTGCAAAGCCTGTAATGTTTATTATAAGAAGATATGCTGCAATAATAACAGCGGCAGGATGTTCATTTATTATCTCCATTTGTTTCTCCGTGGATCTTATAAAAAAATCTTCGCAAAGGCTTTTTGCGGTCTTTGCGAAGATCGATGGTTTGGCTTTTCGGAAAACGACATAATAAGGCTTATTGGTTGTTTTCCTCCGCGTTTTCGGGTTCAAAGAAAACCTCTTCGTCTGTTTCGGAATTGTCGGAATTATCAGTAATATCCGAATTGTCGGAAGTATCGGAAATATCGGAAATATCGGAAATATCGGGGATATCCGAAATATCGGAAGCGTCGGTGGTTTCCGGTTCTGACGGTTCCTTGGAGGGTTCGCCAAGACTGCCTATGCTGTCAAAGTCAAGCTCGCTGTCAACTTCTGCGGTTTCATCCGAATCGAAAACAGGAAGATCAAGCTCGGGAGTAGCTTCCTGCTCATTTCCCGAGATATCCTCTTCGACTGAACTGTCGTTGAAGTCGATCTTGAAGAAGTCGATCATATCACGGAGAACTTCAGCCTGTTCGGACATATCGCTGGCAGCTGCGGAGCTTTGCTCTGCGGTCGCTGTTGTGCTGTCGATTACGACGGTAACACTGTTGACGCTGTTGTAGATATCGGAAATAAGCTTGTTCTGCTGTTCTGCGCTTTCGGCAATGCTCTTGACCTTGTCGTTGATCTCGGATGCGCCGAGAACGATTTTGTCGAGAGATTCGGCGGTGGTTTTTGCGATAGCTGTTCCTCGCTTGACATTGCGGAGAGAATCTTCGATAAGCTCGGATGTCTGTTTAGCGGCATCAGCGCTCATATTTGCAAGATTACGGACTTCATCGGCAACAACTGCAAAGCCAAGACCTGCATCTCCCGCTCTTGCGGCTTCTACTGCGGCATTGAGCGCAAGGATGTTTGTCTGGAAAGCGATATCGTCAATAACACGGATAATATCGGATATCTGGGCAGAGGACTTGGAAATATCGTCCATAGAGCCGAGCATCTTGGTCATTTCGTGGTTGCAGGAATGTATCTGATCCTTGATATTTGCAGCGAGGACCTCCGTTTCCGATGCGAATTTTACGGAATCGGAAATATGCTCAACAATGTCTTCCATTCGGTTCGATACTTCGTTTACAGCCTCGGACTGCTGGGCTGCACCGCTGCTTAACAGCTGTGAGCCGGATGCAACCTGAGAAGCGCCTAACGTTACCGTGTTTGCGGATTCGCTGATCTTTCCGAAGGTATTTCTCAGCTGTGAAAGGATAGCGTTGAAGCTTTCCTTGATCTTGACGAAATCTCCGCGGAATTCTCCGTCCATTTCAAATGCAAGATTGCCCTCTGCGATCATGCCGAGCGCTTCGGAGATCTGCTCGATATAAGCACGGAGAGATGTTACCGTTGCAGCAAGGGATTCGGAGAGCACACCGACCTCATTTTTCTGCTTTATAACAGGAGTATCGGAGGAAAGATCGCCGTCCGAAAGAGCTTTAAGTCTTGATGTAACGCCGATTATCGGGTTTACAACGCCGTTCATGATTATGAAGGTACAGATGAAAGCAGCAATGATGAGGATGACCGAGAACACGATTATTACAGTAGTTGTTGTTTTAAGAATTCCGTTAAAGTCGGATTCCGGGCCGATAAGGATAAGCGACCAGTCGCTGTCCTCGATAGGCGAATACGCAACTCTGCTCGTTACGCCTTCAAAAACAATGCTTTCGCTGCCCGATTCGCCGCTCATTACAAGCGTCTGAAGATCTGCAATAGGCTTATAGCTGCTGTCGGTTTCTGCAAGCGTGTTGTAGTTCACTTTGTTGGTAACGTTGCTGATATCGTTTGAAGCGATGATCGTTCCTTCCGAATTGATTATGTAAGCGGTGGAGTTTTCGCTGAACTGAACGGAATCAACGATATCGGAAAGGATCTGTGCGTCATAGTACATAACAAGAACGTAGCTTGTAACGTTTGAAGTTCCCGAAACAGCAATGATGAATTCGGAACCGCTGCCGTCCTCGTATGGGATAGGCTCCGTAACCGCAACGCCCTTCGATTTTGCCTTCTGATAAACCTCAAGCTCTTTGAGAGCTTCGGCATTCTCTGCGTTGAATCTGTCCGAACCGATGAAGTAATCACCGAGCTTGAACATTGCAAAATCCTTTACATCGAGCTTATACTCGTTGAACATATATTTGAGGTAGGACAAAGAGCCCTTGGTAGTACCGATGTTGTTGCTGCACAGGGTCTTCTGCAATGCGGTGTCGCTCTTGATCTTTAGCTGGGAGATCTTTACGCTAACATCGGATGCAGCTTCGGTCGTGATAGGCGTTATCATCTGATTAACGGTAGATTTTACGCCGCCCGAAAGCGAGAAATAGTTGACCAATGCAAGCAGCATTATCACAACGATCGACATCAGGCAGACAAAGATGATAAGCTTTGTCTTGATACTGTTGCGCTTCAGCCTAAAGCAGCTTATGTTGAACCTTGGTTTGGCTTTTATATTGGATTTTTTATTAATTTTCGGTAATTTAAGTTTTGCCATTTTATGTCCCTCCCGGGGATATATGTTATTTAATTTTATTTTACCACCTTTTACTATAGAATGTATCAACTTTCTGTTAATTTTTACAATAAATAACCTTGCAAAAGCTGATTTTTATACACTTTGCTCTAATAAAGCAATAAAAAGCTGCTGCGGAAAAACCTCCGCAGCAGTACGATTTTAATAAATGTTATTGCAGAAATTACTCCTTGTCTTCCTCGTAAAGTCTTTCAAGGAGAGTCTGTTCCTTTTTGGTTCTCTTTGTAAGAACGACAGCGGTTATAACGATGATTATTCCGCCCATGCTGATGATTATTCCTGCTGTCATTCCCTTCGGGAAGAAGCTCATTTCTATAGTGTGTTCACCTGCGGAAACGGGGATCCCTATAAGTGCGTCCACAAGCTCGACAGGTTCGGCCTTTACGCCGTCGACCTTGATCGTCCAGCCGGGCTCGTAGGAGATGGTTGTGAAAAGGACACCGTCCTCGTCTGCTGTGACCTTGCCCTTGATGTGATTTTCTTTGAAGCTTTCTATTTCAAGCGGATGCTGACGAAGCTCTTCCACCGATCTCTTGAACGCTTCTTCGTCAAGATAGTAGAAGTATTCATCGGCGAAAAGCACCTCGTTCTTTTCCTCGGTGATAGTCGCAATAACGGATAATTCTTCGCCTGCGGAGAATCTGCCGAGCGGCTGTATGACCTCGTTGCCGCCTTCAAAGTAATAGTCAACGAATTCCTCATTGAGCCAGAGATTTATCTTTCTCTCATAGCTTGACGGGAAGTAAAGGTACATCATATCCTCGGTCGGAGCTGTGAGAATGAATTCAATATGAGAATTCTCACCCTCGATGCGGGGAACGTATTTCGTGTGTGTGCCGTAGGTGGACGGCTTGGCGTTTTCCGGAACGATTCGGTCAATATCGACCTGTTGGAAATACTCCGCTTTGGTATCCGTGCACAGTGCCGAGAAGAAAACGTTCTGACAGATGAACGGGTTGTCGCCTTCAAGCTTTACATCGAGGATATCATTGCTTGCCATAAATGCGATCGGGAGTGCGTTCGGGTTTTCGTAAACGTAGAAAATATCGGTGTTATCGCCGTTTGCAAGCACCATTTTGTCGTAATGCTTGTTCTCGGGAACGGTGATGTTTCCTTCATCGTCAGGCTTTGCCGAGCCTTTTTCCATAACGTATCTTATGCCGAGAAGCGCGTCGGTAAGGTAGGTCGAGCCTTTGTACTTGATATAGTGTCCGCCGTAGGAAAAGCCGAGCTTGTTGAGCATTTCGATAGGTCCCGAATTAAGGGTCGAGCTTGAATGTGAAACGCCGAACGAGCCGAAAGCCATTGCGTCATTGACTGTTCTGTGGTAATTGGATTCGATTCGGTAAACGGGATCCTTGTCCATATCGTATATCTTGCTGACGGTGTTTCGTCCGAGCGTGATATAGCGGTTGTACGACGCTTCCTTTGAGTAGACAACGTCCTCGTCTATCTTGTACATCGTGTAGGTCGAGCTTGTGATAAGCTCCGCTATGACAAAGATCAGCATTACCACGGGCACAGGCTTGATGTTGTAGTGCTTCTTATAAAGATAAACGAGCAAAGCGTAAAGCGCCCCGAAGCCTATCGTGAACCATACCGTTGCAAGGAGAGTTACCTTTTCAAGTCCCTGCTTGTCAACGTAAAGAACATAAGCCGCAAGCACGAAGAATATTCCGCCGATCTCCTTTGCGGTAACTCCCTCGATGCGTTCAAATGCCTGCGCAGCCATAAAGATGAACATAAAGCTGCACATGAACGAGTAGCGGTAAGGGAGCCAGTTGGGGACCTGCAGACCGTGCCATACGATATCGACCGTTGACATATACATTGAAAGGATGATGACCAGCGTGAGCAGGCCGCAGCCTATCTTCTTGCGGAGCTTTATATTATTGTTGAGGAAGAAAAGCGGAACAAGTATTATCGTCAGAACGCCGCAGTAAACAACGGGAGAGCCTTCGGGACGGCAGGTGTCGTAAACGTTCGGAAGGAGATCAACGAAGAAATCCGCAAAGTCGAACTGCGTTCTCATCTCAAAATTCGGAGTGGAGAATTCAAATTTTCCGAGCTTTAGCGAGAAATAAAGCGGAAGCAGGAGCCATGCCGAGCATATTGCCGAAAGCAATCCCGAGCAGGCGAAGAGCGAGCCGCTGTAAACAAAGTCGGAGAATCGGAACGGTACTGCGGAGTCGGAGATAAAGAAGTAATACGCAAGAAAATATATTATGCAGAAGATCGCTACCATCCAGCCGATGTAGAAGTTCGCAATGAACATAAGCGTAAGCGGAATAACGAGGTAAAGCCATTTTTTTTCGTCAATGAGCTTGTCGATGCCCTTGCATATCAGCGGCAGATAGATAAGTCCGTCAAGCCACATCGGATCCATGAGCTGAACTATCATATACGCCATAAGCGAGTAGATAATGCTGAAAATAAGCGAAGTGCTGCCGTTCATCTTCTTGTGATTGCCGAGAAAATGGCACATTGCAACGCTCGCCGAGCCGACCTTGCAAAGCTGCATTATGAGTATCGAAGCCGTCATCATCGACCTCGGCAGCAGCATTACTATCAGCATAAACGGGCTGGCAAGATAATAAGCGAAGATTCCGACCGTTTCGCCCGAAAGGTTTCGGCTCCAGGAGTTTACAAGGCTGCCGTTCCCGTGGAGAGCGTCACGCAGATTTTCATAATAGTAAACATACTGACCGTTAAGATCGAGAACAAGAACGGATTCCTTTCCGAACGGATATATCCCGAAAAAAGCATAAGCCGCAAAAAGCGCTATTGCAGGGATAAGAAATGCGAAAAGATATATTCTCTTGCTGTATAGATACGACCATAAATTGAATTTCAAAGTAATCGGGGCTTTGTTTTCTTTCAAGATCAATTTTCCTTTCCGTAAAATGTTGACATACATATACTATTATACATAATTTTTGCTTTTTTTACAAGTGTTTTGGAAAATTTATTGAAAAAAACAAAAAAACGCCGCAAAGGTGTCCCTTTACGGCATAAAGCTTTGGATCAAACATAATTACACGGGTCAGCCGAGCTTTCGGCAATTTCAAACGCAATTTCGGGCATATCCTCGGCGAAACGCTTCGCAAGATAGGGGATTACGATGTTTTCCGTGTGGAAATGACCGCAGTCGAAGAGTGTTGCCCCGAGGTTGAGCGCAGTTATCATCTGATCGTGCTTGACATCGCCCGTGATGTACGCATCCGCACCGAGCCGAAGCGCATCGGGTAGCATACTTCCTGCGCCGCCCGAGCAGAAAGCAAGCTTTTCTATCGGTCTGCCGCCCCTTGTGTAGCGGACAACGCTGCATTTGAAGATGCTTTTGAGCATTTCTGCGGCTTTGTCGGGTTCAAGTGCTTTTTTGAGCCTGCAAACAAGTCCGTAGCCGAAGCCGCCGCCGACTTCCTCGACAAAAGCCTCCGATCCGCAAAGTCCGAACGGCTCTTTCAGCATATCGAAAATGATATCGTTTATGCCGCCCTTTGCAAGATCAAGCGGAGAGTGGAAGCAAAGGCAGGCGATACCGTTTTTCATCGCACGGCAGGCAGGATTCTCGTCCGAAAGTGAGTAAAGGGGATGATAGATTACGGGGTGATGCGAAATAATAACGTCAGCGCCCTTTGCGTTCGCTTCTTCAACGACCTCGTTTGTGATATCGAGCGCAGCGAGCACCTTTGTCGCCCCGTCGCTCGGCAGACCTGCAAGAAGTCCCGAGTTGTCGCCCTTTTCTGTAAGTGAAAGCGGTGCTATCCTGTCCATTTCGGCAAGTATATCCTTAACTGTGAAGCTGCTCATAAAGCGGCACTCCTTTCGTTATCTGCAAGCTGCAGTATTTGTTCCGAGAGCGAACGCCGATGCTCCGATTGTTCGGCGTTTCCCGACGCTTTCAGGGCGTCCGCTTCCTTTTTCAGCTTTTCGGCAATGCTTAAAAGAAGCTGACGTGCGTTTTTCTCCGTCGGCGAAAGCTTTCCGACAAGCGTTTCAAGCTCGCTTATCTCACGCTTTTTGCCCGTGAAAACAGCGTTCATCACGGTGTAGAGCCGACCGCTCTCCGTGACAGCCGTTTCGCCGAGCAGTTCAAATCCGTTCTCCGCAAGGAAGCGGCGCAAAGACGGAGCCTTTGTCATCGGCTGGAGGACAAGGTTTATCCTGTCGAGCGGCTTCTGCGAAAGGATGCTTGCGATAAGCTCGCCGCCCATTCCTGCAATTATTATATCGGTAACTCCGTCAAGGTCAACGTTCCTTACTCCGTCCGAGAGAACGGTTCGGGAGCGTTCGTCCAGTCCGTGCTTGTGTAAGGTGTTCCGTGCCGATTCAAGCGGCTTTTCGTTTATGTCAGCCGCAATTGCGAAGCGGCATTTCCCCGACAGCAGAAGCTCCGCCGCAAGGTAGCCGTGATCCGTGCCGACATCGCAGGCTCTGTCGCCTTTGACAAATCCCGCACAGGCGGCAAGTCTGTTTCCGAGCATTGTTTTCCTCCGATAAGGTTATTTTATATTAATATATATATATCATAAATTTACTGAATTTATAAAAGAAGCAATACTTTCCGAGGCTAAATCTATACCGTCATTGTTTAAACTGTCCTTTGACCACCAGAATTGTTCCAAGAATAAAATTTTGCTCCATTTTTCTATTAAATCACAATAATCCTTGGCTATTAATATGCCGTTAAAGTTTCCATCATAAAATTCAAAAACGGAGTGGTCATAAAAAACTATATTTGAATTTCTTTTATCCAAGCAAAAAGCATTTCCGTCTTGAAAGATAAAGATAGGGTAAAAATTCTTTATTTCCTCAAGTACTTGTTCGGGGGTAGGGTAATCATAGGCATATTCAACAGATTCATAGTAGTTTGTTATTAATTCATCGTGATACTGCAGACTTTGTTCTAATGGAATCATCGTGAAAGCACCATAGAATCTTTTTTGATTTGCGATCACAGACCACTGAAAATCAATTGATAAGTATTCAGAGTATAAATCACGAACGGCTTGTTCCAGAATAATCTGACTTTCTGTTTCAAATTTTTTTATTAAAGCTGCTCCGGTTGTATGGTTGATCTTATTAAATATTGATTTATCAATTTCAAAATTATTCTGTTCCGCTGCTTCTTTTGCATTTAGGATTTGTGATAACAAACTCATTTTTTCACCTGACCTCTATACAATTGTAAAGATAATATGGCTTGCATGGTTTCTGCTTTAAAAATAAACCGCACAAATATTGCATTGTGCGGTAAATTTCCGTTAATTACTTGTTTGCAAAATGTGCCTGAAGCTTTGCAACAAGCTCATCGGGGTCTACGCCGTGAACAGCGCAGGCGTCTTCAATGGATTCGCCTCTTGAAGCAGGGCAGCCGAGGCAGTGCATTCCCATTTCAAGGAAAAAGGGTGCGGTCTCCATATCTTCATCAAGAATATCACCGATAACGGTTTCTTTTGTAATTTCAACAGCCATTTTATATACGACCTTCCTTATTATGATTATACGATGAACGTACACTTACTATTATAATCTATATTTGTGAAAATTTCAAGTGGTACTTGTAATTTTGTAGGCTTTATGGTATAATTTATACTGTAGTTTTATGTCTATATGGAAATTTATGGTTTTTATGATCTGCGAAAGGAATGATTCTTTTGAAGCTTTTGAATAAAATGGAACGCAAATTCGGAAAATACTATATCCCGAATCTTATGCTCTATATCGTTATCGGAAGCCTTATAGTTTTCGTGTTCGATTATCTTTTCCCCGAGCTTTATATAAGCAGCTATATGTATTTTGACCGTGCTGCGATAATGCAGGGACAGGTCTGGAGAGTGCTGTCGTTCGTACTCTGTCCGTTTAGTTCAAATCCGGTATTCATGCTGATAAGCTGCTATTTTTACTGGCTCATCGGCTCGCAGCTCGAGCAGGTCTGGGGCGGCTTTAGGTTCAATGTTTTCTACCTCACGGGCGTTATCGGAACGATAATCGGCGGTATTATAACGGGCTTTGCTTCCGCAGAATACCTCAATATGTCGCTTTTCCTTGCATTTGCGATACTGTTCCCGAACGAACAGTTCCTCTTGTTCTTCTTTATCCCCGTAAAGGCAAAGTGGCTTGCGTGGATAGATGCGGCGCTGCTCGTATATGATTTTGTGACTGCGCTTGCCTTCGGATTCTGGCAGATAAGCCTTTGTATAATCATCTCTTTCCTCAACCTTGCTCTTTTCTTCGGCGGCGGTGTTATCAGCAGGATGAAGACCAATTTCAAAAACAGGAAGGTCAGACGTCAATGGCGTGATGTTAGAATAAAAATGACAAGCCATAATGACGATAACGATAAAGACAACAGGTGATCGGATGAAAAATTCTGTAAAAAAGAAGATCATTCAAACAGTCCTTCTTAATCTTCTTGGTCTGACGATGCTGCTTGTTTTTGTCAGCATTATCAGCATAAGCAATGTTCTTGACGATGATTCTTCCGAGATAATGCAGCACCAATGCAGCGAGAGCGCACAGCAGATAAACGAGGAGCTTCGCAATATCGAACAGTCTGTAAATATGATGAGCAGTCTGCTGACATCGAGCCTCGGTGAGCATGATGAGCTTCTTATGAACAGGAACCGTTTTGATATCTATATGAAAATGATGCGTGAGCTTGGAAAAAATGCAGTTGAAAACACTCACGGTTCGTTCGGCGCATATCTGCGTTTTGCTCCCGATGTGACTGATAAGGGAGATTTTTACTGGGTCAAGGACAGCGTTACGGGCGAGGCGGTCGATGCGGAGCTGACCGATATCAAGGCGTACAGCAGTGATGATATAGATCACGTCGGCTGGTATTATGTACCGCTTGGAGCGCAGACCCCGGTATGGCTGGAGCCCTATCACAATATGAATATCGGCTATGACATTATATCGTATGTCGTTCCGCTTTACAGATCGAACGGAGAGCCGCTCGGCGTGATCGGAATGGATATCGACATTACGCTTTTCAGCGAGCTTTGCTCAAATGTCAAGGTGTATAACAGCGGCGAAGCCTTTATTATCGACTCGGGCGGCGGACTTATCTGGGGAAACGGTTATGCAAAGGACGGAAAGGCTGATTTCGATTATTCGGGATGCTATTACGGCGCTGGGTCGGGCAAGGTGATAACATCGTCGCATAACGGAAAAACGATGCTCATAATGTCGCAGATGCTTAACAATAATATGCAGTTCTTCATAAGAGTGCCGAAGGATGAGATAAATGCGCCGAAGCAAAGGCTTATATCGCTGCTGCTGATATGTGCGGGATCATTTCTTGTTATATCGGTAATAGTTGTTTTCCGATGGGCGGAAAGATTTACACGTCCTTTGCTTGAGCTTACCGATAAGGCGAAGAGGATCGCCGACAATGAGCTTGACACCGAGCTTTCCTGCAAAACGGGCGATGAAGTTGAGGTGCTTTCGGAGAGCCTTGAAAAAATGGTCGGTTCGCTCAAAGAGCATATCAGCTGCATCAACCGTCTTGCATACATAGAACCCATGACGAAGCTGGGAAACAGCCTTGCATACAGAAAAAGGGTCGAGGAGCTTTCGGCGGATATCTCAGACGGAACAGCTGATTTTACGATATTTGTAATGGATCTTAACAATCTGAAAAAGATCAACGATACCTACGGTCATGAAAAGGGCGATGAATACATAAACAATTCGGCTTCGGTGATAAGCTCTGTTTTCGATGAGGATAAATGCTACAGAATAGGCGGAGATGAATTTGCTGCCGTTCTCGGAGGGAAAAGCGAGGAAGAGATACGAGCTCTCATTGAAACGCTTGAAGAAAAGGCCGCACAATTCAATGAGGGCAGGGAAGAGATATACGATCAGGTCCATATCGCTGTCGGAGCTTCGACATACCGTGACGGCGAGGATAACGAGCCTGCCGATGTTTTCCGCCGTGCCGATTCGCTGATGTATAAGGACAAAAAACGTAAAAAATCAAAGTGAAATACAGCACGACTCTGCGAAGATTTTGCGGAAGTTCGTGCTGTTTTTTTGGTGTACAAAAAATCGGATAATACAAAAGCATAAATCTCAATGTTCTTGAAAGAATACCGAATTTGTGATATAATAAGCTTTGAAAGGAGCGGATCCGAAAATGCTTGACATTATATACGGCGGAGCAGGTACGGGAAAATCCTATGAGATGATGAAAAGGATAAAGTGCGCTGTATCCAAAGGAACTTCCTTGGGGGGAAAGGTTTACGCTATTGTTCCCGACCAGTTCAATTTTGAATATAACCGACTGCTCTATGATTTTATGGGTATGGAGGATTTCAACCGCATGGAGATAATCAATTTTTCCCGTGCGGCAAAGTATATTTTTATAAAATACGGCGGTTTAAAGGGCAAATATGCCGATGATACCGTCAGAAATATAATAATGTTCGAGGTCATATCAAGGCTTCGGAGCGAACATTCGCTTGAATTCTACGGCAAGCAGGCGGCAAAGACCCGTTTTGTCGCAGATGCGCTTGAAATAGTGAAGACCTTCTCGGCGGCGGGAGTTTCGCCCGTTCAGCTGATGGAAAAGCTGCCTTCTCTCGATGAAACTATCCGACCGAAAGCAAAGGACATCGCTCTGCTCTATTCGGAGTATATGAACAGCCTCGAAAAGCACGGCTTCAAGGACAGCGGCACCGATCTTATCGAAGCGGCGAAAAAGGCTTCCGAGCACGGCTTTTTTAAGGATACCGAATTTTTCATCGACGAGTTCAAAAGCTTCACTCCCGATGAATATGAGCTATTGAAGGTGATGATACGGGACTGCGGCAGAGTTACGGTTTCGCTGACGACCGAGGATGAAAAGCCGAAGAATTTCTCTCTTTTCGATACGGTCAATACAACGATGTACAAGCTTATAAATGCAGCAGATGAAGCAGGTGTGCAGGTAAGAAAGACGTTCCTTTCGGAAAACCGCAGATTTGCTTTCTCCGAGCTTGAATTTATGCGCAGAAATATACTTCGTGCAAAGCGTGAGGTTTTTGACGGAAAATGCAATGCGGTAACGGTCTACGAAGCCGCCGAGCCTTATGCCGAAGCCGATTATGTCGCAGCCGAGATATGTCGCCTTGTGCGTGAGGAGGGTTACAGATACTCCGATATCGCCGTGACATCACGCTCTCCCGAAAACTATATGACAATGATAGAAGCGGCATTCCGACGTTCGGACATACCTCTCTATACCGACGCTTCGGACGGCATCTCGCACAAGGCTCTTGTCGTTTTTATAAGGACGGCATTAAAGCTTGCGTCTGCCAGAAGCTTTTCAACGGAGGAGATACTCCGTTATATAAAGACGGGATTTTCGGGACTTGACGATGAAAAAGCGGATATTCTCGAAGAATACTGTTATCGCTGGAATGTTGAGGGTAAGATGTGGAGCGAGCCGTTCCGCATTGCCGATGAAAATGACGCTGCGGCGGAAGAAGCAAGAAAAACGGTGATCGTTCCGCTTGAAAACCTGCGGAAAAAGGCTTCCTGCGGCAAGGCGGACGGTATATGCTGTGCCGTTGCGGATTTTCTTGAAGAAGCAGGAATTGCCCGTTCGGTGGAAGAAGCGGCGAAAAATTCCGAAGCAGACAGCGAAGCTTTGATCGTTATCCGTGAAGCAAAGCAGCTGTGGGATATGCTCTGCGGACTTTTACAGAGCTTTTACCGCACTCTCGGCGAAAGTGAGATAAGCGCAGCCGAATTTGCGGAGTTGTTCGATTCCTGCGTTTCGGGAATGAAGCTTTCCGCTCCGCCAAAAACGCTTGACTGCGTAAGCTTTACGGCGGCGCATACATCACGTTTTTCCAATCCTAAAGCTATCTTCGTTATCGGTGTGAACGAGGGAGCGTTTCCGCTTGCGCCGAAGCCGTCACCGCTCTTTTCCGACAAGGATACCGAGCGTTTCCGTGCGGCTGATATCGAGATAGGCGGCTCGATGAGAGAGAGAAATTCGGAGGAACGCTTCGTTGCATATTCCGTGCTTTCGGCGGCGAGAGAAAAGCTCTATGTCACATATCCCGTTGCAAATGTTTCGGGGGCGCCGCTCTATCCGTCCTTTGCCGTAAAGCAGCTCGAGGGGATGTTCGGGGATATAAAGCTGACCGAAAAAGACCTCGGAACGCTGTTTTTCTGCACGACCGAGCAGAACGGCTATTATCAGTACATAAAAAGCTTCCGCAGGAACGATGCGGATATTGCGAGCCTTCGTGCGGCACTTGAAGATCATTCGCCCGAGAACCGCAGAAAGCTGAAGCTTGCGGACGAGCCTGTAAAGGGCAGACATTCGCTGCGAAAAGAGAACGCCGAGCGCATCTTCGGTCAGAACATAAGCCTTTCCGCATCACGGCTTGAGGATTACAGAAAATGTCCGTTCGTGTATTTCTGCAAGAAGGGACTTCACATACAGCCGAGGCAGCGTGTGGATGTTTCTGCGCCTTCAAAGGGAACGGCGATACACTACTGCCTTTGCGAATTCCTTAAAGAATACGACAAGGACAGCTTCGTTAAGATGGAGCGAAAGGATATCTCCGAGGTCGTAAAAACAAAGCTTGGGGAGTATTATGCTTCGGATGAAGTTGGCGGAAGCTACGGAAAGACAAAGCGTTTTCTTGCCGCATTCGGACGGATGGCGGAAACGCTCACCGACATAATCTATCGGCTGAAGCTTGAATTTTCGCAGTCCGATTTTTCACCGTCAAGCTTTGAATATACGCTTTCCTATTCCGAAAACAGCGACGAAAAGCCTGTTACCGTACAGCTTCCCGACAAGACCAGGGTCAGCTTTGTCGGAGCAGTCGACCGAATAGACACATTTGTAAAGGACGGCATGACCTACGTCCGTGTCGTTGACTACAAGACGGGTTCAAAGGTGTTCTCGCTTGCCGATCTTTATTATGGTATAAATATGCAGATGCTTCTGTATATTTTCGCCGTTACCGACCCCGATGCGCCGCTCAACGAGGGCAAATACCACGACGCTCTCCCTGCAGGTGTGCTTTATATGCACGCAAAGGACAATGTTCCGTCCCTCGGCAGGGATCCGACCGAGGAGGAAAAGCTTTCCTACGAGAAAAAGGGCTGCAAAATGGACGGCATTGTTATCGCCGATACAGAGATCGCGGGAGCGATGGAAAACGGCTTGAACGGGACATTTATCCCTGTAAAAATAAAGAATGACGGTGATTTTTACAGCAATTCAAGCGTTATAACGGAGGATCAGATAGCAGCTCTGCGGAAATATTCCGCCGAGATACTCAAAGAAACCGCTATGAGCATAAAAAACGGTGAGATCGAAGCCGATCCGCTTCGAAACGGAAGTGTTTCGCCCTGTTCGTACTGCGATTACAGCTCTGTCTGCGGAAATTATCCGAACATTATCCACCGTGATTACGATCCCGAAGCTGCAAAGAAGATGAACGAGAAGCTTGACAGCATTATCCGTGAGGAAAATGAGAAAGGAGAGGAAACTAATGGCTAACTGGACAGACCGACAGCTTGACGCTATCGAAGCACGAAACACCTCGGTCATCGTTTCCGCTGCGGCAGGAAGCGGAAAGACCTCCGTTCTGGTCGAAAGACTTCTTCGGATACTCTCCGACAACGAGAACAGAGTTCCTGCTGACAAGATCATCGTTGTAACGTTCACGAATGACGCAGCGGCACAGATGAAGCAGCGCCTTTCCGACGCCATTGCAAAGCAGCTTGAGGAAGACCCTTCAAACGAGTGGCTTTTCAGTCAGCAGGCGCTTATCCCGTCCGCAAAAATTTCCACCATACATTCTTTCTGCTTTGACCTTATTAGGGAAAATGTTCAGTCGCTCGATGTTTCGGCAGGTTTCCGCATTATCGACGATTCGGAGGAAAAGCTTATTATCGCAAAGGCTTCGGAGAATGTCTTTGAGCGGCTTTACGGTGAAAAACCGGAGCTTATGAAAAAGCTTGCAGACTTCACCTGTTCGGGCGCAAGGGGGGATGTTGAGCTTGAAAAAACGATGCTCGATATCTATACCTTCATAATGTCGATGCCGTTCCCGATAGACTTTCTTGAAAATGCAAAGAAACGTTACGAGAAGCCCTTTGACGAAAAGACCGATCCTCTCGGAGCGGCTTATGCCGAATATGTTTCCCGACAGCTGAACAATGCGGCTGCACTTGCAAGCTATGCGGCAGAGTTAGTCCCCGATGACGGAAAGTCAAAGGCGCAGCAGATAATAACGGGCGAAGCGCAGCTTTTTGAACAGCTTGCCGAGCGTGCAGAGGATACATCCCTGAAATGGGATGAAAGGATGCCGAAGCCGATGAAGTTCGAGATCTGCCGTTATCCGAAGGTTGAAAAAGACTCGGATGACGCTGCCGTTATAGACACGGTCAAGGACTTCCGAGATCAGTACAAGAAAATTTTCAATGATACCTGCAGCAGCTTATTCATGCTTGAAGATATCGTTGACGACTACAAGATCAACGCCGAGATCATTGACGGTATCTCGATTCTTGTCAAGGAGCTTATCAAGGAGATAGAGTCGATAAAAATCGAAAAGAATGCACTCGGATTTTCCGATGCGGAGCAGCTTGCGGTCAAGCTTTTATGCAAAAAGGACAAGAACGGCAGGATAGTAAAAACTTCGCTTGCACAGGAGCTTTCCGAATACTACAAGCTAATTATGATCGACGAATTTCAGGATGCGAACAACACGCAGAGCGTTATATTCCGTATGCTTTCGCACAACGGCACAGCGGAAAGGGGCGGAGATAACCTCTTTGTTGTCGGTGATGTAAAGCAGTCGATCTATCGTTTCCGACTTGCAAACCCGAACAACTTCCTTGAAGTTCTCGACTCGTCCGAGCCTTACGAAAAAGATTTCAAGGGAACGAATGCAGCCGTGCTTCTGAACAGAAATTTCCGAAGCAGCCGTGATGTTGTCGATTTTGTCAACGATGTGTTTGAAAATATTATGGACAGAGATAACGGCGGCATTGATTACACCGATAATGAAAAGCTTGAATACGGTGCGGATTATCCCGAAGCGGATCGTGCGACCGAGATCATTTTCTCTCCCGACAGCGGTGAAATAACGGTTTCTTCGGACGATGAAAGCGGTGAAGAAGCTCTTTCGGCATCGCAGGCGGAGGCACACGCTGCTGCGGCAAGGATAAAGTCGATGCTCGGAGTTGAAAAGGTCAGCGACAAGGGTGGACTGCGCCCCTGCGAACCGAGAGATTTCTGCATTTTGCTCCGTGACAGGGCGAGAGGACAGCTTTATGCAGACGAGCTCAATGCAATGGGTGTAAAGGCTGTTTGCGAGGAAACCGTCAGCTATCTGCAGTCGAGGGAGATATCGGTGCTCGTGAATCTGCTGAAGGTGATCGACGACCCGATGCACGATATACCGCTTGTTTCGGTGCTTATGTCGCCGATGTTCCTGCTTGATGCGGATGAAATGGCGGAGCTTCGTCTGCTTTCGGAAAAGCGTGATGAAAAGCTGTACAAAGCGGTTCTAAAGGCTGTCGGTGAGGACAGCGGCTATTCGGCAAAAGCAAAGCTGGAACGCTTCTGCAGGATATTCAAAAGCCTGCGTATCTGCGCCGCTTCGCAGAGCCTTGAAAGGCTGATCGTTACCGTTTACGACAGCACGGACTTTCTTTCCTCAATGAGCGTTTACTCGGACGGCGAGCAGAAAAAGGCGAATCTGCGGCTTCTGCTTGAATATGCAAGGTCGTACGAGCAAAATTCATCGGGCGGCTTGTCGGGCTTTATCCGCTATCTGAACGATATTTCGGAGAACGGCGGCGATTTTGTCCGTGCTTCGGTCGTTTCGCCTGCGGACAATGCCGTTTCGATAAAGACGATACATAAATCAAAGGGACTGGAATACCCGTTTGTGTTCCTCTGCGGAACCTCAAGGGGATTTAATCTTAAAGACTGCAGCGGTCGAATGCAGATGCATCTTGACCTTGGCATTGCCTTCAAAATACAGGACCTTGAAACGGGACAGCTTTACGATTCATTTCCACGCTATGCAATTTCCCTTATAAACAGGAGAGAAAGCATAAGCGAAGAGATGCGTTTGCTTTATGTTGCGCTCACAAGAGCAAAGGAACGGCTTTTCATAACCATTCCCGACAGCGAAAATACACGCCGCCGCATATTAAGATGTGCTTTGAGGCTTGCAGCAGAGGACGGGATACCGTCTGCTGTAAACGCAGGTTCGATGCTTGACTGGCTGCTTGCGATACTGCTCACGCACCCCGATTCCTGTCGTATCCAGAACGAGATAGATGTCCCGATACGGAGCAGCAGGGCAAAAATAAAGGTGACATCATTTGAAGGCTCGGCTGATATTGAAAAAGCTCCCGAGGAGGAAAAGGCTCTTGCGGAAGAGGAAAGCGTCCGCAGGCTTCTCGGCAATTTCAGCTATAAATACGGCGGAGAGCAGACCGAAACACTTGCAAAGCTGACCATTACCGAGATCGCAAAGAGCGAGAGCAGCGAAGTCTTCCTGCGCAGACCCGAATTTGCTGCGGATCACGGAAGGCTCACCGCTGCGGAGATAGGTACGGCAACACACACCTTTATGCAGTATGCGGATCTCCCTGCCGCCGAGATATCTCCCGAATTGGAAGCAAAGCGTCTTGAAGAGCTTGGGATAATATCCTCGTCCGAGCGGAGTTCGCTTGATATTGAGCACATAAAAGCATTTTTCCGTTCGCCGCTGTACGAGCGTATGAAGCGTTCGCCCGACGTTCGCCGTGAGCAGAAATTTCTCATCGGAATATCACAGTTGGGACTTGACGGAATGTACGGTTTGGAGTATAATAATGATAGTATGCTCCAGGGTATCGCCGACTGTATATTCTTTGAGGACGGGGAAGCTGTGCTTGTCGATTACAAGACCGACCGTGTAAAAAGCGGCGAGGTGCTTGCCGACCGCTACCGCAGACAGCTCGTTCTTTACAGCAGGGCTCTGGAGAAGATCTTCAATGTCAAGGTAAGTCAAGCGTTCCTCTATTCATTCAGCCTTGACAGGGAGATAGAGATCAAACTGTAAGAAAGGCTGGAATAAAAATGGCTTCAAATCAGACTAACAGAAACAGAACATCGGGCAGCAAAATGATAAACGGCTCCTTTGTCGGCGCTGTTTTTCTCGGAATATGCGTTCTTATAAGCGGACTTTCGATAGGCGGCGGCATACGCAAGCTCAACAAAACTCTTGCGGACAAGTCCTTCTCGAACATCAGTAACGTCACACAGCCCGACGCTATGAAGGTCAGCGAGAAAAAATATCTCACCGAGGACGAAGCTGCGGCTTATCTCAATCTTACTTCGCAGGAGATCGTTACCCTTATCACAACGGGCGAGATAACCGAATATGTCAAGACGGGAACGGGCTATTCCATCTCTGTAAAGGTGCTTGACGACTGGTTCGACAACGAATCCTATCAGAACAAGCTTGCCGGAAACTCTTCCGACAGCGGCGAATCGTCCGATGCACAATAATTTTTCATAAGAGCTGAAAATATTTTAAAAAAATTTGCAAAAACCCTTGACAAATGATTTTTTTGTGGTATAATATATAGCGTTGGTTTGAAAAAACCGTTTAAAATAAAGCAGAACTTTCCGTTCTCACCCTGCCGCAAAGGCGTGCAGCGGTCAATAGATACTCTTTTTTATTTACAAGCAGCGGCATATCTGCCCGGCTGCTTTGAAATGGATCAAGGTATGAGCGGAAAAGATGCTTTTCCGCTCTTTTTGTTTTTATAATTTTTACGGGGGTGCTTAATATAAGCGTTAAAGAATTACAGATTAATGAAGAAATCAAGGACAAGGAGATCCGTGTGATTGATTCCGACGGTTCCGCTATCGGCGTTATCTCGGCAAAGGAAGCGTTGGCTCTTGCAGAAGAAAGAGAGCTTGATCTTGTAAAAATTGCTCCGCAGGCAACTCCGCCCGTGTGTAAGATCATGGACTACGGAAAGTACCTTTTTGAACAGGGCAAGCGTGAGAAGGAAGCAAAGAAAAATCAGAAGGTCGTTGACGTCAAGGAGATCAGAATGTTCTCGACTATCGACACAAACGACTTTAACACGAAGGTGAACCAGGCTGCGAAGTTCCTCAAGGGCGGCGACAAGCTCAAGGTTTCCATTCGTTTCCGTAAGCGTGCAATCGCTCATCCTCAGCTCGGCGAAGAGCTTCTTGAAAGATTCAAGGAAGCTGTTTCCGAATACGGTACGGTTGAAAAGCCTTCCAAGATGGAGGGACGAGCACTTGTTATGTTCGTTTCGCCCAAGGCTTCAAAATAAAAATACAACGGCGAAAATTTCGCCTAAAATTGAAGGAGGATACATCATGCCTAAGCAGAAAACACATTCTGGCGCAAAAAAGCGTTTTAAAGTAACCAAGAACGGTCTTGTTAAGTATCAGAAGACCAACAAAAGACACAGACTTACTCAGAAGGCTACAAAGCGTAAGAGAATCGCAAGAGCGGCCGGCTACGCAAGCTCTGCAAACGCTTCAACCGTTAAGGTTCTTATTCCTTACAAGTAATCAAAGTACGAAATAAACGGAGGTAAAGAATTATGGCTCGTGTTAAGGGCGCAATGGCTACTCGAAAGAGAAGAAATAAAACATTAAAGCTTGCAAAGGGCTACTGGGGCGCAAAGAGCAAGCATTTCAAGATGGCTAAAGAAGCCGTTATGAAGTCCGGCAACTATGCTTATGTTGGCAGACGTCTTAAGAAGAGAGATTTCAGAAAGCTCTGGATCACAAGAATTTCCGCTGCTTGCAAGATGAACGGCATGAACTATTCAACATTCATGAACGGTCTTAAGAAGGCAGGCATCACACTCAACAGAAAGATGCTCGCAGAGATCGCTGTAAACGACGCAGCAGGCTTCACAGCACTTACCGAAAAGGCAAAGGCTGCTCTTTAATTAAAAACGCTTACAAGGTCAGAAGTGAAATTTTTGCTTCTGACTTTTTGCGATTTTTATACTTTTGTGGAATTTGTGAATAAACCGCATTTTCGTAAACGATAATAGGGAGGAACAGGGCGTTGCGACAGTATATTGCTTCAAAGGAAAACGATAATATAAAGCTTTTCAAGAAGATATCTTCGGCAAAAAAATACCGCAGCGAATACGGTCTGTTTCCGCTCGAAGGAGCAAGGCTTGTAGATGATGCGGTAAAGGAAAACGCAGCGATAAGCTTTGTTATCGCTGCCGAAACAGCCTCGGAAAAATTCGGAGAGCTGCTCGGAAGGCTTGAAGAAAGGTGCGTAAAAATACTTACAGTCCCCGATGAGCTTGCTTCTTCGCTTGCGCAGACGCAGGGAACGCAGGGTATCTTTGCGGCTTGCAAAATGCCGAAAAGCCTATCCGCAGAGGAGCTTGTCAGGGAAAGCGGCAAGTATGCGGTGCTTGTGCAGCTTCAGGATCCGGGAAATATGGGTACAATTATCAGAACAGCTGACGCTATGGGTGTTGACGGGATAATAGCCGTGAACTGCTGTGATATTTATAACCCGAAAACCGTGCGTTCTACAATGGGAAGTCTTTTCCGCATAAGAATAGCGAATGCCGACGAGGATGAAGCCTTTGCAGCACTTAAAAATAAAGGAATCGAAACCTTTGCTTCGGTAATTGACACGGATGCGATCTCTCTTACAGATTGCTCGTTCAAAAACGGTGCAGCTGTTCTTATCGGCAACGAGGGAAACGGACTTGACCGTGAAACCGTGAGCCGATGCGATAAAAAGCTTACTATACACATGAACGGCAACGTCAATTCGCTCAATGCCGCAACCGCCGCTTCGATAATAATGTGGGAGCTGACAAAATGAGCAGCGAGAATATTTTCCGTGATGAGATAATAAAGCTGTTATATCTCGTTTCCTGCTTTGGCGTGGGAAAGCCGAGGATATGGGAGCTTGTTCAGCAGTTTGGTTCGCTCGATGCGCTTTATAAGGCTATCGCTTTTGAACGTCCGCAGGGTGTGTTTACACCGAACGAGCTTCGTGCAGCGGAAGCCACGACCGCAAAGCAGCTCCGAGAAATAGTTGCTTACTGCTATGGTCATAATATCGGAATAGTCGGTTTCAACGATACCGATTATCCGCCAAGATTGAGGGGAATATTCAATCCGCCCGTTCTGCTTTTTTATAAGGGTGAGATCGATCTGCTCTCTGCCGATGTTATAGTTTCGGCGGTCGGGGCAAGATACCCTTCCGAGTATTCAATAAATACGGCAAAGAAGATATGCTCGGCGCTTGCAGAGTCGGGTATTGTTGTAGCAAGCGGTTTTGCGGTGGGAACAGATATAACCGCACATCTTTCCGCTGTCCGATCGGGAGGAAAGACGATCGCTGTTCTCGGTTCGGGCATAGGGTATGAATACCCTCCCGAAAATGTACGGTATATTGATGAGATCGCTGAAAACGGTCTTTTCATATCCGAGTATTTTCCGAACACAAAGGCCAACCGTCTGAATTTCCCTGCGAGGAACAGGATCCTTTCGGGCATTTCAATGGGTACTGTTGTTATAGAGGCTTCGGAAAAGAGCGGTTCGCTCAACACTGCTTCAAATGCGATCGCGCAGGGCAGAGATCTTTGGGCAGTTCCGCCGCATGATATATTTGACCCGAGGTATGACGGCAACAAGCTGCTTATCCGTGACGGAGCTATACCGCTTTTGTACGAGAACGACATTCCGTGCGAATATTTCGAGAATTACAGTCATAAGCCTGTAAAGGAAAGCATTTCCGACACCGCAATGCTGGATGAAAGAGTGCTTGATACCTTTTCAAATAAGAAAAGCTCCGAGCCGAAGCGGAAGAAACGGAGCAAGCCCGAAGCTTTGCCCGAAATTGAAAGCACATACAAAGCCGAGGGGAATGCAGGTATCGTTTATGATATCATAAAAAGCGCAGCAAACGGGATCACGCCCGATGAAGCGGCTGAAAAAAGCGGTCTGGACATTTCGGAGGTGCTTATGCTTATAACCGATCTTGAAATTGACGGAGCCGTTTATTCCGAAACAGGTCAGGAATACTTTGCTGCAGAATAAATAGATAATTTTCCAAAAGGAGTTATGATATAAATGTCAAAGCTTGTTATTGTGGAGTCGCCTGCAAAGGCAAAAACCATAAAAAAATATCTCGGCAGCGGCTATGAAGTCGTTGCTTCGATGGGTCATGTCCGTGACCTGCCGAAATCAAAGCTCAGCGTTGATGTTGACAATGATTTCAAACCCGTTTACACCGATATTAAAGGCAAGGAAGAGCTTATCGCAAGCTTAAAGAAAGAGGCTGAAAAGTCCGACTTTGTCTATCTCGCAACGGACCCTGACCGTGAGGGAGAAGCTATTTCATGGCACCTTGCGCAGATGCTCGGACTGCCTATGGATGCAAACAACCGTGTTACCTTCAACGAGATCACAAAGACGGGCGTTACGAACGGTATGGCGCATCCTCGCAGCATTGATCTTGATCTTGTAAATGCGCAGCAGGCTCGCCGTATCCTTGATCGTATCGTTGGATATAAGCTTTCGCCGTTCCTTTGGAAAAAGGTACGAAGGGGACTTTCCGCAGGCCGTGTTCAGTCGGTCGCTGTGTCGCTTGTCGTTGAAAGAGAAAAGCAGATCGAGAATTTCAAGCCCGAGGAATACTGGTCTATCGACACGAAGATGACCGCTCCTTCCTCAAAGAAGCAGTTCGCAGCTTCATTCTACGGCGTTGACGGAAAGAAGACAGAGCTTCACTCCAAAGAAGAAGCCGACAATATACTTGCCCGTGTTGAGGGCGCTGAATATATCGTGACCGAGGTCAAAAAGTCTGTCCGCAGGAAGTCGCCTGCACCTCCGTTCACAACTTCGACAATGCAGCAGGAGGCTTCAAAGAAGCTCGGCTTTGCAGCTGCAAAGACGATGAAGACAGCACAGACGCTTTATGAAGGCGTTGAGATCGAGGGAATGGGCGCAGTCGGTCTTATCACATACATGAGAACCGACAGCCTTCGTATCTCCGACGAAGCAAGAGCTTCCGCATACAAATACATCGAGGAGGTCTACGGCAAGAAGTACGTTCCCTCCACTCCGAAGATATATAAGACCAAGGCAGGCGCACAGGACGCTCATGAAGCTATCCGTCCGTCCATGCCCGAGCTTACCCCTGCAAAGATAAAAGACAGCCTTACTCCCGAGCAGTTCAAGCTGTACCGCCTTATCTGGGAACGCTTTATCGCAAGCCAGATGGAAAGCGCTTCGCTCGATACGGTTTCCGCTGCCATTGACGCAAACGGCTGCACCTTTAAGGCAACGGGTTTCTCCGTGAAGTTTGACGGCTTTACCGTTCTTTACGAGGAAACAAAGGACGACGAGGAAAACAAGGTTCTTCCCGTTATCGAAAAGGGCGACAAGCTCAAGCTAAAGGCTATCGAGGGCAATCAGCACTTCACACAGCCGCCTGCAAGATATACCGAAGCTACGCTTATCAAGGCGCTTGAAGAAAACGGAATCGGCAGACCGTCAACCTATGCTCCGACTATTTCAACTATCACAAACCGATTCTATGTTGAGCGTGACGGAAAGCAGCTCAAACCGACTGGTCTTGGCGAGGTCACAACACAGGTGATGAAGGATCACTTCAAGCATATCGTTGATACAAAATTTACGGCTAATATGGAAAGCAATCTCGATAAGGTCGAAACAGGCGAAGCCGACTGGGTTCAGACTCTCCATGATTTCTACGATGATTTTGACGCAACGCTCAAAAAGGCTGAAACCGATATGGACGGCAAGCGCATCAAGGTCCCCGACGAGGAAACGGACGAGGTATGCGATGTCTGCGGAAAGCCGATGGTAATAAAGATCGGCAGATTCGGTAAGTTCCTTGCCTGCTCGGGCTTCCCCGAATGCACAAACACAAAGAAGATCATTAAGCCGACAGGCGGCGTTTGTCCGAAGTGCGGCAAAAAGGTACTCCAGAAAAAGTCCAAGAAGGGCAAGAAATACTTTGGCTGCGAGGATAATCCGAACTGCGACTTTATGACATGGGACACTCCCGTTTCCGATAAATGCCCGAAGTGTAACGACGGAACAACGCTTTTCAAGAAGGGCGGAAAGCTTTTCTGCCTGAAGGATGGCTGCGGTTACGAAACCGCTGTACGAAAGGATAAATAAAATGGATTGTCCGAAGTGTAAAACTGAAATGAAAAAAGCTGTTATATCGGCTGCTGTCGGCGGCGTGCTGAACGTGATGAACGGAGAAAAAAAGCTCCTTGACGGCGACAGATGCAGCGGTGTTGACTGCTTTGGATGTCCCAAGTGCGGCTATATCGAATTATACGCACAGAATCCAAAGGTTTTCAGGAATAAAAATATATGAATAACGTAAAAGTCATTGGTGCAGGTCTTGCAGGATGCGAGGCGGCATGGCAGCTTGCACAGGCAGGGATCAGGGTCGATCTGTACGAAATGAAGCCGAAAAAGTTCTCTCCTGCGCATAAATACGAAGGCTTTGCGGAGCTTGTCTGCTCGAATTCGCTCAAAGCTTCGAGGGTAAATTCGGCGGCAGGTCTGCTCAAAGAGGAGATGCGCCGACTGGGTTCGCTTACTGTTCCCTGCGCAGAGGAAACAGCTGTGCCTGCAGGCGGTGCGCTTGCGGTCGACAGAAAGCTTTTCTCCGATCTTGTTACCGAAAAGATAAGATCGCACGAAAATATAACTATCCACAGCGAAGAGGTAACGGATATCCCCGAGGGGAACGTTATAATTGCAACGGGACCTCTTACATCGGACGGACTTGCGGAAAGCATAAGCCGTTTGAGCGGCGGATATTTGAGCTTTTATGATGCGGCAGCTCCGATCGTTTCCTTTGAGTCGCTCGATATGAACAGAGCGTTCTTCGCCGCACGTTACGGCAGAGGCGACGATGATTACATCAACTGCCCGTTCACAAAGGAAGAATATCTCACATTTTACAATGCGATAATAAATGCGGAATCCGCTCCGCTGCACGAATTTGACCGTCCGCAGGAGCTTCACAACAAGAATGACAGCTTTACCGTTTACGAGGGCTGTATGCCGATCGAAGTGCTTGCCAAGCGTGGCGAAGAAACGATGCGCTATGGTGCAATGAAGCCTGTCGGACTGACCGATCCCGTTACGGGAAAGCGTCCCTACGCCGTTGTTCAGCTGCGAAAGGAGAACAGCTCGGGAACGATGTACAACATTGTCGGCTTCCAGACGAATCTCAAATTCGGCGAGCAGAAGCGTGTGTTCTCGCTTATCCCGGGACTGGAAAATGCGGAGTTTTTACGCTACGGCGTTATGCACCGAAATTCATTCCTCAATTCGCCGAAGCTTCTGAACAGAGATTTTTCTCTCCGCTCGGACGGAAGAATTTTCTTCGCAGGTCAGATAACGGGCGTAGAAGGCTATATGGAATCGGCTGCGAGCGGTATCATTGCAGGGAAAAATATGGCAAGAAGGCTGCTCGGGAAGCCGGTGCTTTCACTTCCGAAGGAAACAATGCTCGGCGCACTTTCGGCTTATATCTCCGATGAAAGCGTTGAGAATTTTCAGCCGATGGGCGCAAATATGGGAATCCTCCCCGAGATCGGCGAGCGCATAAAGGACAAGCAGCAGCGTTATCAGGTCATTGCAGACAGGGCGCTCGAAGCATTTGACAAGGCTATGGAGGAACAAAGATGAATGTTTTCTTTGATTTTCCTTCCGATAAGGGAAAAGAACCGCTTGTAAGCTTCACCGTGAGCTGCGGAGAAAAGGACTTGAAGCAGCTTGAACAGGCAATGCTTTTCAAAAGCGGCGGCGCATACATTTTCACGCTGATAGGCGCTGTGCTGCTGGTACTTATACTTTTGCAGATCGTTCTGACAGCGATTGCGGCAGGTCAGCCGATGCTTGCGGTATCGTATGTGATATTTGCGCTTCTGGCTGCGCTTGAACTGTATCTGAATGCACAAAAGGTCAGCAGGTCTGTCCGCAGGGCGCCAAACGGGTGCGGAAGCTTTACCTACTCCTTTTATCGTCATCACTTCACATTCAAAAGCGATTACGAGGGTATTTCCGAAAGCTATGAACGCATTGCGAGGGGCGTTGAGGACACGCTTGAATTCATGCTTTTCCGTGATGACGGAAAGACCTATCTTATTCCGAAAAAGGAGCTTTCCGATGAGGAAAAAAAGCTCATGCGCGCGGTGATGGAGAACAAGCTCGGCGGTAAATTCACCGTAAAGTCGATATAAGGGAGGCAGCTAATGAAAAACACTGAAGAGTTTTCAAGCAAGGTTGAAATTAAGCTGGAAAATGCTGCTCCTGCTGTTTATAGCTTCCCGATAAGCTACGGTCTTGAAGAGATCCTCTGTGAAAAAAGGTCGGCGGCAAGGTTTGAAGCTGCCGTGACTGCAGTCGCATTTGTTATAGCAGTTATTTCGGTTTTGGCAGGGTATTTTCTTATCACAATCATATCGGGATCGGCAGTTATATCGGGGATCATTTCGCTTTCGGGAATAAAACGCTCGGCGCAAAAGACGTTGTCCGCTGTCGGTGAAAAAAAGCGGCTCTATGAGTTTTACACGGACGGCTTTCTGATTCACGAGGAAAACGGCGCAGCCTATTTTCCTTATGAAAAGCTGGAAGGCTTCCGTGACGCAAAAGGTCACTTCATCATCAGAACGGAAAACGGCACGGAGTATGTTATTCCGAAAAGCGAAAAGACGGACAAGAATTTCACACGCTTCTTAAACGAGAAGATAAAAAGGAGTAGAAAATGAAAATAATCGTTGACGCATTCGGCGGAGATAATTCCCCCGATGAGATCATAAAGGGTGCAGCTATGGCTGTTGAAAAGCTTGATGTTGACATCGTTCTTACGGGTGATGAGAACAAAATAAAAAGCTTTGCATCGGCAAACGGCATCTCCCTCAACAGAATTTCGATAAAGCATACGGAATCGGTCATCGACATTCACGAAGAGCCGACTTCCATAATAAATGAACATTCCGACTGTTCAATGGCTGTCGGACTTAAAGCACTCGCTGACGGTGAGGGTGACGCCTTTGTTTCCGCAGGCAGCACGGGTGCGCTCGTTGTCGGTGCGACATTCATCACAAAGCGTTTAAAAGGCATAAAGAGAGCAGCTCTTGCTCCGATAATGCCGACCGATGACGGATACATCATGCTCATTGACGCAGGCGCAAACGTTGAGTGCCGTCCCGAAGCGCTCGTTCAGTTCGGTATCATGGGCAGCTGCTATATGGAGAGAGTTCTCGGCGTTAAGTCGCCGAAGGTCGGTCTTATCAATGTCGGCGCAGAGGACACAAAGGGCAGGGATATAGACAAGGAAGCTTATGCGCAGCTCAAAAAGGCTCCGATCAATTTTTACGGCAATCTTGAAGCCCGTGACATTCCGCTCGGCGTATGTCAGGTAGCTGTTTCGGACGGCTTTACGGGAAATGTTGCGCTCAAGCTTTACGAGGGCATGGGTTCCTACTTTGCGCACACGCTAAAGGGTATGTTCCTTGGCAGTCTTGGCGGAAAGATCGCATATCTCCTGCTCAAAAAGCAGGTTGCGGCGATCAGGAAAAAGCTTGACTATTCCGAAGTCGGCGGTGCAGTTCTCATGGGAATTTCCAAGCCTGTTATAAAGGCTCACGGCAGCTCGGACGCAAAGGCTTTCTACAACGCTATACGTCAGGCTAAAAACTGTGTTGAGGGCAACGTTATCGGCGAGATATCACGCTCAATAGAAAAGCTCAAAGCCGAATCTGCAGAATAAACAATTATACATATTGATTTTCAAACTATAGCAATCCACTAAAATATCCTGCCAAGTTCGGCGGTTCAAAGCTTGAATAGTGTCGTCACTCACCCTTGACAGGCGGCAAGCCTGCCTACGGGTTCGTTCCTAACTCTTCAAGCTTTGCCCTCGCCTCCTTTTGTCAGTCTATTTTGTGTCTTGCTATAAAGCCGTTTTCTCCGTTTTTTCGGGGAAATATCGGACAGGAAAGGAACGCTCATAAAATGGATTTTTCAGAGTTTGAAAAAAAGATAGGATATACATTCAAAAATAAGGAGCTTCTTCACGAAGCACTTTCCCATTCAAGCTATGCCAATGAATTCAAGAACGCAAGGAACTCAAACGAGCGTCTTGAATTTCTCGGCGACAGCGTACTCTCGATAGTCGTTTCGGAGTATCTTTTCAAGCATTTCAAGCATCTTCCCGAGGGTGATCTGACGAAGATAAGGGCGTCGCTCGTATGCGAAACGGCACTCTTTGAATTCTCGAAAAAGATCGATCTCGGCAAGCATATCCTTCTCGGCAAGGGCGAGGAAAACAGCGGCGGCAGAGAACGTCCGTCCATCGTTTCCGACGCCTTTGAAGCAGTGATCGCAGCGGTATTTCTTGACGGTGGTCTTGACGAAGCAAGGAAATACGTTCTCGGATTTATGCCCGAGGACATCGACAAATACAGGAAACGTTCAAACGGCGATTACAAGACTATCCTGCAGGAAGTCATCCAGCGCAACCGTGAAGAGAAGATAGAATATTTCCTTAAATCGCAGACAGGCCCCGACCACAACCGTGTGTTTGTCATTCAGGTGATGCTCAATTCCAACGTTATCGGAACGGGCGAGGGTCACAGCAAAAAGCAGGCTGAACAGATGGCTGCGAAGGAAGCGCTGGAGCTTATGGGCTACAAGGTATGACGCACAGCAACATTTCGATCTTTATTCCGCACAAAGGCTGTCCCAACTGCTGCTCGTTCTGCAATCAGCGGACGATAAGCAGCACACAAGAACCGCCCGATGCGGCAAACGTGACAAAGCTGCTCGGGGAAGCCTGCCCGAAGCTGAAAAAGCCTTCCGAAACGGAGATAGCGTTCTTCGGCGGAAGCTTTACGGCGGTCGAAAGGGGATATATGATCTCCCTACTTGAAGCTGCGCAGCCATTCATAAAAGAATACGGTCTTATCGGCATAAGGATATCTACCCGACCCGACAAGATCGACCGTGAGATACTTGATATTCTGAAAAAATACCACGTTACAGCGATCGAACTCGGTGCGCAGTCGATGCGTGATGATATTCTTGCGATGAACGAGCGAGGTCACACTTCGGACGATGTTCGTAACGCTTCAAAGCTCATAAAAGAATACGGTTTTGAGCTTGGCTTGCAGATGATGACGGGACTTTACGGCGCTTCGCCCGAGGACGATGTTTATACGGCAAAAGAGCTGATAAGGCTTTCACCCGAAACGGTCAGGATATACCCAACTGTGATACTTGGCGGAACAAAGCTTGCCGACTTATATCAGAGCGGGGTATATAAAACGATACCATTTGATGAAGAAGCGGAGCTTTGCGCCGAGCTTATGGAAATGTTTGAACAGAACGGCATTAAGATAATAAGGCTCGGACTTCACGCTTCGGAAAACGTTGAGGGGCAGGCTGTCGGGGGATATTATCATCCTGCGATGCGTGAGATATGTCTTGGCATACGCTTTCGCAAGGCTATTGAAAAGCAGCTCGGCGAAAAGGGCAGCTATGCCGGTTATGTTCATCCGAAGGCGGTCAGCATGGCTGTCGGACAGAAAAAATGCAACATTGGATATTTTGCAAAGCAAGGTTATGAAATCAAGATAATTGCGGATAAAAGCATTGAAAAGCTGTTTGATATCCGCATTGAAAAAATTAAATGAAACGGAGCATATAAATGTATCTGGAATCATTGGAGTTACAGGGCTTTAAGTCCTTCCCCGATAAAATAAAGCTTACCTTTGACAAGGGGATCACGGCGGTCGTCGGTCCTAACGGAAGCGGAAAATCCAACATAGGCGACGCTGTGCGCTGGGTACTCGGCGAGCAGTCCTCAAAGACTCTCCGAGGCGGAAAAATGGAGGACGTTATCTTCTCGGGCACACAGTTCCGCAAGCCTATGGGATTTGCTTCGGTAACGCTCAACATCATCAACAACAGAGGTATTCTACAGATACCGTCCGAGCAGATATCGGTGACGAGAAAGCTTTACCGCAGCGGTGAAAGCGAATATATGATAAACGGCGCACAGGTGCGATTGAAGGATATCTGCGAGCTTTTTATGGACACGGGTCTTGGCCGTGACGGTTACTCAATAATCGGTCAGGGACGAGTTGCCGAGATAGTTTCCGCAAAGTCGGGCGAGCGCCGTGAGATATTTGAGGAAGCCGCAGGAATATCGAAATTCCGCTATAAAAAGGCGGACGCGGAAAGAAAGCTTGCCGCTGCGCAGGACAATATCCTTCGCCTTCGCGATATCATCGGCGAGCTGGAAAGCAGAGTTGAACCGCTCCGGATCCAGTCGGAAAAGGCGGAAAAATTCATCGAATATTCCGAAACGAAAAAGTCGCTTGAAATAACCGTCTGGGTGCGTCAGCTTGACGATCTTAAAAAGAATCTTGACGAAATTTCCGACAAGCTTCTTATCAGCACAAACGAATATAACAACGTTGAAGCGGATATATCAAGACTTGAAGACGAGCTTACGCAGCTTTCCGAAAGTATGCAGGAAAACACTCTGCGCACGGAAGAGCTTCGCAATCTCATACTTGAATCGGAACGTGCAAACACGCAGATACACTCCGATATAGCTGTATGCGAAAACGAGATCCGTCACGCAAACGACGATATCGAGGAAATAAAGAAGCAGCAGGCACTCTCCGAAAACACGGGTGAGGAAAACCGCAAGGCTATCGAAGAAAAGCTTGAAGCGGTGAAAAGATCGGAGGGTGAGCTTGAACAGACACGCACCGATTATATCGCGGTCAGCGAGGAGCTTTCCAAGGCTTCGTCCGAAAAGGACAGCATTGACAGCAAGTCGGCGCAGGTACAGAACGAACTCAACAAATTATATATAAAGCAGTCCGAATACGGCGTTTCCATTTCAACGGGAAAGCAGTCCGCCGAGGATATGAAGGCGCAGCTCGATTCCGCTGACAGCAGGGAAGAAACGCTCCGTGCGGCACTCGAAGACTTGAAGCGTGAGAAGGACGAATGTACGGACGGACTTGCGCTCATCGAGGAAAAGACCGAGGAGCTCAACAACAGGATAGGCGGCATCTCAAAGCTTTACTCCGCAAGGAAGGAGAAGCTTGAAGCGGCGAAAAAGCAGCTTGAAGAGATAAATTTCTCTATCCGTGACAAGGATCAGCGCATCCGTATGCTTGCCGACCTTGAAAACAGCATGGAAGGCTTTGCCCACTCGGTTAAGCAGATACTTAAAGCTTCAAAATCAGGACAGCTGAGCGGAGTTTACGGTTCCGCAGCACAGCTTATCAAGGTCGAATCAAAATACAGCGTTGCAATTGAAACAGCTATGGGCGGTGCACTCCAGAACATCGTTGTAGAGAATGAAGACATTGCAAAGCGTGGTATCCGTCTTTTGCAGGAAACGAAAGCAGGACGTGCAACGTTCCTGCCGCTCACATCTGTAAAGGGAAACCGTCTTAACGAAAACGGTCTTGACAGATGCGACGGATTTGTTGCGCTTGCGGTCGATCTTGTGAAGTTTGAACCGAAGTTTGAGGGCGTTTACAACTCACTTCTCGGAAGAATTGTCGTCGCAGAGGATATCGACCTCGGAACGCTTATAGCAAAGAAATACGGCTACAAATTCCGTATCGTTACGCTGGACGGACAGGTCATCAATGCAGGCGGTTCGTTCACGGGCGGCTCGGTTTCAAAGTCGAGCGGCGTACTTACCCGAAAGAACGATATCGAGAAGCTCACAAACGAGAAAAACGCTCTCCAGACAAAGCTTTCCGAGCTTCGCACATCGGCTGAAAAGCTCAAAAGCGAAACGGACAAGCTCGGTTTTGACATTGAGGGCGCAAAGGAAGAGCTGTCCGTTATTGCTGCGGACAAGATACGCTTTGAGTCCGAATTGAAGCGTATTGAAGTTATGACTGCGCAGAACGAAGAACAGCTTTCGGGTTCGGAGGACGCAAAAAATGCCCTCAAAAACAGGATCGCCGAGACCGAAGCCGCTGTAAAGGCAGCCGAGGAAGCTTTGAAATCGGTCGAAAATGAGATATCCGAAAAGGAAAAGGACGTTTCCGAAAACGATGAACAGCGCCGTCGGATGCAGGAAAAGCGTGAAGCGCTTTCCGAAAGAATGTCGGAGCTGAAGCTGCGTGAAACCGAGATAGCAAAGGATATTGAAGCTATAAAGACGGAAATTTCACGCCTTGAAGCGCAGTCGCTCGAGATCGGCAGCAGCAGCGCAAGGCTTGTTATCGAGCTGGACGAAAAGAACAGATTTATTGCAGAAAAACAGGCGGAGATCGATGCGCTCAACGCAAAGCTTGAAGGCGCAAAGGACGAAGCCGCAGGAATAAACGACCGTATCGCACAGCTTCGCTCCGAAAGTCACACGATGGAGCAGAAGTCGAACGAAAAACGCCGACTTGTCCGTGAAATGAACGAGAACAAGGAAAAATTCAGCCGTGAGGTCACAAGGCTTGAAGAGCGGAAAACCTCCGTTCAGGGCTCTTATGACAAGATAATCGCCGATATGGCAGAGCAGTACGAGCTGTATCTTTCCGAGGCGGTAAAGCTTGCAAAGCCGGTCGAAAATCTGCTTGTTATACAGCGCGATCTTGCCGAGATAAAGCAGAAAATACGCGCACTCGGCAATGTCAATGTTGCCGCGATCGAAGAATACAAGGAGGTTTCCGAGCGTTACGAATTCATGTCGGGTCAGCTCGAGGATGTTGAAAGCTCCAAGCGTGAGCTGGAAAGACTTATTGACGAGCTCACCGACACGATGCGCAGACAGTTCTCCGAAAGCTTCAACCGCATCAATGAAAACTTCAAGCAGATATTTGTTGAGCTTTTCGGCGGCGGACGTGCAGAGCTTATGCTCACCGATCCCGATGATGTTCTTGAATCGGGAATTGAGATAAAGGTCGCACCTCCGGGAAAGGTCATCAACAATCTTTCGCTGCTTTCGGGCGGCGAGCAGGCTTTTGTTGCGATCTGCATCTACTTCTCGATACTTAAAATAAAGCCTGCGCCGTTCTGCATCCTTGACGAGATCGAGGCTGCGCTTGATGATATAAACGTTACAAAATATGCGCAGTATCTCCGCAAATTTACCGATACAACACAGTTCATTCTCGTAACGCACAGACGAGGTTCAATGGACGAAGCAGACGTAATGTACGGTGTAACCATGCAGGAAAAGGGTATCTCAAAAATACTCCGTCTTGAACAGCCGCCGCAGAATTTGGAAACCGCAGAATAACGGCAGAACAGGGGGATATAAATGCTTGATCTAAATACAGCACAGGAAATTTTTGACGGTATGCTTATGGCAGGGGAAAGCCGCACGGGTATTATTTATGGGAACCTCTAAAAACCTCCTTCACGGCAAATCCTCTATGAGTTTCGCCATCTGCTGCGTTATCAAACCTTGAAATACATCAAGTATTCACTGCGGTTTGATGCCTTGCAGCTGACAAAACTCATAACGAGGCTTTGCTCGTGTCCCGGTTTTTAGAGAACCCCTTATGGCATTTTCAAGCCGAAAGGTTTTTGGCGGGAACGGTCGGAAATCAGATCGACCCCGGATATATGACTGTTACGAATATGGACAGACTGCTGACGGTACGCACGGGTTCGCTCGGCTATTTTACGGGAAACAACCGTACAGGGGTTTATGATCTGTCCGATGTAAAGAAGTTAAAAATACATAAGACTATTTTCGGTCAGTATGCTTTTGAATTTGTTTTTTTTCATTAACGGAAAGAATGACAAGGAACGCTTTCAGGCTGCGAAAAGGGTCGCAGGTTCGGGACACCCCGATCAGGAGAATAATCTTGAAGAAATTCTCTCCGCTTTGTCCCGATATGAGAACAGATAAACTTTTTAATGTGAGGTCATGCAAATGAATATTTTCAGTAAGATCGCCGAGGGCGTAAAGAAGACCAAAGACTCGATGATGAGCAAGTTCGGCGCACTTTTCGGCGCTCATTCACAGCTTGACGATGATTTTTTTGATGAGCTTGAAGAGGTGCTCATAACCTGCGATATCGGCGTGGAAACTTCGCTTTCTATCGTTGAAAAGCTCCGTGCTTCGGTCAAGGAAAATAAGCTTACGACTCCCGATGAAACCAAGGCGGAGCTTAAAAATATAATCGAGGAAATGCTCGGCGAGGATAAGAAGATAGACACTTCAACAACACCGTCGGTCATACTTGTTATAGGTGTAAACGGTGCAGGCAAGACCACAACGATAGGAAAGCTTGCGGCTAAATATAAGAACGACGGGAAAAAGGTTCTCGTTGCCGCTGCGGATACGTTCCGTGCCGCTGCGATCGAGCAGCTCCGGATATGGACGGAACGTGCAGGAGTGGATATTGTCAAGCACGCCGAGGGTTCCGACCCTGCCGCAGTGGTTTTTGACGCTGTAACTGCGGCAAAGGCAAGAGGAACAGATGTCCTTATCTGCGACACCGCAGGAAGACTTCACAACAAGAAAAATCTTATGGACGAGCTTAAAAAGATCAGCCGTATCATTCATGAACAGGGTGAAGGCTGTTCGCTCGAAACGCTGCTTGTTCTTGACGCTACAACGGGACAGAACGCCGTTAATCAGGCGAAGCTTTTCAGTGAAGTCGCAGACATCACCGGCATCGTTCTGACAAAGCTTGACGGAACGGCAAAGGGCGGTATAATAATCTCTATCCACAACGAGCTTGGGATCCCCGTAAAGCTTGTCGGAGTGGGCGAAAAGATAGACGATCTGCAGGAATTCAATGCGCATGATTTTGCGGAAGCGCTCTTTGACAATGAAACAGATTTTGATTATAACTATGAGCGTCTGACCGATGAAGAAACTGCGGAAGAACCTGTGCTTTCCGAAGAAGTTACGGCAGAGATCGGTATTGATGATGTTGCCGAAGAGCTTGAAGAAAGCATTGAAGAAAGCTTCGCCGATACCGACGATACGGAAGAAGCTCCCGAACCCGTAAATGAAGATGTTGAAGAAGAGATCATAGACGATGCGGAAGAAGCTCACGAAGATGAAGCCGAAGAAAAAACGGCTGAAACCGAAGAAGCTCCCGAGCAGAAAAAAGACCCCAAGAATGGAAAATTCGGATTCCTTTTCAAGGAAATTACTTTTGGCAAGAAGAAAAAAGACAATGACGGCGAGGATAAATAATTATGAAAATAATACTTGCATCAAACAACAAAAACAAGGTTCGTGAGTTCCGTGAGATACTTGAACCGCTGGGATATGAAGTGCTCACACAGTCGGAGGCAGGCGCAGATATCGAAGCCGATGAAACCGGAACGACCTTCGAGGAAAACGCTTATATAAAGGCAAAGGCGGCTTACGATATAACTCATCTCCCCGTTATCGCCGATGACAGCGGACTTGAAGTGGACGCACTCGGCGGCGAGCCGGGCATTTACTCCGCACGTTATGCCGAGGAGGGCAGGCGCTGCGCAAAGGTGCTTTCCAAAATGGAGGGTGTTCCCGATGAGAAGCGCACGGCGAGATTTGTCTGCGCTGTTTGCTACATTGATGAAAACGGCGAAAGCTTCACCGTAAAGGGCACCTGCGAGGGAAAGATAGGCTACGAAAAACGTGGAACGAACGGCTTCGGCTACGACCCGATATTTATGTACGGCGACCGTTCCTTTGCGGAAATATCGGCGGAGGAAAAGGACGAAGTAAGTCACCGTGCTGACGCTTTGCGCAAGTTTGAAAAGCGGATAAAGGGCGAATGAAATAACGTATATATGTCAGAATGAAAGGATAAAGATTATGCTTACAAGCAAACAGAGAGCGGCACTTAAAAGTATCGCAAGCACAGAAGATACGATCTTACAGGTCGGAAAAAACGGCATCGTTGACACGCTCGTCACACAGGTCAGCGACGCACTTCGCGCAAGAGAGATAGTTAAAATGAAGGTTCTTGAGGGCGCAATGCTTTCTCCTGCCGAGGCTGCTGCGGAGCTTGCGGAAAAGACAAAGTCCGAGGTCGTTCAGGTCATCGGAAACAAGCTTGTTCTTTTCAAGCGCAATCCGCAGAACCCGAAAATAAAGTTTTAATATGAGCAGAATTGCACTATTCGGTGGCAGCTTCAACCCCGTTCACAACGGACATTTCAATCTTGTTAAGGAAACTGCGGAGAAGAACGGCATCGACCGTGTTTTCGTCATCCCTACGTTTATTTCGCCGTTCAAAAAGGACAGCGGCGGCTTTGTTGCGGACGGAAAGGACAGGCTCCAAATGTGCAGGCTTGCGTTTGAAAGTCTGCCTTATGTGACGGTGAGCGACTGGGAACTATCGCAGTCCGAGGTGAGCTATTCCGTGAACACGGTCAGTCATTTTCACGAGGAATTCCCCGACGATGAGCTTTTTTTCATAATGGGGAGCGATATGCTGCTCTCGTTCGACAGGTGGCACCGCTGGCAGGATATCCTCGGGATGTGTACGATCATAGCGGCTTCACGGGAGAACGGCGGAGGCGATATTGAAGAGCTTCGCAAAAAGGCAGGGCAGCTTTCCGAATATGGAAGGGTCATCGTCACGGAGATATCGGCTTTTGAGCTTTCTTCATCGGAAATTCGTGAAAAAATTTTAAAAAATTGCGATTTATCTTGCTATATGGATAAAAATGTAGTAGAATATATAGAGGAAAATCATGTATATCATAGATTAAAAAGCAAGGACTGATAAAATGTATTCCGATGCGGAGCTTATCGATATTTTAAGCATTAAACTTTCAAAAAAACGCTTTACACACAGCGTAAACGTTGCGGATATGGCGAAAAAGCTTGCCGAAGCGCACGGCTACAAGGATCCGAATGAAGCCTATACGGCAGGTCTTGTTCACGATTGCTGCAAGGAGCTTCCGACTGCCGAGCAGCTTGCGATGGTGAAAAAATCACGCAGGAATGTCTGCGAAGCGGAGCTGAAAACGCCTGCGCTTTATCATGCCGTTGCAGGGTCATATTACGCCGAAACGGTTTTTGATTTCAGAAATGAAGATTTTCTGAACGCTATCCGCTATCATACAACGGGCAGAGCGAAAATGAGCGAGCTTGAAGAGATAATTTACATGGCTGATCTTGTATCGGTCGAAAGAAGCTTCAAGGACGTTGAAAAGTTCCGCAAGCTTGCGTTTGCGGACATAAAAAAAGCGATACTTGAAACGGTGAAGCACTCGATAAACGAGGTCATGGAAAAGGGTTCGCTTATCCCGACGCAGACTCTTGAAGCTTATAATTACTATACGGATATTTGCAAAAAAACGGAGGAATAAAATGGCAGAGCATACACAGCAGCAGATCCTTGAGATCGCCGTTAAGGCACTCGACAGCAAAAAGGCTGAAGATATAAAGGTAATAAAGATCGGGGATATCTCCATTCTTGCCGACTATTTCGTCATTGCGGACGGAACAAGCTCCACACAGACAAGGGCGCTTGCGGACGAAGTTGATTTCAAATTGAGCGAGCAGGGTATCCAGCCGCACAGCATTCAGGGCAACAACGGTTCAAACTGGATAATCCTCGACTACTCGGACATCATCGTTCACGTTTTTTCAAGAGATCAGAGAGATTTCTACAACCTTGAAAGACTTTGGAGCGACGGTGAGGAAATCGACATTTCCGCATGGTTAAAGTAATTTTAGCGGTTTAAGGAAATTATTTTGAAAAGGATTGATATAAATGGCAGAGCGCTATGACTATGCCGCTATTGAAAAAAAGTGGCAGAAATACTGGGAGGAGAATGAAACCTTCAAGACGGATGTCTGGGATTTCTCCAAGCCGAAATACTATGTTCTTGATATGTTCCCTTATCCTTCGGGCGTTGGTCTTCACGCAGGACATCCCGAGGGCTACACAGCAACCGATATCGTTTCCCGTATGAAGAGGATGCAGGGCTATAATGTCCTTCACCCGATGGGATATGACTCCTTCGGTCTTCCTGCAGAGCAGTATGCCGTAACAACGGGCAACCACCCGAACGGCTTCACGCAGGAAAACATCAAGACCTTCTCCAAGCAGCTAAAGGAGCTTGGCTTTGACTATGACTGGTCGAAGATGATCGCTACCTCCGATCCCGAGTTCTACAAGTGGACGCAGTGGATCTTCAAGCAGCTCTATCTTGATGGCTATGCAAAGTATGTTGATATGCCCGTAAACTGGTGCGAAGAGCTTGGAACGGTTCTTTCCAACGATGAAGTCATCGACGGAAAGTCCGAGCGCGGCGGTTATCCTGTTGTAAGAAAGAATATGAAGCAGTGGGTCATTGACCAGCCTGCTTTTGCAGAAAAGCTTCTCGAGGGTCTTGATGAGATCGACTGGCCCGAATCCACAAAGGCTATGCAGCGCAACTGGATAGGCAAATCCACCGGTGTCGAAGTCAAGTTCGACATTGTCGGCGGCGGTGATTTCAGCATCTACACGACTTGTATCGAAACTATCTACGGTATCACATTTATGGTGCTTGCTCCCGACGGTGATATTGTAAAGTCGCTTATGCCCCGTATCACCAACAAGGAAGAGGTTCAGGCATATATTGACGAAACTCTAAAAAAGAACGATATGGATCGTACGGAGTTCAACAAGACAAAGTCCGGCTGCGAGCTAAAGGGTGTTACCTGCATCAATCCCGTAAACGGCAAGGAAGTCAGAATGTTTATCGGCGACTTCGTTCTTGCAAGCTATGGCACGGGTGCGGTCATGGCTGTTCCTTCTCACGATCAGCGTGACTTTGAATATGCGGTCGCACATAATATTGATATGATACAGGTAATTGACGGTGATGAAAAGCTCGGTCACGTTGACGTTTCCGAAAAGGCTTTTGAAAAGGGCGATTATCTCGGCAAGGGCTACAAGCTGATAAATTCCGAGGAATTTACGGGACTTACCGTTGAAGAAGCAAAGGAAGCGATCACCTGCAAGCTTGAAAAGATGGGCGTTGCAAAGCGCACAACAAACTACCATTTCAGAGAATGGATATTCGCACGTCAGCGTTACTGGGGCGAGCCTGTCCCCGTTGTTCACACAGAGGACGGCAAGATACACGTTCTTGCAGACGAGGAACTTCCGCTTATTCTTCCCGAGCTTGAAGATTACAAGGGCAAGAACGGCAAGGCTCCTCTTGAAAATGCGGTTGAATGGAAGCAGTATGACAAGGACGGCATAAAGGGTACAAGAGAAACCTCTACAATGCCCGGCTCCGCAGGTTCAAGCTGGTACTATTTCAGATTTATTGATCCGAAGAACGACAAAATGTTTGCAGATCCCGAGCTTTTGAAGCACTGGATGCCTGTTGACCTTTACATCGGCGGTCCCGAACACACAGTTGGTCACCTTATGTACTCCCGTATCTGGAACAGATACCTTTACGACAAGGGTCTTGCACCGACAAAGGAACCGTTCAAGAAGCTTGTACATCAGGGTATGATCCTCGGCGAAAACGGCATTAAGATGGGCAAGAGATATCCCGAATACGTTGTAAATCCGAGCGATATCGTAAGAGATTACGGTGCTGATACTCTCCGTCTTTACGAGATGTTCATGGGACCTCTCGAGGTTTCAAAGCCGTGGAGCGCAGCAGGCGTTGAGGGTGCAAAGAAGTTCATCACAAGAGTTTGGAACTTCTTCACAGAGCCCGCAAACCTTACGGATGAAAATGACGGTACTCTTACAAGGGTTTACCACCAGACTGTCAAGAAGGTTACGGATGACTTTGAAGCGCTTGCATTCAACACCGCTATCAGCCAGCTTATGATATTCATGAACGCTGCTTACAAGGCAGGAAAGTGCCCGAAGGAGTACGCAGAAGGCGTCGTAAAGCTTCTCTCTCCCGTAACTCCGCACGTTTGTGAGGAGATCTGGAGCATTTTCGGTCACGACAAGACCATTGCATTTGAAGCATGGCCTGTTTATGACGAAAAGGAGCTTGTAGTCGATGAGATCGAGATCGCTGTTCAGATAAACGGCAAGCTCAAGGGCAAGATAATGGTCGGCGTTGACGAGGAGCAGGATTCCGCACTTGCAAAGGCAAAGGCTCAGCCCGATGTTAAGGCTTTCCTTGAAGGCAAGAACATCGTCAAGGAGATCTACGTCAAGGGCAGGATCGTTAACATCGTTGCGAAATAAGCATTTTAAACTCATTGTTTACAAAAAATCTCATCAAATTTGTGCAGGTTTTTTCGGATAACCCTTGACAATTTGGAATTTATATTGTATAATAAAGTAGTTGTATCTTATATCATCCTCTGCCTGAGCGGCAAAGGGAGGGAATAAAATTGGCAGAAATTCGTGTTGGTAAGAACGAATCCTTGGAAACTGCTCTCAAGCGTTTTAAGAGAAGCTGTGCTAAGGACGGCGTTATCGCTGAAGTTCGTAAAAGAGAACACTATGAGAAGCCTTCGGTAAAGCGTAAGAAGAAGTCCGAAGCTGCTCGTAAGCGTAAATATTAATTTTAATATTGATATCGCTTTAGTCAAGAACGGCGGCAGGTTTATTACTGTCGCCGTTCTTATTTTATAGGAGGATATCATGAAAAGCTTTTTAAGACTGTTGCCGTTGCTAATATTTCCTTATGCGTACATTATTTGTATTTTGCTGATATCTGCTGTTCCGAATTTTATCGAATCCGGGATAGGGGAGTATTTCCCGATAATTGTCATTGTGTATATGGCTCTTACGCTTGTCAGTACGATATTCGGTTCAATATATGCCGCCAAAAGCAAACTGTCACCCTGCAAAGCAGCAACGCTCAATCTCGTTGTGAAAGCTGTTCAGATACCGGCATATCTGTTCCATTTCCTTTTGGGGCTTGCAGGAACGGTTATGAGCGTGTGGGGCATCGGAATAGTGGCATTTGCCGTTTTGATCGACCTTTTTACAATTGCATTAACGGGAATACACGCAATAGGCTGTTCAGTGAAGTGCTGCAAGGGCGGTGTGATCGGAAAAGGGGTGGCTGTCCTTGCGTCAATAGGCTCGTTCATCTATTGCATCGACATCATAGTTGCGATCGTTTTAAGAGTTGTCAGCAGCAAGTATAAAGATGAATATGTAAAGAACGGAGGAAGAAATGCTGTTCAGACCGACCAGAGCATATAAAAGTATATTGAGCATAACGCCGCAGACGCTCACGGAAATGGGAGTAAAAGCGGTCATTCTCGATGTCGATAATACTCTTACAACGCATAATAATCCCACACCGATAGACGGTATAGACGAGTGGTTGAACGCTGTAAAAAGCAGCGGAATAAAGCTTATCATCGTTTCAAACAATCATCCGCCGAGAGTAGCGCCGTTTGCGGAAAGACTGGGACTTGATTATGTCCCCGAAGGAGCAAAGCCGCTGCCGAAGGGGATGAGGGAAGCCATGAAGCGAATGGGCGTGAAAAGGAAGGAAACCTGTGCAATAGGCGACCAGATCTTCACCGATATACTTGGGGCGAATCTGTCGGGGATAAAGTCGATATTCGTCCGGCCGATAGAATTTGAAACAAGCTTCTGGTTCAAGGTAAAAAGAACGATAGAAACACCGTTCCGACCGAAAAAGTTTATTAATTAATGCGTAATACTAATCTTTAATCAACCGTAAGACTAATACTAATCCTCATTTAACCGGCAGATAAATTGGGCAGCTATAATTGCACCACTCGTCGTCAAGTTCCCTTGCCGTGCGACAGCACGCCTGCGGTCGCTTTCCTTGATTGGTGCAATTCTATCTGCCAACTTTATCTACCGAACAAATGAGGATTAGTATAAAAAACAGCAAAATGTGTAGGGGCGGATTCCATATCCGCCCGTCAGATACGTTGTTTCTGCAGATATTTTGGACTGCTTTTCATACTTTGTCCGCAAACAAATATACTCTCTTCGTTCGTATATTTGTTTGCAGAAGTTAGCTGTTCCGTAGAGAAAGAATAAGCGCAATTCACATTATATGGTTTTAACGGCTTGATTTCTCATATTCGTTTTACCATTTTATTGTGAATTGCGCTTTTGATTTAATAGATTTTTGCTATTGTTGCAAATATTTCGCTAAAGTTTAGAGTGTTTCGCTTCTGCGGAAGCGACAAGGGACGCTGTCCCCTTGACCCCTGCCACCCTTTGAAAAGCGTGGACGTAAACTTTAGTCCGCTTTGCGGTTTTTCTGCGAATTTTAGCTATGCACTAATTACGCATTACGCATTACGAATTACGCATTATCATACTGGCTTTCGTGACGTGTGAAGAAGTCTGTTCTCGGTTCGAGGAATTTGAGCTTATGCTCTGTTTCGTTCGGGAGAAGTGCTTCAAATGTATCAAAGATGTTGTCCCAGCTCCATACGCTTTCATCTATCTGCAGGTAATTTCTCACTCCCTCTGTGCCGCTCGGTGCGATCGGGTGGAGAAGTATCATTGCTGTTTTTATGGTGTGGAAAACATCAATGAGCCACTGCTTGCGCTTTTCGTTGTCGTCGCTCTTGTCGGTTTCGTTCTTATTCTTTGCCATATACTTGCTTGCTTTTCTGATATAAGAGTCGAGGACGTATGTTACCTGGTGGAATTCAAACTTGTACATAAAACGCTCGTATTCGAGAATTGCCTTTTCGCTATCTGCAAGTATTTCGTCCGAAACCTTTCCGATCGGCATATTTCCGTCAAAATACTTCTGTGTTTCATAGAAGCAGGTTCTGATTATTCTGTTGAATACGTTGGAGAGGAGGAAGCCTTCCTTTGTTACGGGATCGCTGTCCTCGGGCTTTGCGGCAGGATTGAGCGGCTTCGGCTGGAAGCTTACGGAACGCATACCGAGTCCGAGTGACAGGAAGTGCATACGAAGCTGTTCGGCTGTATAATAATTGAGCAGATCCTTTGCCATAGGAGGCTTGACAGAACCGCTGCTTGAAGCCTTTTTATCGAGGAAGAGGATATGGTGGTTTGCGACAAGCGTGGAGTTCTGAAGCTCGCCGTCGGGAGTTTCGGCTGTGATCTCTCCGCTCTGGAGTGCGCAGAACAATGCTGTCTGTGCAACGCCGTAGAAGTAGATATTGTCCTGACCGATGAACTGATAGATACCTGCGTCCTTTGAGCACCAGTAATCACGCCATTTTGAAGTATCTTCGCCGATGGATTCGAGGTAAGCAACGGTGAACGAGATAGGTGCCCAGAGCGATTCGGGCCAAACCCAGATCGTGAGCGGATCTTCGCCCTCAAGTACGGGAGCAGGAACGCCCCATTCGATATTTCCCGTAAGTCTGAACGGAACGAGCGTCTTGCCCGTTCTGAAACGGACGCCCTTTTCGGTAAGTATCTCGCAAGCCTTATCACGGTCGGTAAGCTCGTTGAACTTGATAGTGAACGAAGTCTTCTTCGGTTCTTCGATAAGCTCGTGTTCAGCCATCTGATCCTTTACGGAGAGATAGGTGTCCATATAGTCGTTCATAACATAGATAACGGGCGGTTCAAGGAACTCTCCGATAGTTTTCTTTACGACCGAACGGACATTGTCCTTTTTATTGAGTATCTCCATATAATCTTTGAGGAGAGAATAGTATTCTGTAAGCTTGAAATACCAGTTTGTGACATCTCGGAATACAGGGCGGAGTCCTGTAAGTGTTGAGCGTGGGTCGATGAGGTTTACCGGCATATACTGATGACCGAGGTCGCATTCGTCGGCATAACCCTTTTCCGACTGGCAGCCCTGAACGGGGCATTTTCCGATGACCTGTCGACCGTTGAGGAAGGTTCCAACCTTTTCATCGTAGAACTGTGCGGTAGCGATCTTTTTAAGGCAGCCGTTCTCGTAAAGCCTTCTGATAAGCTTATCGGAAACCATATTGTGTATCTCGGCTGTTCTGCCAAGACCCGAAGCGCCGAAAAGATTCGTGCTTATCTCATAAGCTTCAAGCGTAGCCTTCTGATCGTCGTGGTTTGCCTGAACAAAATCACGGATAGTTCCCTTGTAGCCCTGCTCCTCGACAAGCTTGCGGTAGCTTTCGGCGATAGGTGAACCGTAGCAGTCGGTGCCGCTGACAAAGATAACGTTGTCCTTGCCTATTCTGTCACGGAGAAATCTTGCGTACACATCGGCAAAGACAAACACGCCGCCGACATGACCGAAGTGAAGCTGTTTGTTGCCGTAGGGCATACCGCCTGTTATGACTGCTCTTTTCGGGAATTCGGGGCGGTTATCTCTTGAAATCTTTTTCTTGTTATATTCGGGATTAGCGTTGTTTCCCATAACAAAACCTCCATAGAAAGAATAAACAAAGCACAGCGCACAAAAGCTGATGCACTGCGCTTTGTCGTCATTGACAATATATTTAGGGAACCTCTAAAAACCTCCTTCACGGCAAATTTTCTATGACTTTGTTCATCTGCTGCGTTATCAAACCTTGTAATACATCAAGTATTACTGCGGTTTGATGCCTTGCAGCTAAACAAAGTCATGGACGAAAATTTGCTCGTGTCCCGGTTTTTAGAGAACCCCTTTATTTTTAGCTTAAAACGAGGATAGCCATATCGCCGTTGTTAGCTTCGCCTGCGTTTTTGATAGCGAGAACCATCTTCCAGATAAGGTCGTCGCCTGTCTGGCGGAGCGCATCATCGAAGGATGAAACAGCCTTGACGAAGTCCTCTTCGCCCTTGCCGTCCATATAGCAGGTGAGAAGTACCTTGTAAGCGTTATAAAGTGCGCAGAAGAACACATAGTTGTCCCAGATGTCGAGCTTGTCCGAGCAGGCATAAGGAATGGAATATGTCCATACATAGTTGATAAGGATGTTTTCCATCCAGTCAGAGTGATTTGCGAGGAAGTCATCTCTGTACTTTTCACGCATCTTTACATAATTGTTAAGGTCAACAAGGTTAAGTGTTTCGGGACCCGAAACGCCGAGGTTCTTGTAAACCTCAGCCATGACCTCCTTAAATGCGGGTGTAGACTTTTTAACTGCCTTGAGCAGCGAGATGCCGTCTGTAAGAGAGAACGCAGGGGTAAAAGCAATTCCTTCAAAGAAGCGGAGAGTCTTTTCATAATCCTTGTCCATTACAAAGCGTTCGATAAATCCGGGGATAAGATTTGGCTGGTTCTGGTCGATCATTCCCTGAACGGTCTTAACGCCGTAGTTGAGCAGGAGAAGGCGGCTTTCAAGCGGAACCTCCTTGTTCTGGAGAATGCCCATAAAAAGTGAGCGGAGCGGCCAGTAATACTGTGCGGTGGGGTGCGCCTTGATCGCAGCCTGTGAGCTTTCGATGAAAGGAGCTTCCTTTTCGCCTGTGAGCTGTACCATTTTGAAGGAAAGTGTGGATTCCTTCATCATTCTGCGTACAACGTCGGGATTGCTTAAATAAAGCACATATTCAACTGCTGCAGGGGAAACGATGATGTCGGAAAAACTTTTGTATTTTTCCTCCGGGCCTGTTACATCAACAAGCTCTTTGAAATATGACGGTGTAAAAACGGGAAATGCCATTATAATCTCCGATCCCGACGGGAAAACTTGGTTTCCGCCGCCGTATTTTTATTATCAACATATATTCTTAATTATACCATATCATTTCCGAAAAATCAAGAATATTTTCAAAAAAGCGCTGTATAAGCTTATCAATAATCTTCGCCGCAGCGGAAGACCTTCAGCTCGGTGTTTTCGACAGCCCATTTTATGAGCGGTTCAAAATCAAAGCTGTTCTGTGCAGCCTCAACATCGGCGAGGATAGGTCTTGTCTTGGGGTGCTTCGGTGTGAATACCGTGCAGCAGTCCTCGTAAGGCTCGATAGATGTTTCAAAAGTGTCTATCTTCCGTGCGATCTCAATGATCTCGGTCTTGTCCATTCCGATAACGGGGCGGAAGACGGGCATTCTGCAGGCAGCGTCCGTGCAGACGATAGCTCCGATGGTCTGGCTTGCGACCTGACCGACGCTTTCACCCGTGATGAGTGCCTGTATCTGCTTTTCTTCACATATACGCTGCGCAATTTCCATCATAAGGCGGCGCATAATTATCGTGAAAAGCTCTTCGGGGCAGTTGTCACGGAGCCTTTCCTGGATTTCCGTGAAGGGAACGCAGTAGAAGGCAATATCTCCGCACCAGGGAGTGAGCTTCCGGCAAAGGCGTTCGACCTTGAGCCTTGCTCTGTCGGAGGTGTACGGAGGGGAAATGTAGTGTATAGCGGAAAGCCTGATGCCTCGCTTTGCCATCATATAAGCAGCAACGGGGCTGTCGATGCCGCCCGAAAGAAGAACCATGGCTTGACCCGAAGTGCCGACGGGGATACCACCTGCTCCCTTTTTGTTGCCCGAATGGATATAGGCTTCGGTCTGGCGTACTTCAACGGTGATGATAACATCGGGGTTATTGACGTCAACTACAAGATGCGGAAAAGCGTCAAGTATCCTTCCGCCAAGCTCTGCGCATATCTCGGGCGAACGCATCGGGAAGTGCTTGTCGGCTCTTTTTGCGTTGACCTTAAAGGAACGTGCTGTTTCAAGCACCTCACGGTTATATTCGATTGCCGAATCTGCAATAACCTCAAAATCCTTTTCGGCAACGAGCGCACGGCAGTATGCAGCGATGCCGAAAACCTTTGATACAGCGTCCTCAACCTCGTCAAAATCAACGTCCTCATCGAGCGGACGGATAACAACGGTAGACTGTGAGCGTTCGTATTCAAATTTGCCGAGCCTTGAAAGCCTGCGGCGGATATTTTTGACCATCGCATCCTCAAAGCTGCGCTTGTTCAGCCCTTTGATAGCGATCTCGCCCTCTTTTATAAGTATGATCTCACTCATTTTCTGTTTGACCTCCGAAAAAACTGATCTATTACAGCATAACTTAATATAGTATATCATAAAACACGCCTGTTTTCAATAGCAGAGTAGTTAAATCACGCTTTTTAGCATAAAATTAAAGAAAATATCAAAATTTGTTGAAAATAATCTCTTTGAATGATATAATATTGTGGTATAGTAGTTTTATGGATTTAAGGAACCGCTGATTAAAGCGCAGCGTTCGTTTCGCCGTTTTGAGAAATGTACGAGTTTCCGCCTTTGAGGACATTTTGAAAAACGGCTGAAACGTATTAATCAGCGTTTCCTTAATAAGTACAATTTCGCTGCGGACAGCAGGTCAAAAAGGGGAAGGTTCAGATGAAAAAGAAAAGATTTTTTGGCATAGCTGCAACGGCGGTGCTGTGCATCCTGTTGAATGTTGGCGGACATATCTTTACGCTTATTTGTCCCGTTCCGTTCTGGCTCGATACGGTAGGGACGATGATCTCGGCGTGCTTATGCGGTCCGATAATAGGCGGTGCGGTCGGTTTTCTGTCGAATATGATCTCAAGGCTATGCTTTGTCGGCGCTCCGATAATCTTTTCGCTTATAAACATTATGATAGGCGTAACTGTGGGAATTATGTATCGGAAAGGACTGTGCAGCTCGCTGTTCGGTGCGCTCTGCACGGGAATACTTATGGGAGTGGTAACGGTAGCCTGTGCAGTTCCCGTAAACATGATCCTTTATGACGGAAGGACGAATAACGTCTGGGGTGCGGCGCTTTTCGATATGCTTTCCCAGTATCGAATCGGAACGTTAGTTAAAGCTGTGCTTTCGCAGATGTTCATAGATATACCCGACAAGGTGCTGTCAATGGCTCTGGCTTATTTGGCAGTTAAGCTGTTACGGAAAAAGCTTTCCGATGAAAACGGAAATGAGGTCGAAGATGAAAAAGCTGAATAGATTTCTCAAACGCTTTGCGGCGGTGATGCTGACGATATTGACCTTTGCCGTTTTCGGAGAAGCTCCAATAAAAGCAGAGGCTTCGTCCGATCCTTTTTACGGTTTTGACGTAAAGCTCTACAACAGCGAAACAGATCTCGGAACGAGCAGCGTCAATGCGATCGTACAAACGGATGACGGATATATCTGGCTCGGAACGTATATGGGACTTTACCGCTATGACGGAACGAGGTTCTCGCTTTTCGGTGCGGAAAACGGGATAGTCAGCGTTCGTGCGCTCTATATTGACAGAAAAGGCAATATGTGGATAGGAACGAATGAGAGCTCCGTCTACTGCTATACTTCAGATCACGAATTTGTTTCGTACGGCGGTGAAAAAGGTCTTTCGGAAAAGTCGATACGCTGCTTTGCCGAGGACAACAGCGGAAATATTTTCGTCGGAACGGCAGGGACCTCTTACTTTATCTCTGAAGAATACGGAGTTTCTACAGTAAAATTCGACAGCGATATCACATACATAACCTCCGCCGCAGCTTCGGAGGACGGAACGATAATGGCTGTCACGAACAGCGGTATTCTTGCAGCATACAAGGACGGCAAATGCTATCGTGCTAACGCCGCTCTTGACGGAAGCAGCTTCAACTGCGTAAACTACTCGGGAAACGGCGCTTTTCTCGCAGGAACGGAACGCTCACGGATCTACAGCTGTGAACTCACAGACGGCAGGATAAGGCAGGAGATGTATGTGAACGTTTCACCCTGTACTGCGATTACAAATATACGCTCCGATAGGAACGGAGAATACTGGGTCTGCGCCGACAACGGTATTGCAAAGATAGACATATTCGGAAATGTCATACAGATGACGCTCGACTATTTCAACAGCAACATTATTGACGCAATAACCGATTATCAGGGCAATAAATGGTTCGTTTCGACCCGTCAGGGTGTAATAAAGGCAACGGACAATCCGTTTTGCAATTTAAGCAGCAGATACGGCTTCGGAGATCAGGTAGCAAATGCCGTCTGTGCGAGTGAAGACGGGCTTTATATCGGATATGACAGCGGTCTGCAGATCATAAGCCCGGACGGTCTGAACTGCAGCAATGCGCTGACGGAAGAGCTTGCCGGAAGCAGGATACGAAATATAATTGAGGATTCCAAGGGCTATATCTGGATATCAACATACGGCCCCGACGGACTTGTCAAATATGACCCGGGGGATAAAACGGCGAAGCTTTTCAATGAATACTCCGCAGGAACGAACGGTTCAAAGTTTCGATTTTCGATCGAGCTTTCGGACGGGTCGATATTTGCGGCAAGCTCAACGGGTGCGACATATATAAGCGACGATAAGGTAGTGCACACACTTTCCGCTGATTACGGACTTGACAATCCGCAGCTGCTCTGCGCCGTGGAAATGCAAAACGGAAGAGTACTTGCAGGAAGCGACGGCGACGGTATTTATGTCCTTGAAGGAGGAAGAGTATATTATCACATCGGCAGTGAAAAGATATCGCCTGTAATACTCCGCATTGTTCCCTACAAGGACATATATTTCATAGTAACGGGAACAGGTCTTTATACTATGGACAGCAGCTTTAATACGCAAAGGATAACGTCCTTCCGCTACACGAACAATTTTGATATCTGCATTGACGAAGAACGTGACACCGCATGGATACTCGGCAGCTCGGGACTTTTTTCCGTTAATGCCTCGGAGCTTGCGGAGGATAACTGCGCGGGATATAAGCTGTACAACCGCAAAAACGGCTTCGGCGCTTCGATAACAGCCAATTCCTGGAATCTCCGCACCGAAGACGACCTGCTCATTTTCTGCAGCAGCAGCGGAGTTTACACCGTTTCGCTCCGTGAGCTTTACACCGGTTCGACTGATTTCAACATTGCCGTCAATCAGGTCAAGCTCAATGACAAGGATATTGTTTATCCTGTCGGCGAGGAGGGCTATACGGGAAAATTCGTGATACCGTCTTATGCAAAACGTCTTGATTTTGAGCCGTCCGTGCTTAATTATACATTGAGCGACCCTGCCGTTCATATCGAGCTTGAAGGCTTTGAAGCGGGCAGCATAGATGTCCTGCAGAGCGAGCTTACCGATATCAGCTTCACGAATATAAAGCACGGCACATATAAGCTTCTGTTCCGTATACTCGATTCGGACGAAACTGTCATCAAGGAGGCTGTTTACCTTGTTGAAAAGGAAGCGGAATTTTACGAAACGACAATATTTGAAGCGTATCTTATACTGATAGCGGCTGCCTGCATAGCATTTATAACGTGGATAATCACAAAGCTCGGCAGCCTTTCGGTCATTCGGCGCCAGTATGATGAGATCAGCGCCGCAAAGGAAGAAGCCGATCGTGCGAACAACGCAAAGAGCCAGTTCCTTGCAAATGTTTCGCACGAGATCAGAACACCTATAAACACCATTCTCGGAATGAACGAGATGATACTGCGCGAAGCCGAAAGCGAGAACATTCTCGGCTATGCGGCGGATATAAAAAATTCGGGAAAAACGCTTCTTTCTATCGTAAACGACATTCTTGACATCTCAAAGATCGAATCGGGAAAGATACGCATTATCTGCGGTGAATACGATATAAGCAAAATGCTTGTCGATACTGTCCACATGGCTGATATAAAATGCAATGAAAAGGGACTTCGGTTTCGTTTCGACATCTCGCCCGATATTCCAAGGAATCTGTTCGGCGATGAGCTTCGTCTTAAACAGGTGATAACCAACATTGTCACCAATGCCGTGAAATACACCGAACACGGTCATGTCAGCTTCAAGGTGTATCATGAGGATATCTCGGAGGATGAAATAAACCTTGTTGTTTCGGTCGAGGATACGGGAATAGGCATAAAGGAAGAGGATAAGGACAAGATCTTCAATAAGTTTGAGCGCCTTGATGAAAAGCGCAATAAGACGGTCGAGGGAACAGGACTTGGACTTTCCATCTGCCGAAGCCTGCTTGAGCTTATGGGTTCGGAGCTGCGATTCATAAGCACCTACGGCTCCGGCTCGGTGTTTGGCTTCTCGGTGCGTCAGAAAAAGACAGGCAGCGAAACGATCGGCAGCTTGATGCTTGCGGATGATAATAACGGCAGCTACGTTCCGTCATTCATCGCCCCGGATGCGAATATTCTTGTTGTTGATGACAATTCGATGAACATTACTGTAGTGACATCGCTGCTCAAATCGACAAAGATACATATCGATACGGCGAGCGGCGGTCTGGAATGCCTTGAAATGGCGGCTAAACGTCACTATTCGCTCATACTTCTTGACCAGATGATGCCCGATATTGACGGAACGGAAACCTTCAGCCGAATAAAGAGCGAGGAGAACCTCTGCAAGGATACGCCGATAGTTGCAATGACGGCGAACGCCTTTTCCGATTCGAGGGAAGCTTATATCAGGCAGGGCTATGACGGTTATATCTCAAAGCCGATAGATCCCGAAAACCTTGAAAAGACTGTGCTTGAACTGCTTCCGCAGGAGCTTGTTGAGCCTTATGTCCCTGATCGGGAGGAGAAAACAGTTCTGCAGATAAAGGATCTGCCCGAGCTTTATTATATCAATACCGACATTGGAATGAAATACAGCGGCGGCAGAGAGGATCTCTATTTCAATATCGTAAAGGCTTTTTCCGAATCGGCAGAGGAGAATACCGAAAATCTTGAATATGCATTTAAAAATGACGATCTGAAAAGCTATGCGCTGTATGTCCATTCGCTGAAAAGCACATCGCTGACGATCGGTGCGCAGGAGGTTTCCGAGCTTGCGAAAAAGCTTGAAACGGCTGCAAAAAACGGCGAATCGGAGGTAATAAAAACCGAACACGGCAGGCTTATGGAGCTTTATCATGGACTGGTTGAAGAAGTAAACAGCATTATAGGTTTAAGATCATAAAAAAATATTGCATTTTTTATAATAATGTGCTATAATTTTTTTAATAACTCAATTGAGTCAATCAACGAAAGGAAGATATCAATGGACGAATTCAATAATAACGAAAACAAGAACTTCGGTGAGGAAAGCTTCTCCGAAAAGGAACGCCGTGAGGAACAGAACGTTCAGAACGAGCAGCCTGCGCAGTATGACCCCTACAATATGCCGCTTGAGCAGCAGAGTACGAACGGCAATGCGCAGCCCTACAATATGTCCTATTCAAACGGCCAGCAGCAGGTGCCGCCGAATTTTGACCCTTATAAGCAGCCGATGCCGCAGGGTCAGTATAACGGGATGTATGTTGACCAAAACGGTATGCCCTATAAAACGGGACTTGCGACAGCTTCGCTTGTTCTCGGAGTACTATCGCTCGTGCTTACATTCACGGGATTTATCTTTATTCCGCCGCTCGGTCTTCTGCCGATAGTCGGACTTATCCTCGGCTGTGTTTACAAGAGCAAGCATTATCCTGTCGGAAAGGGACTTTCCACCGCAGGTATCATCTGCTCGGTCATTGCGCTTGTATTGAGCATTTTGTTTATTGTTCTCTGCGTTTATATCGTGATGAATTATATGCCGCAGATGATGGAATTCCTCAAATCATACAGCCCCGAAGTGTACGACCAGTATTATGATATGTTCCATGAAGCTTACCCCGAGTGGTTCGAAACAGTTGCAGCACTTTTTTCTAAATTCATTATAAAGTAAAAAAATAACATTCGGTCGGAGCTGTGTGTCCCGACCGAATGATTTTTATAAGTCAGACATTTGGAAAGGGGAAGACTATGTCAAGGAAAAAAGAACTGATAAGCCTTATCATAGGCTACATTGGCTCAATGCTCGGACTGTTCGCTTTGAGGCTGTTCAATCAGAATATCCTTATGACGCTGCCGTTGTGGGGAAGAATGATAAGCATGATAGTTACATACTGGCTTATCGCATTGGTGCCCATAATAATTATGGCAGTAAACAAGGAAAAACCGAGCGATTATGGATTTACCAAAGAAAAGCTCGGAAATCAAATAGCTGTTGGTATTCTTGTCGGGATAGCAATGTCGCTTGTGCTGACTTTGCTGCCGCATCTGCTTGGCTTTGGGGAGTATTTCAGCAGCGGAAAGAATTATACCGAACTGTGGCAGTTCGTTTATGAGTTTTTCTACTGCATACCGGCGGTCGGAGCGGCCGAAGAGCTTGTGTTCCGAGGATTTATATACAAGAAGATAATGGATATAAGCGGCAAAGCATGGGTGGCTGTTGCTGTATCATCAATTCTGTTCGGGTTGTTCCATATCTTTGGCGGAAGCATTGCACAAATTGTAATGACCTCATTTATCGGTACTTTCTTTTGTTTATGCAGAATGAAGATCAGGAACTGCACATTATTATCCTTGATAATAGCTCACGGATTATATGATGCGATGATAGTTGTCTGGACAGCAATTATATAAGGGAACCTCTAAAAACCTCCTTCACGGCAAATCCTCTATGAGTTTTATCATCTGCTGCGTTATCAAACCTTGTAATACATCAAGTATTGCTGCGGTTTGATGCCTTGCATCTGACAAAACTCATTACGAGGCTTTGCTCGTGTCCCGGTTTTTAGATAACCCCATAAAAGAAAAAGGCGGCAAGATAAGGGGAGCCCCCTTGGGCAGTTCGTAGGTTACTATACGAAATGCTCAAAGTTGGTGGCTCGGTACCGATAATTACTTCTTTATCGGTAGTACCCTAATCTCTGCCGCCTTAAAAATACTCAAATTACTTTGCGAAGTATCTGTCGAGCAGACCCTTGAATGCTCTGCCGTGTCTTGCTTCGTCCTTAGCCATTTCGTGAACGGTGTCGTGGATAGCGTCGAGGTTGAGTTCCTTTGCCTTCTTTGCGAGAGCAAGCTTACCTTCGCAAGCGCCGCTTTCAGCCTGATAGCGCATTTCGAGGTTCTTCTTTGTGGAGTCGGTCACAACTTCGCCGAGAAGCTCTGCAAACTTTGCAGCGTGTTCAGCTTCTTCGTAAGCAGCCTTTTCGTAGTACATTCCAACTTCGGGATAACCCTCTCTGAATGCAACTCTTGCCATTGCGAGATACATACCTACTTCGGAGCATTCGCCGTTGAAATTCTGGCGAAGACCTTCGATGATCTCGGGGTCAACGTCCTTTGCAACGCCTACAACGTGATCGCAAGCCCAGAGAGCATTGTCGTTAGCTGCTTCGTTGAACTTTGAAGCGGGAGCCTTACACTGTGGGCAGAACTCGGGTGCATTTTCTCCTTCATAAACATAACCGCAGATAGAGCATATCCATTTTTTCATAATAAACAAATCCTTTCTGAAATAGATTCACCAAATTATTGTAGATCCTTTGGCTGAGGTTTGGTTAGGTTGACCTTACCCGTTGAAATTAATATACCATATCGGTGGAGATTTGTCAAGAGGGAAATCGGAATTATCAAAAAATTTTCACATTAATGAAATACCGGAAGCATCAGTTTTCGTCACATTGCAACAGCTTCGTTTATTGCAAAGCTTTCGCCATTGAAGATGAGCCGTATTTTGTCCCCTCGGTGTATTTCTCCCGAAATAAGCTTGCGTGAGAGCAGATCCTCGACATTGACCGTGATGTCATGGCGAAGTCCCCGTGCGCCGCTTTTCTCATTCGGACGGGAAAGCTTTTCGACTGCGGACGGGTCAAATTCGATCGAGATGCCGAGCTTCTCCGCGCGTTTTTTTAATCCCGAAAGCATGAGCTGTGCGATCTCGGTAAGTTCCTTCTGCGAGAGCTTTTCAAAGACGATGATATCGTCAAGTCTGCCAAGCAGCTCGGGAGAGAAAAACTCACGGACGCTGTCGGTGACATCGTTTTTTTTCTGCTGCTCGGACTGCGCAAAACCGACCGAGCCTTTTCCCGAAAGCTTTTCCGCTCCGAGATTTGAAGTGAGGATGATAACGGTATTCCGAAAGCTTACTGTTCTGCCGCAGCTGTCCGTCAGCTCGCCCTCTTCGGCGATCTGGAGCAGGATAGAGCTTATATCGGGATGAGCTTTTTCGATCTCGTCAAAAAGAACGATGCTGTATGGCTTTCGGCGTACCTGCTCGGTGAGTGTGCCGCCGTCCTCGTAGCCGACATATCCCGGAGGCGAACCGATAAGCTTTGAAACGCTGTGCTTCTCCTGATATTCCGACATATCAAGCCGTATAAGCGATTTCAGGTCGCCGAAAAGACACTCGGAAAGCGCTTTTGAAAGCTCGGTCTTGCCCGAACCCGTAGGTCCCGTGAAAAGGAAGCAGCCAAGCGGACGTTTTTCATCACGCAGCCCCGAACGGCTCCTGCGAACGGCGTCCGCTACTGCGTGAACAGCCTTATCCTGACCGACGACACGCTTATGAAGCTCGTTTTCAAGCGAGAGCAGCCGTGTTTCCTCATCGGCGGTGAGCTGTCCGATAGGTATGCCCTTTATATCTGAAATGACGGCGGCAATGTCCTCTCTGCCGACCGTGACAGGCTTTTCCTCGGTCGGACTGAACCAGCTCGGCAGGTCTGTGCGGCGTTTTTCGGACTTTAGCTGACTTACACGGCAGCTGTTCCTGTCAAGCATGCGTTTAAGGCTCTCGGCAAGCTCGCTCAAGGTCTGCGGCGAAGTGGATGCCCGAATCCTTGCCTTTGAAGCGGCCTCGTCAATGAGGTCGATCGCCTTGTCGGGCAGAAAACGCTCGGGCAGATAGCGCACCGAAAATTCCACAGCTGCTTTTACGGCTTCATCGGTGATGACCGCATTGTGAAAATCCTCGTAAACTGATCTTATGCCGCTGATTATCTCGACTGCTTCCGACTCGGTGGGTTCGTTTATCATGACCTGCTGGAAGCGGCGTTCAAGTGCAGAATCCTTTTCTATGGATTTGCGAAATTCGGCGATCGTCGTTGCGCCGATCAGCTGTATCTCACCCCTTGCAAGCTGCGGCTTCAGGATGTTTGCGGCGTCTATCGCACCCTCGGCGGCTCCTGCGCCGACAATAGTGTGAAGTTCGTCTATAAAAAGTATGATGCTGCCGTCATTGGCGGCTTCGTCAATACATTGCTTTACACGCTCTTCAAAATCTCCGCGGTATTTTGCACCTGCAAGCATAGAGGTCAGGTTGAGGGAGAAGATGTGCTTGCTCCGAAGCTGCTGCGGAACGTCGCCCTTGGCGATAAGAGCTGCGATGCCCTCGACAACGGCGGTTTTCCCGACTCCTGCTTCGCCGATAAGGCAGGGATTGTTTTTGCTTCGGCGTGAAAGTATCTGTATCGTCCGCCGAATCTCACGGCTCCTGCCGATGACGGGATCGCATCTTTTTTCTGCGGCTTCAAGAACAAGATCCTTGCCGTACTTGTTAAGAGCGGTGTGCGGTACCTCCCGTGTGCGCTTTATGCAGGCATTGTTAAGGTTGGGGATACCTCCGCCAAGCTCTTTTAAAATAGTTACGGCGGTCGATTCGCTCTGTTCAAGCAGAGCGGAGAGAAGATGCTCCGTTCCCGTCAGGCTTGAACCGCAGGATGCCGCTATGCTGTTAGCTTCCTTCAAAATCCTTCTTGCGCAGGCGGTCATGCAGTTTTCATCAACAGGGCAGGGCTCGCCGATGCCGACAAGCTCTATCATCTTTGCGCGGACATCCGATTCGGTTATGCCGCAGACACGAAACGCCTGCGCAGCACTGCAGCTCGGCTCGGATATGAGAGAAAGCAGTATATGCTCACTGCCGACATAAGTGTGCCCGAGCTTTCCTGCGGTAAGGAATGAGTTTTCGATAACGAGGTTTGCCTTTTTTGTAAAGGCTTCGATATTATACATGAAAAAGCCATCTCCTCTTAATACTAATATCAAATCAACCTATAAACAAATCCTCGGATATAATAATCCAATTCTGCGTCTGGCCCCCTTGAAAGGCATACAGCCTTACTGCGGTCGCCATCCTTGACTTGGATTATTCTATCTGTCGGCTTTGTCTATAGAACGATTTGATATTAGTATAACATATTATTTATTTTAAGGTATATTATCCCACCACGGCCGCAAAATATTTGTCATAACAGGAATAATGACTTAAATTTTTATTTTTGAATGTCTTAATCGCATAAAAACAAAAAAATAGCTAAATAACTAAATTCTTTTACAAATTTTTGGTTACAAATTACCATAAAATATGCTTGTTAAATCCGAGCAGATGTGTTATAATTGTTGTGTGAAAATGTATCGGAAATTAAGTATTTGTGATTTCGCTATGTTTGCACAGTATATATTTGGAGGTTATTATTATGGCAGAAGGTACTGGATTCCTTAAAACGGTCAATTTCGGCGGATTTGATAAAAAAGACGTACTTGCATACGTTGATGAATTAAATACGAAAATCTACACTCTTCAGGCTGAACTCGATGAGAAGAAGGCTCTTCTTGAAGACGCAGGCGCAGGCAACGGCGTAAATGACGAAAAGTATGAAGAGCTTCTCGCAGCCGACAAGGCAAAGATCACAGAGCTCCAGACGAGCAATGATTCACTCACAAACCAGCTCGGTACGATCTCAGGCGAGCTTGCTGAAAAGGAAAAGGAGATCGAAGAACTCAAGGCACAGAACGCCGCTCTCGAAGAGGAGCTTCAGGAAGCAAAGAATAAGATCGCTACTTCTTCTCCCGATAACAGTGCTATGGATCTCGGTAATGTATTCCTTGAGGCTCAGAAGTCTGCTAACATGATCGTTACACAGGCTAAAGAAAATGCAAGAAAGATGGACGAAGATGCAAAGCGTCTTGCTAATCAGGTCGTTGATGACGCTAACGGCAAGGCTGCAACTATCGTTAATAAGGCTGACGAGGAAGCATCCTCCAAGGTCAAGGAAGCTAATGAAAAGGCTTCAAAGATCCTTTCCGAAGCTGAAGATAAGTCCAGCGCAATGAAATCAGCTGCTGAAGCTCTCAAGGCTTCCGTAAAGGCAGAGGTCGACGAGATCGAGACCAACGTTGCAAAGCTTCGTGAAGTTCTTGAAATGTTCTCCGGCGAAAGCCTTGCAAAGCTCGATGAAGCAAAGGCTCTCATTGCAGATACACAGTCCGTTGTCAGCGGTGAGTCACCTGCTCCTGCGGCTGCTTCCAAGCCTGAACCGGCACCTGCTCCGGCACCGGCACCTGCTCCTGCACCGGCACCTGCCCCTGCACCTGCTCCGTCCGCTCCTAAGGCAAACTTTGGCTTTGATATGAGCGAGCTTGAAAGCCTTACAAAGGCAGCTGAAGCCGCTGCAGAAAACGGAAACGGCTGATAATTGCAGAGAACTATTAATTGACCACCGACCGGCTTTCGCAGTATTGCGACAAGCTGCTTATCGGGGATAAGGTACTGCTCACGGGAACGGTCTATACCGCCCTTGGTGCGGTGTATAAACGCTTTGACGCACTTCTTGACTGCAGACTTTGTGCGATGATAGCAAATGCGAACACTGCAAAGCTGTAAAAAGCGCAGCTGAACGCAATAACGCAGTAAAAAAATCACTCCCTTTTCCGTTGATGAAAAGGGAGTTTTGTTTTTATCTGACATATTGATAAAAGAGTCCGTCACGGGTGCTGTACCATACGAGGATTCCGCTCATTCCGCGTGGGAAGCGTGTTTCCATGTTCCATTCGGGATAGAATTTGCGAAGCGTTACCGTGTCATCACGGAGCAAAGCCGCAAACGAGATGTAGTTTTCCCGCGTCATTTCGTGAGTTGATGAAACATAGAGCTCGTTTTCGATCATCTCGGTCGAAAGCTTTTCGTCATCGGCTGCCTTTTTCGCTTCAAGCGCCGAAAGCTTCTTTCCGCAGCAGCTTACTGTCGTTTCGGCTGCAGAGAAGATGATGTTTCCGCAGTCGGGACAGACATAGAATTTCAGCTTTTTCATATTGCCGTTTATCAATTCGTTTTCCTCCATTTCTCCGTTGATAAGATTTTCCATATCAATGCCAAGCTCCGCCGCAAGAAGGGGGAGCGTTGCCACATCGGGAGCTCCGCAGCCGCGTTCCCATTTAGAAACAGCCTTGTCGCTCACGCCTAATTTTTCCGCAAGAGCAGCCTGCGTCATCTTTTTCTGTAAACGCATAGCTCTTATTATCTCACCTGTTTTGATCTGATCCATAGTTGTCCTCCTTTCGATGTTCTTATTTTATCACAGCTTGCAGCAAAAAGCAATAAACGAAGCGTAGAGATTTGACAATACGGGTTCAAGGTGGTATAATTTAAAAAAGTAAAGACTTCTTTGAAGGGAATGATTAGTGTGAAGATCAGCAAGCGCAAGGTCATTGCATATATAAAGCTTATTCTTGAAGTTGTGGCGGTCATAGCTATTGTTGTTTTCATGTTCAAGTTTGCCATGAGTATGACAGTACAGACCGCCGAGGATGTACAGCAGTCGCAGACTGTATCATCGGAAGAATAAATTAAGCCGTTCATAACCTTATCGGTGTGAACGGCTTGTTTTTTATGAGGTTTACTTGCGTACAAAATGACTTGATACGATATAGTATATCGGGATGATAAGGAAGATCGGGACTGCTTTTGCCGAGTATCCGAAAAATACAGCAATGAGGAAGATCATGGTTACGATTATCGGCAGGCTTCCGTCAATAAAGTTTTTTACACACCTTCCGAAGCTTTTCTTTTTGTCGAGCCAGCAGAAAAGGTTGTGCGAGAAAATATAGTATAAAGGTATCAGCGCAAATAAGAACAGTGTAGGTACCCACGTTGTCGTAGTAAGACCAAGTGCAAGATACAGAAATACTATGATTATAGGCAGACTTCCGTCAAGGAAAGCTTTCAGCGCATGGAGAGGGTCGTATTTTCCTCGTTTAAGATTCTTTGCGGTTTGAGAAAGGATATAGTAAACGGGGATCGAGAGGAACACGAGCCATGTGTATCGTGTTGTCCAGCTTGCGTAAAAGACGGTAAAGAGGAAGAATGCTGTCACGATCAGGGGAAAAAGCTTGTCGAGAAGAGTAGGGGGGTACTTGATGTTCTCGGGCTTCGGCTCGCAGGATTTCGGAACATTGTTGTCAACGGCTTTTTTTACGCTTTCTTCGATGTCCTTTCCCATTTTGTTCATATCCTTTTCGAGATCCTTACCCATACGGTTCATATCTCTTTCAAGGTCGGAACCGAAGGTTTTCATTCGCTCGCCGAAATCCTTGAAATTCTTTTCAAATGCGTCCGCATAAGACTTGCCGTTGTCGCTGCCGTCCTTCGGAGCATTTTCCTTTCCCTCACGGAGAGATGCGGCAGTTGTGTCGATAGCGTCACCGATCGCACCTGCAACGCTCTTTACAACATCACCGACAGTAGCCTTCTGTTCGCCGTTTCCGACATTTTCCTCGGTATTTGCGGAATTTGCAGTACTTCCTGCACTGCTTCCGACATTTTCTGCACCGTTTGCGGCACTTTGGGGCATAACATCGCCATAGTTCGGAGCGGAATACTTCGGATGACCCTCGGGATATATCTCGCCGTCATCGGAAGTGCTTGTATAATAGTCCTTTGAAAGTGAGATGCCTTCACTGTTCGGCATCGGGACGCTCTCGGTATTGAGCAGCTCGTCAAGCGTTACGCCGTAAAGACGGGCAAGAAGGATAAGATTATCGGTATCGGGAGATGCTTCCGCACGTTCCCATTTTGAAACGGCCTGACGGGAAATGCCTATCTTTTCGGCAAGCTCCTCCTGGGAATAGCCGTTTTTCTTTCGCAGATTCTGCAGCCTGTTAGCTGTTTCAACGTTCATTGTGATACTCCTTTAATATATGTCAAAAATCTGTTGTTTTTCGGGAAAATGTCAAGCAAGTTTTCTTTCCCGACCTTGATATGAATTATAGCATAGTGTGAAAAATTTATCAATACATTCAAGTTTGCATTTTTAAAAATGAGCAAAAAAGTCTGTCAACTATTGGTTGCAATTGCGTATTTATGCGGTTTGCGGCGTTAATCGAGATTGATTTTTTTCTTGAGAATATAAGCGGATATAATGAAAAGCACCGAAAAAAAGATTATATTTGCGATCAGCGAAGAAAAATAAGTTCCGTTTGAAAGCTTTGCCATTTCACGGATAATGGTCCGATAGCTTTCGGCAGATGAGATGTAATCGGGATTTTCATAGAGTATCTTTGCAGTTGCGGCGTTCATATTTGACTTTCCTGCGATAGCATAAACGACAGAGGATAAAAGCTGACTTACAAGGCAAAGTCCGACATATCCGCCGATGCCTGCAATAACCCTATGTGAACGGAAAAGATGAGCAAAATTGATAGTGAATATCAGCGTCAGCATCATTGTTATAGGATAGATCGCCGTGAACCCAAGGCAGAATACCGCAAACTCGCTGTCAAGCTCCAAAAGGTATTCAAACGGTATCAAAAAGCCTTCCCAGAATGATGTTCCGCCGGAGGAAATAATAAGTGCAACAATGTCAACTGCCACTATCACATATTCCCAAAGGAATGTTGTTATTATGGTTGAAATGATATGTAATGACGGTTCGGCAGGTATTGTATTCAAAAGATATCCTTCATCGGTGAACATTTTTTTCTGATAACGCACAGCGGAAAGAACAACAACCATAATAAGAGCCGCGCCGCACAGCATTATGTATGCCCATACAAGCATTTGGAAAAGTGCGTTCCAGTCGCTGCTGTCGTCACCAAATTTTATGTCTGCAAGCCTGACAGCGAACGAAAGAAGAATTATGACCGCTGCAGTTATCGCATATTTTTTATAATCGGCACGAATGTCGTATTTTAAAAGCTTTATCAGCATTTGTAAACCTCCCTGAAAAGTTCGTCAACTGATTTTCCGTATTCTTCCCTTATCTCGTCGATCTCCTTGTGGAGATACAGCTCGCCGTTTTTGAGGAAAATAGCTTCGTCAAGGAGATTTTCAATGTCGCTGATAAGATGAGTTGAGATTATTAGGGTCGAATTTTCGTTGTAATTGCCGATTATTGTTTTGATTATGAAATCACGTGCCGCAGGGTCGATGCCGCCCATAGGCTCGTCAAGGAGATAAAGATCGGCTTCACGGCACATTACAAGGATAAGCTGGATCTTTTCACGCATACCCTTTGACATTGAGCAAATTCGATTTTTAGGATTGATGCCAAGGTCTGCGACCATTTTTTCAGCCTTTTCGGCAGAGAAATCCTTGTAAAAATCGGAGAAAAAACCGATCGCTTCCTTTACGGTAAGGTCGGGGTTAAGATAGGTCCTCTCGGGAAGATAGGAAACGATCTTTTTTGTTTCCTTTCCGACAGGCTTTCCGTCAATGGTTATCTCTCCGCACATCGGAGTCAGAAGTCCTGCAAGAAGCTTGATAAGGGTGGTCTTTCCGCTTCCGTTTTCGCCCAAGAGTCCGATTATCCTGCCTCTTTTTATAGAAATGCTTAAATCATACAGCGCGACCTTGTTTCCGTATTTTTTTATAACATTTTTACACTCGACAATCGAGCCTGCTTCATTGCACATCGTTTTCTTCCTTTCCCTCGTTTTCCGTGTAGTTTTTCAGCGCTTCAAGAGCCGCCTCCCGTGAATATCCAAGCTCCTCCATTTTTTTGAGAAAATATTCGATATGCCCGGCTGCAAGATCTCTTCGGAGCGCAGCGATCTTTTCGGCGTCATCGGTGACAAATCTACCCGAAGTTCTCTGCGAATAGAGCAGTCCGTCACGTTCAAGCTCGGAAAGTGCTTTCTGCATCGTGTTCGGGTTGACTTCCGCTTCCGCAGCAAGCTCACGCACAGGCAGGAGCTTATCGCCTGCTTTATACTCGCCGACAGCGATAGAAAGCATTATATGATCCATTATCTGGAGATATATCGGAGTATTGTTGTTAAAATCCCACGGCATCTATCCCGGGAAAAGCCGTTATACAGCGTTCCCTTCTTCAACTCCTTCCTTAAAACATTTTGTACTAATCATATAATACAATTATATATCTTGTTTTTCCGTTTGTCAAGGGTTTTGACAAATAGTGTTTTAGGTGGTATAATATAATGCGTAATTCGTAATGCGTAATGCGTAATTTGGCGGATGCTTGATAAATTGGAAGTTGTTTATTAATGTTTAGGAGATGATTGTATGGTTTTATACAGACCAATTGGTACAGCAGAGTTAAATCTGATTGAACAAAGTGGTTACAAGGCATTTCCACCAAGATTACCGGAGCAACCTATTTTTTATCCTGTACTAAACGAAAAGTATGCTCAAGAGATAGCTGAAAGATGGAATACTCAAGGTACAGCAGATCATAAAGGTTATGTTACTCAATTCGAAGTTGATGATGAGTACTGCTCGCAATTTGAGATTCAAACTGTGGGAAGAAGTTATCATCAGGAGTTGTGGATACCGGCAGATGAACTGGATAATTTTAATCATCATATTATTGGATTAATAAAAATTATCGCTTCATACTCTGATACTGAAAATTAATTTCACCTAATTTCAATTTATCTGGGAGATAACAAATTATCGGTTCGTATGCTTCGGATAAATATATGAACCGGCGGTTAACTAATCAGCGTTCCCTTATATAATAATTTTGAAAAGAGATCGGGAAAATGAACATTTACGATGCAATGAAGTATATAAACAGCTTTTCAAAGCTTGGAAAGGCTGTAACGGATCTTTCACGTTTCAAGCGGATAATGGATGCGCTCGGCAATCCGCAGGACAGCCTTAAATTTGTCCACGTTGCCGGTACTAACGGAAAAGGCTCGACCGTCCGAATGATCGCAGGTGCGCTTATGGACGCAGGATACAAGGCAGGGGAGTTCACTTCGCCGTATATCAAGGTCTACAACGACCGCATACGAATAAACGGCGTGAACATTTCCGATGACGAGCTTGCCGCCGTGGTTACCGAGATTCAGCCTATAATCGACGGGCTTGACCTTGACTGCTCGCAGTTTGAGATCTCTAATGCGATAGCGTTCGTTTACTATGCCGCTAAAAAGTGTGATATCGTTGTGCTTGAAGCAGGACTTGGCGGTCTGCTCGACTGCACGAATATAATAAAAGAGCCCGTTGTTTCGGTGATAACCTCTATTTCGCTCGATCACACGAAGATCCTCGGCGATACTATTGAAAAGATCGCCCGACAGAAAGCAGGAATAATCAAGAACGGCTGTCCCGTTGTTCTCGCTTGCAATCAGAAGCGTGAAGCGGAGATAGTCATTCACGGAACTGCTCTGGAAAAGCTCTCCGATTTTGTAACGCCCGATCTTGACAAGCTGAAAATTGAGGTCTGCAACGAAACGGGAAACAGGTTCCGCTACTGCGGAAAGGCCTATGAAACGCAGATGATAGGCAAACACCAGATAGAAAACGCTCTTACGGCTGTGGAAACCTGTGAAGTTCTGCGCAGCAACGGTTTCAAGGCGCTTAAATACAGCAGCGTTTATAACGGCATAAAAAATGCGGTCGTTCCGTCACGCTGTCAGATACTCCGTGCAGATGCTCCGCTCGTTATAATCGACGGCGCTCACAACCCTGACGGGATGAGGTCGCTTGCGGATTTTGTCCGCACCGTTGACCGTGAGCCGAAAATAATGGTCTGCGGAATGATGGAGGACAAGGACTGGCAGACGGCGCTCGGCTTTATGACGAGATATATCGACTATGGTATCTGTGTTGACGGTTTTGCGCCGAGGACGGTATTTGCTCCGAAGCTGGAGGAGATGTTCCGAAGCGGTGCTGTGATGAGCCTAAAGGATGCCGTTCCCCGTGCGATGGCTTTGGCAGGGGAAAAGGGAATGGTCGTTATTGCGGGTTCGCTTTATCTTGCGTCGGCATTTCAGAAGTTGATCGGATGAGAAAAGGAGACAATTCGTGACAAAAGAAACCTACGAAAAAATGACGGGACTGCTCCGCTCGGATGAAAAGCTGACAAAGCTGCTCGGAGTGCTGAACAAGGTGCTGACGTACATCATTTTTGCGGCATATCCTGCGATGCTTGTTTATCTTTTTATTGCGAAAAGGGAGCTTCTGCTTCGTGCGGTGATAGTTCCTGCGGCAAGCTTTGCAATATTGAGCATTTTTCGAAGGGCTGTCAATTTTCCTCGTCCTTACGAGGTATTTGATATGCCGCCCGTTATACCGAAGAATACAAAAGGAAAGTCTTTTCCGAGCCGTCACGTTTTCAGCGTTGCGATAATAGGAATGGTGGCTCTTTATGCGTTTGAAGCTCCGATCATCGGTATGATCATACTTATTATAGCTGTGTTAATGTCTTTTTTAAGGGTGTTTTCGGGGGTGCATTTCCCACGGGATGTTATTGCAGGGTTTATTTGCGGAGTTTTGATGGGAGCGGCGCTTTTTATAATGCGTAATTCGTAATGCGTAATGGTTTTGCGCCGGGGTTATTTTGGAAATTGGTTAAAGCAATATATCGGAATTTATACAAGGAAACTAAAATGAAAAACAGAGATAAATTAAGAACGATGACTTTTAACGGAGAAACATATTTATGGGCTTATTATTTTGATGATAAGGATTTTTCCAATTACCCCTACTCATATTATTTGTTTGTTCCAAAAGATAACAACAAATTAAAAGTGAGAGTGTACTTTACAAGATATGCTCCCAATATGGATATAGATGCTTACTCAAGGGAAGGTTCAATTTGTTTTTATAAGGGAGAAGAAATCATCTTAAACCTTTGTCGCCCTTTTTTCGCCCGACAAATTATTGAATATGTGTTTGAATATCGTTGTAATAAATCATACATCGGAGAAATAGACATCAAAGACGGAGATACGATACTTGAAACATTGGGCTATACAGGATTTGATTGAATCAATAATTTATAATAATTTGTAATTATTTTGCGATGTTTTTTATTTTGAAAATTGGTAAATCATAATATTGAGATTTGTCGATTTGTTAAATTCTAATTTTTCGTGCCAAAGGGGAAATGAGATAAGTGAAAGAAACATATTATTTAAATACAAATGAATTACCAACTATTCCGGTTCCTCATGACTGTGTAATTAAAGAGATTAAATTGGAAGAGGACTGTCTTACTTTTGTTTTTGAGGATGATATCTCGTATCATGATTCTATTAAGAATATTAGCCCTACTGCAAAGTCTTTAATTATAAATTTTCATTTTATGAATGATATTTATGATATCAGCCTGTTCATGAGAGATAAACCTAACAGAATTTCTCGTAAAGCAGGAGTATTTAAAGAAATAGAATTACCGGAAGAAAGAGATGTATTGCTTAATCTTCCAAAAAGTATTTTAGAGTATCTGTATCACAATGTAGGATACTGTTCAATAATCATTAAACTATGGTCTTCAGACAGTATAGTTTTAGATATGGCTGTCGATTATGTTGAATTTGAATGGATTGAATAGATATATTTTTTGTAATGAATATTACAACTTCCCATTTGTTTAGTTGGGAAATTCAAAATCAGTCGCCAATGGAGGTGTTGTTTTGAATCAAGAAATTTGGATAACAGTTTTTATTTCTTCAATTGTATATTGGGTTTTTTTATTTCAAGTATAATAATCGCCTTTATTTCAGCCAGACATAATACAATTAAAACAAATACTTTTAGAAAAGAAACTTTACACGAAAAAATATATTATGGATTGTGTTTGTTCTTCGATGCACTCGGTGGATATATATTTTATGTGCTTTGTGGTTTCTTGATTACAACGTTTGCTAAATCAGTATTGTTGAAAATAATAATGTTTGTTCCAATATGGTATATCTCTTTGCAGATTGCACATAGGATAATGCCGCTTATAGTAAATCGAGGTTTGGGGTGGATTATGCGGATAGATAAGAATAAACTATAAGACCGTCAAATTCCAATTGGAGATAATCTGATCTGCAAATGGAAATTAATAATAATGCGTAATTATTTTACAACGGGTGTAATTGTGGAACCAGGGACAGAAAATAAATTGATATGGAGAATTAAAATATGCTGATTGAGCAGTTCATTACAGAAAGGCAGGATAAAAGCAAATGAAAAAATATACAATAATCGGCGGTTTGGATGGAGTCGGAAAGAGCAGCTTAACAGGTGTTCTTGTCGGTGAGTATAATGATTTCGGTATTGTGATAGATACTGACAGCATCACCGCAAAATTGGGCGGAGATAAGCTCAAAGGCGGTAAAGAAGCTGTAAAGATAATAGATGACTGCCTTTCAAAAGGTATCAATTTCACACAAGAAACAACATTGTCGGGCAAAAAAACCTTGCGCACTATCAGTTCTGCCCGTGAAAAGAATTATTATATCCGTCTGTATTATGTCGGCATAAGCTCCGCAGATGAAAGCATCATCCGTATAAACAACCGTGTAAGGAAAGGCGGTCACGATATCCCTGATATTGATGTAAAAAGACGTTATGAAAAACGATTTGAAGATCTGATAAGCATACTGCCTTTTTGTGATGAAGTGCATTTTTATGATAATGAGAACGGCTTCGTTGACGTTGGGGAGTATCGTAACGGAAAAATTATATTCAGCGGTGAATATGTTCCCGAGTGGCTGAAGCTTTTAAAGGATAAGCTCACAAATCAATAAAAAATGAAGTCAGACGGTTGAATTCAAACTGTCTGACTTCTGCTTTTTTATTTATTTGTTTTTTTCGTAGATCTTTATAAGACCCTTTAATAGCAGGTCTTTATCGTGGATGACCTTTCGCTTGCAGTAGGGGATTATGCTGCCTGAAAGTCCGCCTGTGGCGATGACCGTACATTTCTGACCGAGCTCTTCTTCAAATCTGTCGATAACGCCGTCGATCATTGATGCCTGACCGAAGATGATACCGCTTTTCATGCAGTCAACGGTATTGCTGCCGATCATTTTCTTCGGCGGTTCAAGGTTTATCTTCGGAAGCTGTGATGTTCCTGCCGTCAGAGCGTTTATGGAAATGTTCACGCCCGGGATTATCATTCCTCCGAGATAGCTGCCCTTACTGTCGATGACCGAGGCTGTTGTTGCCGTTCCCATATCAAAAATTATGAGCGGCAGAGGATATTCCGAGATGCCTGCAACTGCGTCAACAACAAGGTCGCTGCCAAGCTGTGCAGGGTTGTCGATCACGATATTAAGCCCCGTTTTTGTTCCGGGACCGACGATCTTTGCGTCAACGCCTGCGACTTTCTTTACAGCAAGCTTGATCGTTGTGGTCACGGACGGAACTACGGATGAGATTATTGCGCCGTCGATCTCCTCTTGCTTGATGTTGTAAAGCTCGAGGATAGTCTTGAACGAGATCGCATATTCAAGCGCTGTATTTTCGCGCGCGGTGGATATCCTTTCGGAAAAAGCGATCTTTCCGTTCTCGCAGCAGCCGATAACTATATTTGAATTTCCTACATCAATTGCCAAGATCATAGCGATGCTCCTTATGCTTCGGTTTTATTGAAATCGGGAATAAGTCTTGCTTTGAGAAGCGCCGTTCCGACTGCTCCTGTAACGATCGTTGAAGCGAGTATCTCAAATACTGCATTTACTCCCACAAATGCGCACATGAATGCGATAACGTTCATCTCTCCGCGCATATCCATTATGAGTGAAGTATTTCCGAACAATACCATAAGAGCTGTCATAAAGAATAATGTATTGAGCAGAGCGGCAGCAAAGCCTGTTACAAAGCTTGAAACAATGCTGTTGGAAACCTTTGAAACAAATCTGTTAAGAAATCCGAGGAGAAATCCGTCAAGTATTCTCGGTACAAAACAGGTGATTATGGTGAACAGCGGACTGATGCCGAAAAGTGCGACACCGAATGGGCTTGGAAGACCTATGCCAACGCATTGGAGAAAGCTTGTGAGTCCGAAAACAGCTCCCGCAGCTGCACCTCCGGCAGGTCCCATTGTCATCGCTGCGATCGCAACAGGTATTATGTTGAGTGTGATCGAAAGCGGTCCGATGTTAAGATAACCAAGCGGTGTGAATGACATTACGACAAGTATTGCCGTAAGCAGGCCCATAATTACGATACGGGCGATCTTTTGTTTGTTTTTCATAGAATAAATCCTCCTTGTTATTATTCCCTTTCGGGATACAATACAATAGCGGAGCTTTTGCGGCTTTCCTGACGGCAGAAAGACAGCAAAAAAGCTCGCAGAATCTATTATATCACAAAAACATCGGTTTTGCAACGATTTAATATATTTTTAACTTTTTTCGCCGATCAGCTTTGCATAACGGGAACGTCATTCTCCCTGTAATAGTTTTCAAGCTTTTCACGGCTCAGTTCATAGACCTTTTGCATTGCCGGGTCAAAATGTGAGCCCATTGAATCGAGCATTACCTGATTTGCTTCATCAAAACTCATCGGTTCTTTGTAGCATCTTCTGCTGACAAGAGCGTCATAAACATCTGCAACAGCCATGATTCTTGCTTCGAGAGGAATGTCATCGCCGGAGAGATGCTGCGGATAGCCTTTTCCGTTCCATTTTTCGTGGTGGCAGCGTGCAACATTTACGGCTGTATTTACGAAATGTTCTTCTTCAACGCCACGCAGGATGCCTTCGACAAGCTCTGCACTTTTCTCGGCGTGGGTCTTGATCTTTTCAAATTCGTCATCCGTCAGACGTCCGGGCTTTCGCAGAATTGCGTCATCGACAGCGATCTTTCCAAGGTCGTGCATAGGTGCGGCTTTGATAACATCATCGCAGAATTGGTCGGTCATGTTCAAAAGATGATGCTGCTTTATAGTGTCGATAAAAATGCTTACAACATAGCTCGTGCGTTTGATATGGCCGCCTGTGTTGTTGTCGCGGTTTTCGACCATATCAGCCATTGAGAGGATGATCTTGTTCTGGATGCTTTTAATATGTGCAGTCTGTTTGTCGACTTGCGTTTTCAGCTCATCTGCGTAGCTGAACATAAGGCCAAGGTAGTCGTGCTTTTCGGTGTTGTCACGCATTTCAATAATGTAGCCGATATGCTTTTTCTTGTGCATTGTGCGTTCAATACGGCATTCGTAGTAACGTCCGTCTTTTTCAAAATCCCAAACGCCATTGTCGCTTATCGAGCCGGAAAGGCAGGGGACAGCCTCAAGAATGGATATTTCCTTTATAAGCTTGTCCACGCCGCAGTTTTTTAGCGCCGGAAGTATCTTCTTGGCAGCATTGTTGCAGCCAAGATAGTGTTTAGTTTTATCAATGATGATATAACCGTAGGTCGTCTGATCGCTTAAAGATTTCATTATACCGGTTTCAACATCATAAAGTGAGAGCTTTCTGTTCAAATAGAGAAGCACAAAGCTTACAAATACAAAAGCGGCAGGCATCCCTTCGATCAATGGACTAAAAAGACGAACTGTCACAAAAATAGCGAGCATACCGACTCCGAGAAGCATAAGCATAAAGATAGTTTTCGATGAAACATCCTTCTTTTTTATAATAGTATAAACAACAATTCCGATCAGAAGGAGAAGGCAGCCGTAAAGCAGTATCGAAAATAAAATATGACACGGACCGTAGCTTCGTTTCAGTACGCTTGCACCATTATAACGCATGAGCGAAGCATCACTGTAGTAAATCGTGCTGTAACCTGCTGTCAGAACAAAAGAGTATACGATTATGCTGTATAGGGTCAGAACAATGTGGAAAAACTTTGGCGTTTTAAGCTTACAGATATTCAGAACGATCATTATAAGAACAGGCGGAATGAAACAGCCGCCGAGATAGCTTATCTTGTTGGCAAGGATCGCTTCGCTTAATGTGCTTGAAAGTGAAATTGCGAGATAGCCGCCGTTTGAGGCAAGCAACAGGATGGAAAAAAGCATCATATATGCATTTATGTTTTTTCCGTCAGAGAATATCAGGAACAGCATAAAGCTTGCAAAAGCCAGCATAGATGAAATGGCGTAATAAGCGACCATTCTGATATACATTCCTTTCAAAAATAGTCATACGCAGCAGAGCAGAAGAACAGCTACGGTATAAATGTATAATTTTCTGCATTAGGAAAACGCTGATTAAAGCGCAGCGTTCGTTTCGCCGTTTTGAAAAATGGCAGAAACGTATTAATCAGCGTTTCCTTAGAAACATTTATGAATACAGAAAACTTTTGGACACAATTTTACATAATAAATTATACCATATACAGCCCAAAATGTCAACTGTTGACGAAAAATGTCTTCTTATAGGTGATAAACTATTGAAATTTTTGGTGAAATAAAAAAATAATAATTTTTTGAAAAAAGGGGTTGACAAGTGGTTTTAATTGTGCTATAATAATTAAGCAATCTCAATGAGAGATGAATTGATTTTTCTTGTAGGGATTGATTTTATATCGCGGAGTGGAGCAGCTCGGTAGCTCGTCGGGCTCATAACCCGAAGGTCGTTGGTTCAAATCCAGCCTCCGCAACCAACGTAGAATAGCCGTTTGATGAATTTCAGACGGTTATTTTTTTATATCAAAAATTCGGTTTTGTGCGCCGTTTGTGCGCCATTGCAATTAAAACGCATTAAAGAATACAAGAGGTTACAGAAAACGCCGCAAAGCAGGAACGCTTTTGCAGGCGCTTTTTTTATGCCTGTTTGTCTGCTGCCTTGCCTTTCCCGAGGATAACGTCCGAAACGCAGTTGACGACCTGCTCCCTGCCGTTTTCGAGTATATGCTCGTATATGTTCATCGTTGTGGTAACGCTTTTATGTCCTAACCATTTGCTTATAGTGACAATATCAACGCCGCTCTGACAGAGAACCGATGCGAGAGTGTGGCGGAAGGCGTGGGGGTTAATGTGCGGAAGGTCGTATTTTTTGGAAAACTTCTTGAAATAGTCTGTTATGCTGTCGGGGTGCATAGGGTAACCGACATTTGAGCCGCTGTCCTGCACAAAAAGGAAGTCTGCACGCTCGGACTGTTCGATGCCCTTGCTGTTCTTTATATTGACAAAGCTGTGCCATTCAGAACCGCAGTCACGGCGGAAGTTATCCCAGTACGCCTTATATTCCCTTAAAAGCTCTATTGTTTCATTCGGCAAACGTATATAGCGGTCAGATGTTGCCGTTTTGGGCGTATCTTGATAAACGCCTATTATTTCCGAGTAGAGCAGGTTGTTGTAAATATGCAAAGTGCCTTTGTCAAAGTCTATTGCATTCCATTTCAAGCCTGCGATCTCTCCACGGCGGCAGCCGGTAACGATGAGCAGGTGGGCGAGAACCTGCCATTTGAACGGTTCTTTTGTTAAACACTCCCTTATTCTTTCAAGGTCGGACAGTTCCAAATAATTTACCTCGGTGCTGCTTTCGGCTTTAGGCTTGTTTATAACCTTTTCGGTGGCGTTATACTGCACGATCATTTCCTTTTCAGCCTGCGAGAGAATGAGCGAGATCAAACGGTGATGCTCTCTGACGGTCTTTTCGGATAAAGGGCGGTTGTCCTGTTCAACTCTGAAAAGCTTCTTTGTGGGCGTTTTTAATGCCTTGCTGATCTTGGCGGCGTTCGCTCCGCTGATACTTCCCATTTTGAAGACGGTTGAAAGCGTTGTCAGAGATATGCCCGACGCTTCCGAAAGCTGTATTTTAGTGATGCCTTTTTCCTTCAGAAAAGCTTTCAAGTCAACTATCGGCGTTGCTGTTGAAGCGTTCTGCCGTATTCCTGCCTGCCGCAGCTGTGAATAAAAGTTGTTAAGGTGCTGTGGGCGCAGGTCTGCGAGCTTTATATGTCCTATACCTGCGTTTATGCGCCCCAGTAATGCGGTGTATCGTTCTATGGTTCTCCGCTTGGTTCCGCTGTCGGCTTTGCATTTCAATACATATTCGGCATATTCTGCAAACGTTTGGCGGTTGTCGAGGGCATAACCTGCTCGGCATTGTTCCTCAAATTGTACGGCTTGGCGGTTTAATTCCTTTTCAATCTGCTTTGCGGTCATTCCCGGAGCAGGTTTCCAGCTCATAGTATAAGGCTTTAGGCGTTTACCTGCTCCGTCATAGCCGTGATATACTCGTATTGTGTATGAGGTGATCACGCCGTCTTTATTCTTTCTTGGTGTTATGTTTGCCATTGTTCAAAGCCTCCTTTTATAAGTCAAATGGTAAATCATTGTTTTTATCAGCTTTGATATTAATATCTTCGGTGTTGTTGCGGTTATCAAACATATCACTTATTTTTTCGATTAGTCTTGTTACTGAATATCGTGCAACGTCAATATCATTGCAATGCTGCATTGATTTTTGAGCAATGTTATATATTTTATCAACGCTTTTTCCCTCTTGTAAGGCTTGACAAACTGCATCATAATTCTTTTTATATTCAAATGATTTTTCTTGCAATTCAGACATTATCACATAATTTAAAACTATGTCCCAAAACCAAGAGCAGGAAAAAATTCTATTTAATACTGTTCTATTGCTTTCGTAATACTGTGGAGTAAATATAGTTCGAGAAATATTTGTTTTTGTTATTTTGTCATATATCGGTTCGGGGCAACTTGTGCGGTTTATAATATTTTCTATTGCACTTTCATCCAATCCCGTAAATTTACAAACGGATTGCACTTGAACATCTGTTGATTTAATTTCACTATTTCCTGCCAAATAGTCAACGGACACTCCGAGAAATTTTGCGAGCTTGCCTGCCGTGAGTACATCGGGAACACTTTCGCCTTTTACCCATTTCCCGACAGCTTGCCTTGTCACATCAACACCTTTTGCGACGTCTTGGTGTGTGTAGTTATGTTCTTTGATTAGATCATCTAAATTCTTTGCAAATATATTTTTCTCTGTTGACACGGAAAAAGCCTCCTTGTAAAACATTGTTGCTTTTGATATAAAATAAGAAAAAACTCTTGCTTTTGTTTTCTTTTTGTGTTATTATAATTATAGCAACGAAAGTTGCTAAAGTCAAGAGAAAAGAAAAATAATTTTATATCGAAAGGAGAATTTATTGTGATTGATCTTTCAGCGGTTGCACCCGAAGAACGAAAAATTATTGAAGCTCGTAGGGAGTATCAAAAGAAATGGAGAGATGCAAACAAAGACAAGGTGAAAGAACATAATAGGCGCTTTTATGAGAAAAAAGCGAATTTAAGTGCAGTAGCGACCCCAAACAATAAAAAATAAAGGCTCTCCGCTGCCCTTTGGCGAGGAACACAGCAGAAAGCCTAAAGCAAGTGGAAAATACCTGCTCAAATATTATATCACATTTTGAGCAGGTCAGCAAGGAGTAAATATGAATGAATTAAACAGAGAATTTGTGCATAACTGCACGATACACACAAGCATTCCAACAATGAAAACAATCGACGAAACAGCCGTTTTGCTTGGACTTCCAAAGCATTGGGTTCGGCAGAAGGTTCTGAACGGTGAAATAGTTGCTGTCAGATCGGGCAAAAGATACCTTGTAAATGTCGATAAGCTTATCGAATACCTTAACAGCAACACATTGAAGCCTGCAGAAGATACCGTTTCATACGGCGGCATAAAGCCTGTTTCTGTGAAGATTTAAGGCGGTGTGTAAATGGCTGAAAAACGAATGTTTGCAAAATCAATAATTGACAGCGATATGTTTTTAGATATGCCGTTGTCAACGCAGGCGTTATATTTTCACTTGTCTATGAGAGCTGACGATGATGGATTTATAAACAATCCTAAAAAAATTCAGCGTATGATCTGCGCCGCCGATGAAGATTTACGAATGCTTATATCAAAACAGTATGTTATACCCTTTGAAAGTGGAATTGTTGTTATAAAGCATTGGAAAATCCACAATTACATACAAGGCGACAGATACAAAGCGACCATTCACAAGCAGGAACTCGAACAGCTTGATGTTGACGAAAACAAGGCGTATACACTTTGTATACAGAATGTTTCCAACATGGATACACAGATTAGTATAGATAAGATTAGGTTAGATAAGGTTAGTATAGATAAGGGTAGAGGAGAGGGGGAAACGACCGCCGCCATGCCCCCCAAAAAGCCTTTTGGTGAATTTTCGCATGTATTGTTGACAGATGAACAGCACGAAAAGCTTATAAACGAATACGGCGAAAGCAAAACCGATTTATATATCCTTAAACTTGACGAATACATAGAGCAAAAAGGCAAGAAATATAATAACCATTATCTCACAATTAAAAAATGGATAAGAAAGGACGATGAAAACAATGGACGGAACGAACGGAATGGAGCTGTACAGCCAAGCGTTGAAACTGGCGAAAAGTCGAAATATGCAGTCACTTTCTAAAGAGGAACAGTCACAAAAGCGCTGTGAGAGCCTTAACAGCTTTGCAGGTAACCTAAACGCCGCAGACGGCTATAACTGCCCTGTATGCCTTAATAGGGGGTACATATACACCGTAGGCGAGGGCGGCGAAATAGTCACGAAGGCTTGCGTTAAATGTGATGCTATACGAAACACGCTTCGGCTTCTCCGTCAAAGCGGATTGACCCAGTACAGCTTTGAAAGCTTTGTTGTTTCGGATGAATGGCAAAAGCGAATTTTAGACACGGTTATATCATTCACAATAAATGGCGGTGATAAATGGCTGTTTATAGGCGGTCAGAGTGGAGCAGGTAAAACGCATCTATGTTCAGCTGCTCTTATAAACCGTGTGCATAAGCAGCAGAAAGAAGCAAGGTTATTCACTTGGATAGAAAACGCCAAGAAGTTGAAAAAGTTTTCCGATGATGAAAGCATTGAATTCGAAATTGCAGCCTTTAAAAATGTTCCGCTGCTTTATATTGATGATCTATTCAAAACCTGCAGCGGCGCAGGTGTTACAAATGCCGATATAAACCTTGCACTTGACATCATTGATTATCGTTACAGAAACAACCTTGTTACCATAATCTCTTCTGAATTGTCGATTGATAATATTATCGGGATAAGCGAAGCACTCGGCGGCAGGATAAAGCAGAGGGCGAAAGAATACGCCATTCAGATCGGCAAGGATATAAACAAGAATTACCGACTTAAAGGGTGAAACAGGCGTTATATTTTGAATTAGAGAGGGGGTGGACGATGAACGAACAGAACTTGAAGCCAGTACGAAGCAAGAGAACTTGAAAAAAGCGGCGGCATATTTCGCAGGGCTCACGCTTTAACAGTCGAGGAACAGTCGAGGAATGGTCGGGGAAGCGGTGATGAACCGGTGAACGGCGACAAGTTCCCTTCCAATCTGATTGATATTTCGGAGCGTGACTTTGAATTTCTCGACGAGGCATTGGCAGAGCTTGGCGCAGAGCTTGACTTCGAGGAGCTTGATTTTGATTTTTTTAATCAGATGTAAAGGACGGTGGAAACAATGACGGAAAACCAAAGACTTAAGCTGCAAAGAAGGCGTTACGAGCGCAACAAAGCCGCACACCCGACTTTATGCAGGATATGCGGAAAGGCGGTGGAACCGATACAATCATCTTCGGGGCGTATGGCGTCACGGCATTATCATGACGAATGTCTTATTGACGAGGCAATAAAAGCTGTTATGGACGGCTACATGATGGACGGACACCCGGCACTCCGAAGGATGAAAAACAGAGAGATCTCAAGAACAGAAATTTTTGAGATCATGCAGGAAAGGGGGATAGAATACAATGGAAAAATACGTGGCAGCAGACGGATGTAGCACGGATGAAGCAAGGACGAACAAAGAGCGAACAAAGAGAAAAGGCTATTATCAAAAAAATTTAAAGGAGTATTGAAAAAATGAGTGAATTGAACAAATATGCACAGAGATTAAACGACATTGTAAAGGCTGCGGCTGCCGAATACAGCGAAAAAGAAACGGCTTTTAATAAAGCTCAAAAGGAGTTTGCGGCATACCCTCGCAGAGTTGGTATTGTAACACCCGAATATGCAGCAAGATCTGCGAGAGCCGAAGCGGATTATGTTACCGCAAAGCACGAATGGGAAACCCTCCAGCGGAACAAGCCCGAAACGGTCAAGAGAGAAGTTGCTGCAATCCGCCGTGAATTATCGGCGGAAACTGACAAATTGTTTGGTGTGGCTGCTAAGAGTATTGATGCGCAGGCACTTGAACTTCTCAAAAGCGGAATTATGCGCCCTGCCGAATATGTTGACATGATAAAAAAGGCAAAGGACGAACACAATTACACAATGGCAAGGCTCGCAGGAAAATACGCTTTAGAAGCTGCTGAAAAATTCGAAGGAGAGGAAGCTCGGCTTGTAAGGGGTACGGCGTTTGAAGCTGTACAGCTTAACGGAAACGAGTATTTACAGCAGTTTGATACTTTAACGGATATACTTGACATGTGCTTTAAGCATCCTTATATGTTTGAAGAATGGGACGGAATTACAGCAGAGGGCATTGCAAACTTCTAGATCGCTGAAATTCAAACGGAACTGCCCTTTAAATAGATTTTGGGGTGTTCGATATGAAATTACCCTATAAAAATCAAAGTGGCTAAAAACGCCGTTTTAATTGCAAATAGGGGCATATATAAAAATTGAGCAGGTCAACCAATCGGCAAACCTGCTCAACTCTTTTATTCTGTTTGGGGTTCGTCGGGGACATATTCAAGTATATCCCCGGGCTGACAGTTGAGAAGCTCACAAAGTTTGGCGAGTACTTCGTACGACACACTTTGTTTATGCCTTAATCGCTGCATTGTAGCCTCCCCTATTAACTTTTCTTTGCGAATACGTGTTGAGGTATAACCTGCAGCTTTTAATGCTGCTATAACGTCAATCTTATACTGTACAGGCATATTACCACCGCCTTTCTTAATTATATTATATAGCAAAAAACCACTAATTTCAAGTGAAAAAATGCACAATACAAACCACTATAATTTAGTGATTATGTGTATTGAAATCACTAGATACTAGTGATATAATATAATCACAGGGTTGAGAATTACCCCAAAATAAAAAACACGGAGGTAAAAACAATGAGTACATCAGAACTTACAAGCAAGGTTGAGAACATCAAGACTTTGCAAACAATGATTGACGAACTGACCGCAGAAATGGAAGCAGCCAAGGACGAAGTCAAAAACGAAATGAGCGCCCAGGGCGTGAACGAAATCACGGTGTCTTGCTTTAAGGTGCGTTATAAGGAAGTCAAGTCAAACAGATTTGACAGCGCAGCATTCAAGCAGGCACACGCTGAACTCTATGCGGAGTTTTGCAAGCCGACAATAAGCAAGCGGTTCTCTATTGCATAAGGAAAGGCTCTTACATAATCCACCGCCAAGTGAAATGTAAGAGCCGCAAAACCCACACGGAACAGGGTCACTTCAATTATAGTCGACCTGCTCCAAAATGTCAAGTATGTTATATTAAATTCCTAAGATGTCCACAAAAGCGAACACATAAGACCAAAAGCAAAATGTCCCACGTTGGACGCTGCGAAACGTTTTAGACGTGGGACATCTGCGCTTAAGAAATCTTGGCAATATTATTATAACTTGTTATTCCCAAAATGTCAATATAAGAAAGGAAAAATCAGCATGTCAAACAAGAAAAAATCAATGAGTAAACAGGAATTTATACAGCGTTACCGTGAAGCGGATCCTGCTACACAATACGCCCTTGAGCAAAGCCTTATACATTACTTTGCTGGAAAAGAGAAGGAGAAGTGCAACAAAGAAGAGCTGGCGGCATACTGGAACGAACGCATCGGAGAGTATAACGCATACAGTAAGGCAATGGGCGCTGTTAATAACGAATTTGCTATGGCTCATTGGTACATAGAACAGATAAATGCTATTGCAAAAGCCGCTGCCGCATACGATGAAATAGGCACGGAGGTAGCCTTAACGTTAAGGGCGTTAATCGGAACAATTGAAATGATTACAAAAACACTTGACGATGAAATAACGAAGGGAGAGGAGCGTATTTTAGCAATAAAGCAAAAGGATGATTTGACAGAAGCAGGGGTGGACAAATGAGGGGGCATGATAGACAAATTAGGGTGTTAGCTGTGTATAATATGCTTATACATGCGGATAAAGCTTTGACACTCAAAGAAATAACGGACAAGCTGAACCGTGATTATAATATAGACGTTGAGCGAAAAACGCTGTATGATGATATATGTGCAATTAATCTGTTTGAAAATGTCAAGTATGTGGCAAAAGAACGAGGTTATCTTATAGAGAAATGAAACGGAAAGGAGCAGGTTTTTTGTGCGCTATTTGTGCGCCATTTATATTTTTGTGCGCCATTTTGGACTAAAGCAGACAAAAGGTTGAAGTCGGGAAAACAACGCAAAATAGCCGTTTGTTGAAGATTACAAAAGGACACTAAAGCAAAAATACGCACCTCATAACCCGAAGGTCGTTGGTTCAAATCCAGCCTCCGCAACCAACGTAGAATAGCCGTTTGATGGATTTCAGACGGCTTATTTTTTTACTAAAAATAAGACATAGGGCACTATTAGGGCACTAACGATATAAAATATTGCATTATAAACCGTAATAAAACAGCAAAATGCCCTTGTTTTTCCAAGCAATAAATATATCTTTTTTACTCTGAAAAAGTAAAAATTTAAAGCAGCTTCCGTTCATTTGGAAACTGCTTTATTTTTTATCCTGCAATATTTTTATTATCCTTTTTGTCCTGATCATCTTTTTTGATTTTTGAGGTGAACAGAACATCTCCGAGTGTATCGGCTATTCTATTATTCGCCTCTTCAAGTACATGAGCATAGATATTTTGAGTATTCAATATCCCATAAGGACACACAATTTAACATCGAATGAAAACCGCCAAACGAAGCGGTTTATTTTGTAATGGCGGTATCAAGCCTGCGCTTGTCTTTCAAAGGCTTATCCAGCAACTTGTAGTAAATATGAATATCCCTCGGTCTGTCGGCGGAATACTCGTCAACAGTGATGTATTCGATCAGCTCCAAGCACATCTCACGGGTAAGTTCCTGCACATCGGTGTACTTCTTCAAGCGGCGAATAAACTCCTCAACATCTTCTTCGTCCTGCTTTACAGCAGACAGTTTCGCTTCAAGCTCTTCCACCTCTGCGGACAACGCCTTCTGCTCTGACTGGTACTTTTCCAAAAGATTTACGCAAACCTCTTCGGGTATCTTTCCGAGAACCTTATCTTCATAAATTGAAGGCATCAGCTTTTTTAATTCTTCAAGACGATACTTGCTGTCGCGCAGACGCTTCTCTTCATTGGCAGTCTGGCGTTCATTAAGTTTAGCTTTCTCTGAAAGGAATCTCTGTCTTGCCGATTCTTCGTCCTCAACAACAAGTTCAGCCATTGACCGAATATCCGCAAGAACAACAGCATTTATATCCTTCATCTTGATATAATGACTTGTGCAGTAGAATTTTCCGAAACGACTGTATGCTCCGCATTGATAATTGTGGCGAATGTACTTTCTCGGCAGCTTTTTACTGCCGTTCGTGGTATTATTAGTACCCAAACGCATCTTTTCTCCGCAATCAGCGCAATACATAAGTCCACTCAAAGGCATTGTTTCTCCTTTTTTCGTTCTTTTGCCCTGACTTACCGATTCGGCAATCTCCTGACATTTGTCCCATAATTCCTGAGAAACAAGCGGCTCATGGGTATTCTCAATGACTATCCAATCTTCCTTGTCTTTTTTTACGACTTTGTGGTTTTTATAGGATACTGTAGTTGAGCGAAGCTGATATAGATTTCCGAGATAAATCGGGTTATTAAGTATCTGCTTGACTGTCTTTGTACACCATAGATGCGCTGTCTTGCGTGGATTGGGTTTACCGAGCTTTGCATATTGATAATCTGACGGAATAGGAATTTTTTCAGCATTGAGTTTGTCAGCAATATGACGAGGGCTAATGCCTTGAGAACGTTCAGCAAAAATCCGACGTACAATGCTTGCAGCGGGTTCATCAACAACAGGCAGCCTTAATTCGTCTGTGCCTTTTGAATATCCGTATGCCGCAAATGTTGAGCGATATTTTCCCGACTTCGCATTAGATTCAATAACAGCCCGAATCTTTTTGGACGTATTGGCAGCGTGCCACTCATTGAATACATTCATTATGGGCATCATATCCATAGCCATTGTATCTGCATTTGCGGTATCCACATTATCATTCAGGGCGATAAAACGGATATTATATGTCGGGAAAATATAGTCGATGTACTGTCCAACCTGAATGTAGTTTCTCCCGAAACGGGATAAATCCTTAACAATGATAAGATTGATCTTTCCTGTTTTAGCATCTTCAAGCAAACGTGTTACACTCGGGCGGTCAAAATTTGTGCCGCTGTAACCGTCATCAACATAAATATCAATGATGTTCCAGCCCTGCTCGGTAACATAGCTTGTGAGAATACGCTTCTGGTTTTCTATCGACAGGGATTCGCCTGCTCTCTCATCGTCCTTGGAAAGTCTGACATAGATCCCTGCATTGTAAATTGTCTGCTTTGGCATATTAAAAACTCCTTTCTGTTCCAAAGCAGCCATATCCGATACTCTTATTATACCATAGAATATCGGATTTGGCAATGCTTTAAAGCAATAAATTACGCAGCTTTTTCAGACATTTTGAGTACCTCGGACATAGCACGGATAAATGCGATTGATGATATCACATTGTCAATATCCTTGCTGCCCACAAAATGACTGTGAACTATGTATTCTTTTCCGTCGATAAAATAGCTGTTTGTCCGCACAGGGCATTCCCTGTACTTTTCATTAAGTTCACTTAATACTGTCTTTTTCATTTTGTTACATCCTTTCTTGTGCTTGTATCGTGATTGCAGTCACGATTTATGTTTTAACGGGAATAACTGATATATCTCTTTCGGTGTTCCCGTTCTTTCTGTTGTTCAAACATTCGGCGCTGTTCCTCTGCTCTCCTGCGCTGTTCCTCACGCATATCCAGATATGCAAACTCCGCATTTCTCTCCGCTGTAGGTTCAGGCTCTGCCTTGTATGTACCATCTTCCTGCGGTTCAAGACCGTTGTGATAATTCTCGATCTGAATACGGAGCTGCTCCTGTTCACGAATCCTGTCATAATCGGATTTCAGAAAATCCTCCAGATACGCAA
>JBJEQP010000082.1:0-1989 GCA_051881815.1 Oscillospiraceae bacterium | reverse complement strand
GAATTATTTGTAAATTCACTCTTTGAGGGCTTGACTTTTATTTGCAGGTCTTACTTAGTCTGTGTATATGACTTGTTCTGAGCTTTTCTTTAAGTTCATCTATTACCTGTTCAAGAGGTTCTACACGCATAGAGGCTTCAACATCATTGGTTTCAAACGCTTTTTTGGTAATGCTTAATATTTCCTTTACGGCAGATATAAGAACCCCCAGCTCTTTTTCAGCCTGCGGAGAGAATTTAATATTCTTATCCTTAAGCTCCTGTACAGATTCTGTTATGCTTACGCTGTGATCGGACAAACGCTCAAAATCTCCGATCATTTTATGCAGCTTTGTAGATTCAAGCGCATCTGCCTCGCTTATTCTGTGACCGGTGAGCTTCACGAGGTATTCGCCGATAATATCCTCATACTTATCCGATCTATCTTCAAGATATTTGACCTTGCTGATTTTTTCCGGATCGTAATTATCAATAACTTCAAGTGAGAGCTCTATTCCTTCGGCTGCAAGCATACCCATTTCAAGAACCGTGGTTTTACATTGCTGCAATGCGACTGACGGTGTGGCAAGAAGTCTTTCGTCAAGTTCTGCGAATTTTTCTTTTGTTTTGTCGTCACGAATGACCGTGAGCGCAAGCTTTTCAAGAAGTCCTGTCATAGGTAAAAGAAGCATTGTACATAAGATGTTGAATGCCGTATGAGCCGCCGCAATTCCGGCAAGGCTTGCGGCTTTTCCGAGAAGTGCAGGACTGAATACAGCATTTACTATACAGAATACCGTCAGCCATACAACAGTACCGATAACATTGAATGACAGATGCACAAATGCCGCGCGCTTTGCATTTTTGTTAGCACCCACCGACGATAAAACAGCGGTTACACAAGTGCCGATATTCTGTCCCATAATGATCGGTACAGCTGCGCCGTAGGTTACACAGCCTGTTGCCGCAAGTGCCTGTAAAATTCCGACAGAAGCTGAGCTTGACTGTATAACGCCTGTAAGTACTGCTCCTGCAAGTACACCAAGTATAGGATTTTCAAACATAAGCAGAATTTTTGTAAATTCGGGCACATCTGCAAGACCCGCAACTGCCCCCGACATTGTATCCATCCCGAACATCAGAGTTGCAAATCCAAGAAGAATGAGTCCGTTGTCATGCTTTTTATCACTTTTGCAAAACAAATAAAATACAATTCCTATAAGTGCAAGAACAGGAGTAAATGAAGTAGGCTTTAAAATCTGCATAGCAGGAGCATTGCTGTCGATACCGCCAAGACTTAATATCCATGCTGTTACGGTCGTACCTACATTTGCACCCATTATGACATTGATCGCCTGTTTCAAGGTCATTATACCCGAGTTTACAAACCCAACTACCATTACAGTTGTTGCCGAAGAACTTTGGATTATTGATGTTACGCCCAGCCCCGTTAAAAAGCCTGCTGCCTTATTCTTGGTGAGCTTGCCGAGAATGGAATGGAGCTGTCCGCCTGCTCGGCGTTCAAGCGCCTGTCCCATAATGTTCATACCGAACAAAAACAAACAAAGTCCGCCTAACATTGTAAGCAAATCAAATATTGACATAAATAATTCCCTTCCCTTACTTTTTCTGTTTATACTAATATCAAATCGTTCTATAGACAAAGCCGACAGATAGAATAATCCAAGTCAAGGATGGCGACCGCAGTAAGGCTGTATGCCTTTCAAGGGAGCCTGACGCAGAATTGGATTATTATATCCGAGGATTTAGTCTTACGGTTGATTTGATATTAGGAAAAAGCTGATTAAAGCGAAGCGTTCGGAGAGCCGTTTTGAAAAATGTACGAGTTTACGCATTTGAGGACATTTTGAAAAACGGCAGAAACGTATTAATCAGCGTTTCCTTAGTATTACTACTTTTTCCTAACGTTTAATTCATGATATTATCCTTTCCTGCAATCGAGTAGGAGGCTGCCCATTAATTGAGCAGCCGACCTCTCACACCACCGTGC
>JBJEQP010000081.1:0-45338 GCA_051881815.1 Oscillospiraceae bacterium | reverse complement strand
CGGTGGTGTGAGAGGTCGGCTGCTCAATTAATGGGCAGCCTCCTACTCGATTATTTAAGCATATTAAGAAATTCTTCTTCGCTTATTATGCTGATTCCAAGCTCCTGCGCTTTTGTAAGCTTTGAACCTGCCTCCTCACCTGCGAGGACATAGGTTGTTTTCTTTGAAACTGAACCCGAAGCTTTTCCTCCGAAGCTTTCGATCATTGCTTTTGCTTCGTCACGTTTAAGCGTTGGAAGTGTTCCTGTAAGAACGAAGGTCATTCCTGCAAAACGGTCATCACCGGTTCTCGATGAGGTATATTCCATTTTTACACCCTTTTCCCGAAGCGCCTTGACAAGCTCCTTGAAATGTACATCTGAAAACGCCTTTACAACATTTTCGGACATTACATCCCCAAAGCCGTCTATTTCAGCGATCTCTTCTGCATCAGCGGACATTATTCTGTCAATGCTTCCGAATTTTTCACACAGAAGCTTTGCTGCCGCTGAACCGATATTTCGGATTCCCAAACCGAAAATCACTCGGTCAAGAGGATTGTTTTTGGACTTTTCTATTGCCGATACAAGATTTTCTGCCGATTTTCTGCCGAAACGTTCAAGCGTTTCAAGTTCGGAAACCTTCAAGCTGTAAATATCGTCAATATTCTTGATAAGATGTGCATCGAGCAGCATTCCTACAACAGCATCACCCATTCCGTCGATGTTCATTGCACCCTTGCTCGCAAAATGAATAATATTTCTCTTTATCTGTGCCGGACAGTCAATGTTTGTGCATCGGAGAGCAGCCTCATCGGCAAAACGAACTGTTTCTGCACCGCAGACAGGGCATTTTTCGGGGAGCTTGTAAGGTTCAGAATCCTTCTGATGAGAAACAGAGGCAATAACTTCGGGAATGATCTCCCCTGCCTTTCTAACCATTATCTCGTCGCCGATTCGGATATCCTTTTCATCAATAAATTCCTGATTGTGAAGAGTTGCACGGCTGACGCTCGTTCCTGCAAGCATTACAGGCTCAAAAACAGCAACAGGAGTTATTGCACCCGTTCTTCCGACATTTACTTCAATATCAAGAAGCTTTGTTTTCTTTTCCTCGGGAGGAAATTTGTAAGCGACAGCCCATTTCGGCACCTTTGCAGTCGAACCAAGCATCGTTCTCTGTGCAAAGTCATCAACCTTTACAACAACTCCATCAATGTCAAATGAGTATTTTCCTCGCATTTCGCCTATTGCATTGATTCGTTCGACAATTTGCTCGTAATTATCGACTCTCTGATAATCAGCGATCACCTTAAAGCCAAGGCTTTTGAGATAATCGAGGGACTGCTTATGCGATGAAAGCTCTTTTCCCTCTATCTGCTGGATATTAAAAATGAAAATATCAAGTTTTCGTGACGCTGCGATCTTGGGATTCTTCTGACGAAGCGAACCTGCCGCAGCATTTCTTGGATTCTTGAACGGGACTTCGCCGTTGTCTTCCTGTGTTTTTACAAGCTCATCAAAAACCGAACGTGACATAAAAACCTCTCCTCTGACTTCGAGGAAAGGAATTGCTTCCTTTAGTTTCAGCGGAATAGATTTAATGGTTTTGAGGTTTGCGGTAACATCTTCGCCGACAAAGCCATCTCCTCTTGTTGAGCCGCGGACAAAGCTGCCGTTTTCATATTCGAGAGAAACGGATAAACCGTCGATTTTAGGTTCAACGACAAATTCGGGTTTCGATACTTCCATCGTGCAGCGGTCTGTAAAGGCTTTGACCTGTTCAAAGTCAAAAACATCCTGCAGACTTCCCATCTGAACCTTATGTTCGACCTTTACAAAATCATTAAGTGCCTCGCCGCCGACACGCTGCGTAGGTGAATTCGGGTCAGCAAGCTCGGGATATTTTTCCTCCAAAGCTTTTAACTCCTGCATCATCATATCGTAAGTGTAATCCTCAACAGAAGGATTATCCATTACATAATACTCATAATTATACTGTTCAAGTGTTGCCCTTAACTCATTTACTCTGTCAATTATTTTTTTATCCATAATTCACTCCGACAAAAAACGGATACAGTTTGCAGCGAAAATGCCGATCTTTGCTGTTTCAAGTTTTGAACATAGCAAATTTCTGCTTTTCTTAAAACAAATTGTACCCGTTTATATAGAATTTATTAAATTACTTCTTAAGCTTTAAAGCAGCCTCTGCCTTTTCAGCAATATTTTCAGCGCAAAGACCAAATTCCTTGAGAAGGTCAACTGCAGGACCGGAATGACCGAATACATCGTTTACGCCGACCTTTACAACGGGAACAGGACAGCATTCGGTTACAACCTCTGCAACTGCTGAACCGAGTCCGCCGATAACGCTGTGCTCTTCAGCTGTAACGATAACGCCGGTTTCCTTTGCAGCCTTGCAGATGATATCCTTGTCGATAGGCTTTATTGTGTGCATATTGATAACTCTTGCGGAGATTCCTTTTTCTGCAAGAATATCAGCAGCTTTTCTTGCTTCGCCGACCATAAGACCGGTTGCGATGATAGTCAGATCGCTGCCGTCACGGAGCTGGATTCCCTTGCCGAGCTCAAACTTGTAGTTGTCCTTATCATTGAAGTTCTCAACAGCAAGACGACCGAAACGCATATAAACAGGGCCGTTGAAGTCGAGAGCAGCCTTTACAGCAGCCTTTGTTTCAACATCATCTGCAGGAACGATAATTGTCATACCCGGAATGGTTCTCATAAGAGCGATATCTTCGTTGCACTGGTGTGTAGCGCCGTCCTCACCAACAGAGATACCTGCGTGAGTTGCGCCGATCTTTACATTGAGGTGAGGATAACCGATAGAGTTGCGGACGATCTCATAAGCTCTGCCTGCAGCAAACATTGCAAAGGAGCTTGCGAAAACTTTTTTGCCTGTAGTGGAAAGACCTGCAGCAACGCCCATCATATTAGCTTCTGCGATACCGCAGTCGATGAAACGCTCGGGATGAGCCTTCTTGAAAATGCCTGTCTTTGTAGCAGCAGCAAGGTCAGCGTCAAGTACGATAAGATCTTCATATTCATCAGCAAGTGCTGCAAGAGCCTCGCCATAGCTTTCTCTGGTAGCTTTTTTGATTACATCTGCCATGTTATTAGTCCTCCAAGCTTTCTAATGTTTTGTTGAGTTCATCCATAGCCTGTGCATACTGCTCGGCGTTAGGAGCTGTACCGTGCCAGCCAACCTGATTTTCCATGAATGAGACACCCTTGCCCTTAACGCTTGTCATAACGATAGCAACGGGCTTTCCGTTGATCTTTTCAGCTTCATCAAAAGCTCTTTCGATATCATCAAAATCATGTGCGTCCATTGTGATAACATGCCAGCCGAAAGCTTCAAACTTATCTGTGATCGGCATAGGAGAACATACATCGGTGATCTTGCCGTCGATCTGTAAACCGTTGTTATCTACGATCGCAACGAGATTATCAAGCTTGTTATGTGCAGCAAACATTGCAGCTTCCCAAACCTGACCCTCTTCGATCTCACCATCGCCGAGGATAGCATAGACCTTGTAAGAAGCGGAAGAAAGCTTTCCGCCGAGAGCCATACCTGCAGCAGCAGAGATACCCTGACCGAGAGAACCTGTGCTCATATCAATACCGGGAGTACCCTTCATATCAGGATGTCCCTGAAGCATTGCGCCGATATGACGAAGTGATTTAAGCTCGGACTTGTCAAAAAATCCTCTTTCAGCAAGAACAGAATAAAGTGCAGGAGCGCAATGTCCCTTTGAAAGAACAAAACGATCTCTGTCTGCCCATTTTGGATTTTTAGGGTCAACATTAAGCTTTGCAAAATAGAGATAAGTAAGAACGTCACTTATCGAGAGCGAACCGCCGGGATGACCCGATTTAGCGTTATAAACGCCTTCGATAACGCCCATTCTGACTTTGCAGGCTGTTTTTTCAAGCTGTTTTTTTATTGTTGCATCCATATTTATACCTCCGTATATTTTAAATGCCCATTAAAGAACATTCATAACATAATAAAGCGCTTCGGCAACTGCCCCGTTATCGCAGTTTTCTTTTGTGACCATGCAGGCGGTCTTTTTTACCTCGCTTAAAGCATTTGCAGGAGCGATCGGGATATCGGAATTTTTCAGCATTTCGATATCATTGTCAAAATCTCCGCACGCTGCAACTGTACATCCGCAGAGATGATATAATTCACTCATTTTCTCAAGTGCCGTACCCTTTGAGCATCCGTTGGGAATAATCTCATAGAAATACTTGCTTGAACGGACAAAAGTAAGATCATTCCACCCCCTGCTTTCGGTGAATTCGGCAAGCTTGTCTATCTCGTCTTTGTCGGCTGCAAAAAGAACCTTGCACCAGTCTTCGGGCGAAACATCTTTTATATCAACAGATCGCGGAGTCAGATCCTTATAGGAAATGTCAATATGATACTCTTCCTGGATACTGTACTGCGGCACAAGTATCTCATCAGAAAGATCAATTTCAGCACCGACCTTTGGAAACTTCTCAAGTATTTCCTTAACAGCATCATAAGCCGAACAGTCAACAAACTTCTGCCAGACATATTCTTTATCTCTGCAGTTGTAAACAGCTCCGCCGTTCAATACAATTATCGGCTCGTCAAGCTGCAGTTCAGCAAAATACTGTGAAGCGGACTGAACAGTTCTTCCCGTAGCAACAGTAAATCTGCCGCCGAATTTGCGAAAATCGGCTATTGCATCAAGATCCTTCCGGTTCAGTCTTTTATTTGAAGGAAGCAGTGTTCCGTCCATATCAGTAATAAAAATAACGTTAGATAGATCTTTCATGGGATAAGTCCTACATTTTTTTCAGTTTATTTATGACCGACTTAAAATAATCGGGCAGCTCACTGTCAAATTCATAATATTTTCCGTCAATAGGATGAACAAAGCCTATCTTTTTGGCGTGAAGGCATTGACCTTCACAGAGTTTTGACGGTTTTCCGTAGACATCATCTCCAAATACGGGATGACCGATATATGCCATGTGTACTCGTATCTGATGTGTTCTCCCTGTAAAGAGTTTAAGCTTTACGAGTGAATATCCGTTATATTCCTCAAGAACAGTATATTCTGTCTTGGCAGTTTTTGAATTCTTATCCGTTATGCACATTTTCTTGCGGTCAACAGGATGTCTTCCTATCGGAGCTTCAATTACTCCGTGGGGATCCTTTAATCTTCCGCATATCACAGCCTGATACTCGCGTGTAAAGGTATGAGCCTTTATTTGTTCAGCAAGTCCAAGATGCGCACGATCAGTTTTGGCAACTATCAAAAGACCGCTTGTATTCTTATCAATTCGATGAACGATCCCGGGACGAATAACTCCGTTTATAGAAGAAAGTCTGTCCTTACAATGATAAAGCAGTGCGTTGACAAGTGTTCCGTTGTAGTTGCCTGCTGCAGGATGAACAACCATTCCTTTAGGCTTATTTACGACCAGAAGATCATCATCCTCGTAAACAATTTCTATCGGTATATTCTCTGCTGTGACATCAAGCTCCGTCGGTTCGGGAACAATAACTGAAATATTGTCACCGTTCTTTACAGAACAGCTTTTGCTGACGATTTTTTCATTAAGCGTGACCTGACCGTCCTTAATCAATTTTTGAAGCATTGAACGTGTGAGGTCGGCATAATTATCGCTTAACCATTTGTCAATGCGCATCTGATCTCCGTCAGCGAGGTTTTCAACTGTAAAGAAAAGCTCATCCATGTTTTTTCTCCGATTTGCTTTCGATGAAGCAAACATAGATCACCAGACAGATCGCACCGAGAACGACGCAAATATCTGCAAAGTTGAAAATAGCAAAATCAAAAAGGCGAACTTCGATATAATCAACAACATATCCAAGTCGGATACGATCAATTAGATTGCCGATACCGCCTGCTATTACTGCAGCAGCGCTGTAAACCATAAACGGATTCTTATTTTTATCTCTTATTACCCATACGGTAAGCAGAACTATCAGCACTACCGTAAGGATTATAAGAAACCAACGTGCCCCTTCAAAGCTGCTGAACGCTGCTCCCCTATTCTCAACATAGCGAAGACCGATCACATCGAGGTCACCGAACTTGATAAGATCACGAACCGTAACTTCTGCAAAAACTGTATTTACCATAAAGAATTTAAGGAACTGATCGGCAGCAATTAGGAGTACAATTATAATTATTGAAGCAATTAACATAAATTCTTTACTTTAAGATCTTTGCAACTTCTTCAGCGCAGCGGTCGCAAAGTGTAGGATAAAGAGCGTTCTTACCAACAGACTTGGAGTAGATCCAGCATCTTTCGCACTTTTCGCCGTCAGCCTTTTCAACATCATAAGAGAGGTTATCAGCCATAAAGTCAATCTTGAATTCGCCGTTTCCGCCGTCAACGATCTCAACTCCGGATACGATGAATACCTTTGCAAGGATATCGGAATAGCTGTCAAGCTTTGCATGGAGAGAAGCATCATTGTTAACGTGGATGATGACCTTTGCTTCGAGAGATGCACCGATGAACTTATCAGCACGCTTTACTTCAAGTGCCTTTGTAGCATCTGCTCTTAACTGATAGATGAAGTTCCACTTTTCAATGAATGAATCATCGACCTGAACGTCAATAGGTGCAGGGAAATCATTCATCATTACGCTGTTTGTATCATCAGTATCGGAATGAGGCATATACTTCCAGATCTCTTCTGCTGTGAATGCAAGAACAGGAGCAATAAGACGGGAAAGTGCACTTATGATGTAGTACATTGCTGTCTGTGCAGCACGTCTGTCAGCGGATTTTTCACCTGTGCAGTAAAGTCTGTCCTTAATGATATCAAGATAGAAGTTGGACATATCTGTTACGCAGAAATTATGGATCGCATGAACAGCAACGTGGAAGTCAAATGCGTCATAAGCAGCCTTGCACTTCTCGATAAGAGCGTTAAGACGGATCAATGCCCACTTGTCGATCTCGTGAAGCTCATTGATCGGAACGATGTCGTTCTTAACGTCAAATCCAACATTGTCACCGAGGTTACCGAGGATATAACGAGCAGTATTTCTGATCTTCTTATAAGTATCAGTAAGCTGCTTGATGATATCTTTAGAAATTCTGATATCTGCATGGTAATCGGAAGAAGCTACCCAGAGTCTGAGAATATCTGCGCCGTATTGTTCGGTGATCTCGCTCGGGTCTACACCGTTTCCGAGAGATTTATGCATTGTCTTTCCTTCACCGTCAACTACCCAGCCGTGAGTACATACAGCCTTATACGGAGCTCTGCCGTAGATTGCAGATGAAGTGAGGAGTGAGGACTGGAACCATCCTCTGTACTGGTCTGCGCCTTCAAGATAGAGGTCAACAGGAGTATCAAAGCCGCGTTCTTCCATAACAGCCTTATGAGTTACACCGCTGTCAAACCAAACGTCAAAGATATCAGTTTCCTTGACAAATTCTGTGCAGCCGCATTCACATTTAAGACCTTCGGGGATAAGCTCCTTAACATCATGGATATACCAAGCGTCGGAACCCTCTTTGCGGAAGAGTTCGGATGTTTTCTTGATAGTTTCATCTGTAACAATTGGCTTTCCGCAGTCTTTGCAGTAGAATACAGGGATAGGAACGCCCCATGTTCTCTGACGGGAAATGCACCAGTCGCTTCTGTCGTTTACCATTCCCTTGATTCGATCTTCGCCCCATTCAGGGATCCACTGCACGTTGCTGATATTATCAATAGCAGTATCCTTGAAGCCCTTTACGGAGCAGAACCACTGTTCGGTTGCTCTGAAGAGGATAGGATTCTTACATCTCCAGCAGTGAGGATACTGGTGGACGATCTTTTCGAGTGCAAAAAGTGCGCCGCTCGCTTCAAGATCCTGTGCGATTATCTTATTGGAATCGGTTGTCGAAAGACCTGCATACTTGCCTGCGTCTGCGGTCTGGATACCCTTCGCATCAACAGGAACAACAATACCGATCTCGGGATACTTCTTGCATACTTCAAAGTCATCTACACCGAAGCCTGGAGCTGTATGAACACAGCCTGTACCGCTTTCAAGTGTAACGTGATCTCCGACGATAACGAGAGAATCTCTGCCCATGAAGGGATGTGCAGCCTTCATATATTCAAGCTCTTTTCCTGTGAATGAGCCTTCTGTTGTATATTCTTCGATCTTTGCAGCTGCCATTGTCGGCTTAACAAGCTCGGCAGCCATAATGTAGTTCTCGCCGTTTGCCTTTACAACCGTATATTCATATTCAGGTCCAAGACAGATAGCAAGGTTTCCGGGAAGAGTCCAGGTAGTTGTTGTCCAGATAACGAAGAATGTCTTGTCAAGGTCAAGTCCCATTGCAGTAAACTTGCCCTTGTCGTCTGTTACCTTGAACTTTACATATATAGAATGACATGGATCATTTGCGTATTCGATCTCCGCTTCTGCAAGAGCAGTCTGGCAGTCGGGGCACCAGTAAACAGGCTTCAATCCCTTGTAGATATAGCCCTTCTTATACATCTCACCGAAAACTTCGATCTCATTCGCTTCAAAGCCGGGTTTAAGTGTAAGGTAAGGATCTTCAAAATCGCCCCATACACCAAGTCTTACAAACTGCTTTTTCTGGTTTTCAACCTGTGTGAGAGCGTAGTCATGGCAGTGCTTTCTGAGTTCAACAGGAGAAATAGCTCCCTTATCAACTCCGAGAGCCTTAAGAGCCTTGAGCTCGATCGGAAGTCCATGCGTATCCCATCCTGGGATATAAGGAGAGCAATAACCGTTCATATTCTTATAGCGGACAATAATATCCTTGAGCACCTTATTGAGTGCCGTACCCATGTGGATATCACCGTTTGCATACGGAGGTCCGTCGTGAAGAACATATTTAGGCTTTGCGCTGTTCTTCTCGATCATTTTATAATATGTTTTGTTTTTTGCCCAATCCTCGAGCATTGCGGGTTCTTTCTGAACAAGATTTCCTCTCATAGAGAATTCTGTTTTCGGAAGATTGATAGTAGAATTATAGTCCTGCGCCATTTGATTATATCTCCTTATTTAAAAGTAGAATACAGCAGCATGATCCGTGCTGTAAGATAACTTACTTGTTATTACCGAATTTAAGATTACCGAATTTGCTTTCGCTGCTTGACTGATTGCTTTCAAAAGGAAATGCAGCGGCTGTTCTTTCCTTCTTTACGGCTGTATCAACAACTCTTGTTGCTTCCATATTTACCGGAGCCGGTTCAGGCTTTGGCTGCTCAGCAGGTTTCTCTTCAACAACTGTCGGAGCTGCAGGAGCGTCCTCTTCATCCTCATCTTCAAATTCGGGGATAGCTGTGATCTGTTCAAGATGAGCCTTATACATAGTGAGAAGATTCTGTTTGAAATCGGAAACCTCCTGCTGCATCTTTGAAAGGCAGTGCTTTTCCTTTTCAAGCTGAACACGGGTATTTCCGATGATCTCTTCTGCCTTAATATGAGCTTCGGCAATGATCTTGTCAGCGTTTTCATGAGCTTCCTGAACAACAGCTCTGCCCTGCTTCTGTGCACCGATAAGAGCGTCTTTCAGAGCATCCTCGTCTTTCTTATATTCTCTTACGCTTTCAACAAGAACCTCGATCTTCTTCTCGACTTCTTCCTTATCCTTCTGCATCTGTGTGATCTGGAGAGCGATCTCACGGAGAAAGTCGTCAACTTCTTCAGGCTTGTAGCCGGGTCTTGTCTGTTCAAATTTTTTATTGTTGATATCCTTTGCTGTAAGCATCTTTTTAACCATTCCTTTCTATGTTCTGACAAAAACTTCTGAAGATTCAAACTATCAGATATATTTCTTTATCGTAATATGTATTCTGTCTTTCTTTGTAGTGCCGTTTATACTTTCGAGAATAAACTTTCCAAAGCCTCTTGCAGAAAAAATGTCACCGCAGTTCATTTCACGGCTGACTGAATCGCATTCTCTGGAATTGAGCATTAAATTTCCGCCTCTGATAAGCTGCGCTGTCTTCTCACGGCTCAATTTAAGAGCAAGACTTGCAACACAGTCTGCACGAAGCGATGAAACCGTTCCCGATATCTCCTTGAAACTTTCATTAAGCTTTATATCAGGTGAAGGATCAACGAATATTTTTACACCCTCCGACCCTATCTTTTTTACTTCATTTAGGATCGCATCGGCAACCGTGTTATAAACAAAAGCTATGGTAGAACCGTCATTAACAATGATATCCCCTATCATATTTCTGTTTATTCCGCAAGACATGAATGAACCGAGAAAATCACGGTGGGAAAGCTTTTTTTCACTCCGATATCTTATATTCAGCGCAGTTATCGGAAAATCCGACAATTCACATTCCGAATACGGCGGAAAAACGCCGAGTACACTTCTTGCGGCGTCATTAAATCCTCCGTAAAATCGGAAATTCTCATATCCGATATTCCCAAGCACAGAACGTGCTATCCCTGACTGATTTTCGTCAAGGAACGCTGTAAATCTCGGAATATATTTTCTTTCACAGATATCGATTATATCTGCAATATGCGAAGCAAACAGCCTGTCCTCATCAGGCAGCCTGTCAAAATATGCCCCCGAAAGCTTCATCAGATAATAACGCCGTTATTCTCAAGCTCGCCTACGAGATCTTCGCCTACAAAACCGACGTTGTATGGTGTGATGATAAATGTATTGTTTGCAACAGGCTTGATATTGCCGCCGTTTGCATAAGCAACACCGCCGAGGAAGTCGATAATTCTTCTTGTTACATCGGGTGTAGTTGATTCAAGGTTAAGTACAACAGTTTTCTTGGAATTGAGGTGATTAGCGATCTCCTTTGTATCGGCAAAAACCTCAGGCTTAACAAGAATGACCTGGAGCTGTGCAGTTGCACTGATATTTACAACTCTGTTTGTTTTAGGATCATCATCTCTGTCATAATTGTTCGGCTGTTCATTTACATAATCATCGGAGCGATCATCGTCCTCCGGACCCATGCCGATTGCCTCTTTAATAGTATCAAGAAATCCCATAATATACATCCTCTCTTTTATTTTCTGGCGCCAAAAATTCCGGAACCAATTCTAACAATATTTGAACCATATTTGATCGCTTCAACGTAATCAGCAGACATTCCCATTGAAAGAATATCCATCGAAACGTTTTCTGCTTTTTTACTTTCCATTTCACAAAAGAGCTCCTGCATCTTTGCAAAATAGGCTTCGGAACTGCCTTTTGGCGGTATTGTCATAAGACCGCAAAGCTTTATCCCGTGAAGCTCGGACATGCCGTATATAAGCTCGTCCAGCTTTTCGGGAGAAAATCCGAATTTTGACTCTTCCCCACCGATATTTACTTCGGCAAGAATATTCATAACTCTTCCGTTTTTTTCGGCAGCTTTGCTTATTTCTTTTGCAAGCTCAAGGCTGTCGACCGAGTGGATACACTCTACGGAATCAATTATGTATTTTATCTTATTGCTCTGCAGATGTCCGATAAAATGAACCTCTGCAGGCTTATAGATATCCTTTTTTTCAAGATACTCCTGAACTCTGTTTTCACCGAGAAGATCGGCACCGCAGTCAATGACAGTATTAACGATCTTCGCAGGCACGGTTTTGGTAACTGCCATCAGACGAACATCTTCGTCATTTTTTCGGTATTTTGCCTTTGCCTCCCGAACGTTAAAAAGAGCTCTTCGGTAGTTTTCGCAAGCATCATTATTCATTATCCGGTTCATCTCCGTTAGTTTCTTCTGTCACCGAAACAGTTGTAACAGTTGTTTCGGAAGCGGTTGTTTCTTCCGAGTTTGCGGTTGTTACCTGTTCCATAACCTCAGCAGGGATCTCACCGTTGAGTATGATATCCTCGTACACGCTTATATAGCCTGTATCCGAGGTTATCGCAGACAGGAGATAGTCATCACATTCGTATATAACATCAACTTTTTTAAAGGCAATTCTCTGTCCAAGCAGAACATATACGCCTTTTTCGTTGTTTTTGTTGAATCGTATAGCCTCTCTCGGTACCTTTATACCATTGAAATCATCAAGAATTATCTCAACTCTTTCCGTACGGTACTGAACAAGGTTAAAATTAAGCTTTTCGCAAGAAAGTACGATCACGCTTTCATTCGGGTCATCGGTCTCGATAACATCAATGATCTTCGCTGTAAGAAGATCGGGTGTAGACGAAAGCTTGACCTTAACTTCCTTTCCGGGATTAAAGGATGCGTCTTTCGGATCGACTATGCCGACAAGATTCCATTCATAGTCATCAACGATCTTTCCGACGGCTCTTTTTGAAATTTTTGCTGCGTTATAGCCATCATTTTCGATAACTTTTTTTATATCATCGGCAGTAATTGATGAAAGCTTGTCCGTTGAAAGGATATCTTCATATCCGTCAACATAGCTGATAAAATATCCCGAATTGGGAACGGTTATGATGTCAATAGGATTATTCTGCTTTGCTTCAAGCAGCTTTATCTGCTTTTCAAGCTGCTCTATCCTGTCGTTATAATCTGTTTCCTCTCCGATAACGATCTGATAAATTCCCATAAGCATCTGGAAATTGTCACTTTCCGACCTTAATGAACTCAGATCATTTCTTGCAGCGAGTGTTGTTATAGTGCGGTATTTTTCTTCGATAAGGCTTGAGATGAACTCGGGCTGTGCAACGACTGTTGTGCCGGGGTTCTGTTCTTTTTTCAGTATCTCGACCTCTGAACGAAGATCATCTATCTGCTGATTGATATAAATATCGTCATCCGACTTATAAACATAAGCTACTACGGAATCCTTTGCTACCTTGCTCCCGTCGGGTGAGGGATAGCTTAATACTCCGCTTTTTCCGCCGCTGACGACCGTTTCATTTCGGACATACACGCCGTTGAACGTAACCTTTTCAGCCGAAGAATATACGGTTGCGGTCTCGGTTTTATACTCGTCCTCAAAGACTTGTACAAACTGATGAAAGACCGTAACAAGCATAAAGATAGAAAGGATAAGAACAAGAACTTTTCCTGTAATTGTATCCATATTGATCTCCGGGCGTAAGGCTTACTGTTCGGAATCGAGTATCGGGATCGGCTTGCTCGGGATGATCGTCGAGATAGCGTGCTTAAAAACGAGCTCCTGCTTGCCGTCACAATCAAGGATCACAGTATAATTATCAAAGCCCTTAACGATGCCCTTGAACTGGAAACCGTTTGTAAGTATAAAAGTAACAAATATCTTTTCTTTACGTGCCTGATTCAGAAAAACATCCTGTAAATTCATATTCTTGTTCATTATAATCACTCCTTATAATCATGCACACGGTTAACAATTTGTTAACTTTCAATATTGCATAACAATCCTTTCATACACACAGTATATTATATCACAAAATTTCTGTTTTGGCTACTATTTTTTTACATTCTGCAATAATTGTACTAAATGCTGTATCTTCGTCGATTTCTACCCACCGAATTCGTTCATCTCGACGAAACCAGGTGAGCTGGCGCTTCGCATAATTGCGCGAATACTGTTTTATCTTGTCGATACATTCCTCTTTTGTCTTTAAATTCTCAAAATACGGGATAAACTCCTTGTAACCGATAGCTTGACAAGCCGTACCGAGTTTTTCATTTTCGTAAACGGCTCTGCATTCCTCGATAAGACCTTTTTGCAGCATCATATCCACCCGTCTGTTTATCCTGTCATAGAGGACTGCCCTGTCTTTGTAGGTCAGACCGATGATACACGCTTCATAAAGGCTGTCCTGCATACGGTTAAGCTCTTTATGCCTGCTGAACGGTATTCCTGTTACCTCGTAGACCTCCAGTGCACGGATTACCCTCACAAGATTTGCGGCAGGTATCTTTTCGGCAGCTTCGGGATCGACTTCACGCAGTCTTTCAAGCATTGCTTCACCGCCAATCACCGCTGCTTCTTCTGTAAGCTTCTGCCGAACGCTTCCGTCAGTTATCGCATTATCGAAGTTGATATTATCAATAAGCGAGGAAACGTAAAGTCCCGTTCCGCCAACGAGAATGGGAAGCTTTCCCCTTTCGGCTATTTCGGAGATTTTTTGCTGTGCAAGCTTGACATATTCCGCAACGCTGAATGAAGCAGTCGGTTCGATCTCGCTTATAAGATGATGAGGTATTCCCTGCATCTCTTCTTCATCGGGCTTTGCCGTTGCAATGTCCATTCCCTTATATATCTGCATAGAGTCGGCAGAAACGACCTCACCGTTATAGATTTTTGCAAGTTCTATGCCTACTGCGGTCTTGCCCGAGGCTGTAGGACCGACAACTGCGAGTAAAGGCTGTTTCTTTTTCATTTAAACGATTCTCCTGAACTGCTTATCAAGCTCATATTTTGTTATCTTGAACATAACGGGTCTGCCGTGCGGACAGTAGCGGATGTTTTCATTTTCAAGCAAGGTACGAACGATCTCCGCAAGTTCCTTGGGACTGTTTTCATCATTAGCTTTTATCGCCGCTTTGCAGGCAAAGGTATGATACATATCATCGAGGATAACAGGAAGCGGATTGCTGCGGTTATTGCTGAAATTGCTTGCAAGCTCAATAACAAGATCGGCAGGATCACAGCCGTCAAGCATCGCAGGTATCCCGTTTACGCTGACAGATGTATTGCGGTTCTCTTTAAATGAAAATCCAAGGTCAAAGGCTGTCTGCTTATTCTGTATGAGAGCGTCGTATTCTTCGTTTGAGAGCATAACATCAACAGGTTCAAGCATCATCTGACACTGAAGATTTTGCTGACCTGCTTTGAGCTTTTCAAAGATAATGCGCTCATGCGCAGCGTGTTTATCGACAAAGATTATTTCCTTGTCAACCTCTGCGATAATATATTCCTTGAACGCCTCTCCGATTATGCGGAAGAAAATCTCTTTTTCAGGCTGTTCGATAACCTTCGGCAGGTCATTTATGTATTTGTAGCCGCTGCTGCGGTCGGGGATATCGGGAACCGTGTTTTCGGGGATATCTTCGGACGGCTCAATATTATATGGAATATCAGTCTGTGAGCTGTCGTTCTGAAGATCATTATACTGTACCTGAACACTTACGTTTTTAGGCTGTACGGCTTCGGTTGGAGCCGAGCTTTCGTGTTTTATCCACGGAAGCTCAATGCTGCTGTGTGAAGATGACTGCGAACTTACCGAAGCTATACCCGTTACGGGAATATTCTCCCTTCTTCCGACAATATCGCTTACCTCATTTACTCTTATCGGCTGTTCGGGCTGAATGTTCTCAACGGTCGGCTTTGTCTGCGTTTCGGTATTGAACATAAGCTGCGTTCCGATATTATAGCTTTCGGGAAGAGGTTTTGTATGATCGACGACGGGTTGTTTTATCTCTATCGGCATCGGTTCGGAGTTGCTGTGGAGAGCTGTCTTGACCGAGAAGAAAATGCTGTCGTGGATAAGTCTGTCATCGTTGAAGCGCACTTCTATCTTTGCAGGATGAACGTTGACATCGAGCATCACGGGCGAAATATCCATAAGCAGAACACAGGCAGGAAATTTTCCTTCCATGATACTGTTCTGATAAGCTTCTTCAAGCGCATAGGAACAGATATAAGATTTAACATATCTTCCGTTGACAAAGAAATACTGAAAATTGCGCTTCGGTCTGCCCTTTAGGGGTTTTACCGTGAAGCCTTTTATCTTCACGCCGTTAAGCTTATATTTCACGGGAATAAGAGATTCCGCAAAATCCTTTCCTAAAACCGAATAGATCGAAGAATACAGGTCGCCGTCACCGGGAGTAATAAAATCCTGATTGTTGTTCCGAATAAATTTAAATGCGATCTCGGGATGAGAAACAGCTATCTTGCTTGTTATATCCGCAATTGCATTGCCTTCGGCAACATCTTTTTTCAGGAATTTCAATCTTGCGGGGACATTGAAAAAGATATCACGGATTATGATAGTTGTGCCGTCGGGGCAGCCTGTCTGTTCGTTAAGCTTTTCTTCGGAACCTTCAATTATATAGTGCGTTCCGTACATGCTTCCTGCAACCTTTGTAAGCACTTCGACCCTTGCAACTGCACATATTGAAGCAAGCGCTTCTCCTCGGAAGCCGAGAGTATTTATACTGTTAAGATCCTCTTTCGAGCTTATTTTGCTTGTCGCATGGCGAAGAAAAGCTACGGGAACATCTTCCGGCTCCATTCCGCAGCCGTTATCGGTAATACGGATATAGGAAATGCCGCCGTTTTTAATTTCAACGGTTATATTGTCTGCGCCGCTGTCGATCGAGTTTTCGATAAGCTCCTTAATGACAGAGCTTGGGCGCTCAATAACTTCGCCTGCGGCTATTAGCTCCGAGGTTTCTTTTTCAAGTAGATTTATCCTTCCCATTTTATCTCCATTTTACAGTGAATCGCATAGCTCCTTAAGGAACTGTTTTGCTTCTTCACCGCTGAATTCATCTGCGTTGGTCTTTCTCAATCTGTCGAGGATCATCTCATCGTTCATTATGCCGAACGATATCTGCAGATCGTTATCATCATTTCTGCGATCCTTTTCTGCAGCCTTTTCCCTTTCCATTTCGGCAAGTATCTCTTTTGCACGGTTCAAAACCTTATTCGGAAGTCCTGCAAGCTTTGCAACTTCAATACCGTAGCTGTCGTCCACTCCGCCCGGGACGATCTTTCGCAAAAATCGGATATCCTCGCCTATTTTCTTAACGGCAACGCTGTAATTCTTTACACCGTCAAGACGTTCTTCAAGCTTGATAAGCTCGTGATAATGTGTCGCGAAAAGCGTTTTGCAGCCGAGCACACGCTGATTTGCTATATACTCTGCAACGGATGTTGCGATGCTTATTCCGTCAAAGGTCGATGTTCCTCTTCCGACTTCGTCAAGGATAACAAGGCTCTGCTTCGTTGCATTTTTGAGAATGTCCGCAACCTCGCTCATCTCGACCATAAACGTTGACTGACCTGCAGTAAGATCGTCCGAAGCTCCTACACGGGTAAAGATCTTGTCAACGATCGTTATTTTTGCCCTTTTTGCAGGAACGAAGCAGCCAATTTGCGCCATAAGAGTTATAAGTGCGACCTGACGCATATATGTTGATTTACCCGACATATTCGGTCCGGTAATTATCTGCATTCGGTTGCTGTTCATATCGAGATATGTATCGTTCGGGACATATATCTCATCTTTAAGCATAAGCTCTACAACAGGATGTCTGCCGTCAACGATATCAATAACTCCGTCAATAGCGATATCCGGCTTTGTATATTCATTTTTAAGCGAAACGTAAGCAAATGAACAGAGAACGTCAAGCTGTGCAACAGCCGAAGCGGTTTCCTGAACACGGTTTATCTTTTCAACAATAAAATCACGGACTTCCGCAAAAATATTTGCTTCGAGTGACAGAACCTTCTCATTTGCACCGAGAATCTCATTCTCATATTTTTTAAGCTCTTCCGTTATGAATCTTTCACAGTTCGCAAGAGTCTGTTTTCTGATATATGTATCGGGAACAAGGTCATAGTACGATTTAGTGACTTCGATATAATATCCGAATACACGGTTATAACCGATCTTCAGATTTTTTATGCCCGTCCTGTCACGTTCACGCTGCTCGATCTCGTCAATAATGTCTTTACCGCCGCTTATAATGTGACGAAGATTATCCAGCTCTTCATTGAAGCCATCCTTGATCACTCCGCCTTCCTTTGCAGTTATCGGCGGCTCGTCAACAATAGCTCTTTCAACAAGTCCCGAGATGTCTTCAAGGGTATCGATCTTGCTGTTAAGCTCTGTAAGAAGCTTTGATGAAAACTCACCAAGTATTTTCTTTATCTCGGGGAGCTGCAAAGCTGTGAGCGACAAGGATTTTACATCTCTCGGAGTTGCTGTTTTATACATTATCCTTGTCATAAGGCGCTCAATGTCATAAACCTCGGAAAGCGCATCGGAAAGCTGCTGCCGAAGAACGGACTTTCTGCAAAGCTGTTCGACAGCGTCAAGACGGTTTGTAATTATCGCAAGCTTGACGAGCGGCTGTTCGATATAGGATTTGAGAAGGCGTTTACCCATTGAAGTATTGGTATGGTCGAGCACCCATAAAAGGCTTCCCTTTTTCTCCTTGCTTCGCATTGTTTCGGTAAGCTCAAGGTTCCTTCTTGCCGTATAATCAAGCTCCATAAAGAAATTGTCATTATAGCGTTTGATCTCGGTAAAACGTCCTACAAGAGTTTTCTGTGTTTCATAGATATATCCGAAAAGACCGCATACGCAGTCAGCTTCGGGAGTTCCTTCATGCAGAGAGATCTCGTCAAGGTCTTCAACATTGAACTGCTTTAAAACGATATCCTTTTTGCTCGAAATGTCAAATTCTTCATCATCACGGAGCTGGACAGAAACGTTCATTTTTGTTCGGATAAACTCCTGAACGTTTTTATAGTCAAGAAATTTCTCGTTGAAAAGTATTTCGACAGGTTCAAAACGAACAAGCTCGTTGATAACCTCGGCTTCGAGATTTTTTGAAGTTTTGTCAAAAAGATGGACTTCACCCGTGGAGATATCCGCAAAACAAAGTGCACATCGCTTATCCAGAGCATAGATCGCAGCGATATAGTTGTTTTTTGATTCATCGAGAAGATTGCTTTCCGTAACAGTTCCCGGGGTAACGATCCTTACGATGTCACGTTCAACTATTCCGCCCTTTGCATCCTTCGGATCGGTAAGCTGTTCACAGATTGCAACCTTATAACCCGAATCAATAAGCTTTTTTATGTACATTTCGCTGGCATGGTAGGGAATACCGCACATCGGCGCACGTTCTTCAAGTCCGCAGTCACGTCCTGTAAGCGTAAGCTCAAGCACTCTGGAAGCTAAAAGCGCATCGTCAAAGAACATTTCGTAAAAGTCACCGAGTCTGAAAAACAGCAGAAAGCCTTTGCATTTTTCCTTAACTGCGAAATACTGCTTCATCATGGGCGAAAGCTTTTGCATATCAATTTCCACAGAATGATCCTCCATTCGTTTTCGATGTAAGTTAATACGATTGACCTGCGGTTTCGTGCAGGTCAATCAAATTGATCTTAATGGCATCCGCCGCAGGAAGAACAATTTCCTCCGCAGCTGACATTTACTTCTTCGCAGGGACAGGTCATAGGATCTTCGCCGTTTGCGGAATATGTTATTATCATATTTATCTGGTTGAGAAGGCTGTCCATATCGGATTTAGCCTTGTTGTAGTTTATCATATTTTCATTCGCCATAATTGTGCCGTAAAGCGACTTGATACCGTCATCAAGCTCGGCAAGACGCTCTTCGTTCTTTGTTTCCTTTGAAACCTCTGCATTGAGCTGCATACGCTTCATATTGAACTCATTTATCATATTCTGAAGCTCTTCGTCCTTGTCGTTTGCTTCCTTCGCAGCATAGTAAGCGGCATAACGCTCGTCTTTCTGGATAAGTACGCCAAGTTCTCTTGCTTTTTCAATTACATTCATTTTACAGACCTCCAAATGTATCACTATTTATATTTTTTAAATTTCACTTATATTATTTCACCGCTGACAGCCCAATTATACGTCTTGGTGATCTTAACTTTTCTGCGCTGACCGATGAGCGAAGCATCGCCCTCTGCTTCAACAATGATGAATTCATCGCTTTTACCCGTGATAAAGCCTTCGTGCCTGCTCTGTGCGTCAAAAAGCACTTCAAGCTCACGCCCCATAAAACGCTTGTAGTTTTCGGACGATACCTCACGCTGTGCGGCAAGAAGCTCGGTCATCCATCTGCTTTTATCCTCATCGCTTGTGTTATCGACCATTTCAGCAGCCTTTGTTCCGCTTCGCTTGGAATAGATGAACGAATATATGTTATCGAATTTGACCTTCTCAACGATTTCCTTGGTTTTGAGAAAATCCTCGTATGTTTCGTTCGGAAAACCAACGATTATATCCGTTGTCAGCGAAAAATCAGGAACCTTGCTGCGAACATAGTCAACCGTTTCCATGTATTTTTCGGCAGTATATTTTCGGTTCATCTTTTTAAGTATCTCGTCGCTGCCCGACTGAAGAGGAAGATGAAGATGCTTGCATACCTTTTCACATTCAAGTATCGTATCTATCAGCTCGTGTGTGCAGTCCTTCGGATGCGGTGACATAAATCTTATCTTGAAATCGCCTTCAATATTATTTATCCTGCGGAGCAATTCGGAAAAGCAGATCGGTTCATCCAAACCCTTTCCGTAGGAATTTACATTCTGACCGAGCAGCATTATTTCCTTATATCCCTTATCTGCAAGCTCACGGATCTCTTCAAGTATATCCTCGGGATCACGGCTTTTTTCTCTGCCTCTTACATAAGGCACGATGCAGTATGAGCAGAAATTATCACAGCCGTACATTATAGGAACGCCCGTTTTAAAGCTGCTCTGACGCACGGATGAGATCTTTAGCGGAACTTCTGTATGCTCGTCCGTATCATAAACGAATTTTCTTTTTGTCAGCACATCGTAAAGAAGATGCGGCAGTTCGGAAAGAGCATGGGTACCGAATATAAGATCGACCTGCTTATATGTGCTGCGTATTTTCTCAACTGTTTTGGGTTCCTGCGCCATACAGCCGCACAGACCGATTATCAGATCGGGATTTTTTTCTTTTAAATGTTTAAGCTCGCCTATCATGCCGTAAACCTTATTCTCGGCATTCTCGCGAACTGCGCAGGTATTATACAGTATAAGCTGTGCAGAATCAGGCTCGGAGGTTATCCCGTAACCGCAGCTTGAAAGCAAACCTAAAATGCGTTCACCGTCGCTGACATTCTGCTGACAGCCGAAGCTATGTACATAGCAAAGCGGTATTTCACTGCTTTTTCCGATAATTCCCTTTATTTTTTCTATATATTCGGTCAAAACCAATTCTCTCCTTATTCCTATCTATGGACATATTTTATTATACCACTTTTTCGCTGAAAATGCAACAAAAAACGTACATTTTTCATATATAATACAAAATGCAGACAAAATGCACAGACCAAAGTCCGGCAAATCGTCTGCATTGTTTTTAATCGCAAAATCGCTTAATAGTTCAATCGCTGTCGCAGTCACATTTCTTATTTTCGTGATCACCGCAGCAACCGTATTTCGTTGCTTCGCTCGATGGCTGTGGGAAAAACTGTTCCGACGGGAATTCAAGCTTATCGAATACATCGCAAGGTGATTCGCCTGTGTCGGTCAGTGAGCAATCCTTGCAGGGTATGCAGTAATCATAAGCCGGAACGATAATCGATACCGGACGTGAAAGCTGGATTATCGAGAACAGTCCGAGTGATACTGCAAGCGTTTTTTCAAGCTCCGGCGGTTCCGGGCAAGGCGGACAACAAGGCGGCGGACAAGGCGGTTTGCACGGATCGGGTTTGCCTGCCAATTCATCAAAAAGCATTTCCGTAGACATCATATCGTGACAAGGCTTAGGCGGTCTTCTTTTTTTAGGCTTGCTGATAAATTTCGAGTCAAGCGCTATCGGGTCAAGAACACGAACGGTAGCCTTCGGCATACTTGCAGCAGTGCTGCAGCAGCTGCATTCGTAGCATTCGGGATCGGTAGGAACAAGATCCTGTGAGCTTGTAAAGACTTTTGAATTGCCCTCGCTGCCATAGAGTATAACTCTCTTGTTCCATAAAGCCGTTCCGCAAAGGGTCGTTCCAGTCTGTGATTTGCAGTAACCGTGTGTGAAAGCTTCTGCTGTGATCTTGAAACGGTAAGTTATATCAACTGCATAGAAACCGTTTTTGAATGGAACGGAATCAACGGAAATGCAGGTGACTTCGACTTCTGCGCAGCGTGTTCTCACGATATCCATATCATCTGTGATCGGCGCAGAATCCGGCGTGAGAGTAATCGGCAGATCATATATGCAGTCACGGTCGGAGCAGCTGTCAAAGATCCGCTGAACATCAACGCACACTGCTTCTTTAAAGCAGTCATTCATTTCGCTCATAAAAAACCTCCTGTAAATAATATTTAAGCAAAGAAAGCTTGCTTCAGGGGTTCTCTAAAACCGATACACGCAACCGCAAAAGGGTTATAGAGTTTCCCTTCCATACATATTATTCACAGAAGGCTGAAAAGGTTACTTATCAAATTAATTTATGTGTTTTTATCGGTGGTGTGGAAGGTTTTCAGATTGCCGATCTTTTCGTTGCGCTCGGAAAGAACCTTTTCAACATCACTCCACTCCAGTCCCTGATTAACGCAGAGAACCATAACATGATAGATAAGGTCGTTTATCTCGTTCATAAGCTCATCATTGTCACCATTCTTGGCAGCAATAACAGTTTCAGTAGCTTCTTCGCCGATCTTCTTGCAGATCTTGTCAACGCCCTTTTCATAAAGATAGCAGGTATAGGACTTTTCGGGAGCATTTCCCTCGTCAAATGCTTTTTTGCGAAGCTTCAGAACTTCAAATATCTCTTCATAAACTGTCATAGTCAATTTCCTTTCTGTTCGTTCAGATTTACAAGTTTCATTGTTTCCATATCAAGCTCACGGTAATAACAGTTGTTTGCAACACCGTTATAGCTTGTGTGGCAGATGTTCCCCTTGTCAGGCGTTACCTGAAAAACGAGAGAATTCTGCTCGCAGTTGACAAAAATATGGTTAAGGGTAAAGGTATTTCCCGACTCTGCACCTTTGAACCAGAGCTGATTGCGGGATGTGCTCCAGAAAACAGCTTTTTTCAATCGGATAGATTCCTTTAATGCTGTTTCGTTGATATATGCAACAAGAATGACCTCTTTTGTCAGTATATTCTGGACTGCAACGGGAATCACATGATTATCCGATGATATCTCATTTATCTTTTCCCAATCGAGCATAAGCTCGTTAGTTTCTTCGATAAGTCCCATTATTTTTCTCCAAATCAAATCTTTTTTAAAAATCTTAACTGCTGTTTTTCGCTGTCAAAGCCAACAGCACGATAGAAGCTGTGCGCCTGTGTTCTTGCTGCACCCGAATTGAGCCTTATTGCCGACGCTCCGATCTCTTTCGCCCAGAGTTCGGCGGCAGCAATAAGCTTTTTTCCGATACCGCAACGTCTGTAGTGCGCATCGACAGCAATTCCGAGAACATTAACAAGAGTTTCAAAATAAAGTGTATCGTACTTTTCTATGTGGATAAATCCGATGACTTTATCATCAATAGCTGCCGCAAAGACCGTTTCACGGTTTAAATCAAGCTTGTTGAGCTTATCCATTACAAATTCGGCTCTGCAATCATATCCAAGACCGTTCTTACAAAGCTCCGAAATATATGCGGCATCATCGGCACAGGCTTTTCTTATGTTTATATCCATGATCAGGTAATTCTTACGGGTATATTGTGAAGCGCAAGTTCTTTTTTTACCTGACCGACAGTAAGCTCTTTATAATGGAAAAGTGAAGCCGCAAGTGCCGCAGATGAATTCGTCTTCTCGAACACCTCGGTAAAATGTTCAAGCTTTCCGCAGCCGCCGCTCGCAATAACGGGGATTTTTACAACGCTGCAGACTGCATTGAGCATATCAAGGTCAAATCCGCCCTTTACACCGTCTGTATCCATTGATGTGAGCAGTATCTCACCTGCACCGAGTTCTTCAGCTTTTTTTGCCCATTCTACTGCATCAATACCCATGTCTATTCTGCCGCCGTTTATCACAACGGTATAGTGACCGTCCTCACATTTTTTGGCGTCTATCGCAACAACAACACATTGACAGCCAAAAATATCGGCAGCATCCTTTATAAGCTGCGGATTTTTTACAGCTGCAGAGTTGACGGAAACCTTGTCTGCTCCTGCTCGGAGAGTATCACGGAAATCATCTATTGTACGGATACCGCCGCCTACTGTCAGCGGAACAAAAACCTTCTGCGCTGTTCTGCGTACAACATCGAGCATAGTTCCCCTGCCCTCGTTTGATGCTGTTATATCAAGAAAAACTATCTCGTCAGCGCCCTGTCTGTCATATTCGGCAGCGCATTCAACAGGATCGCCGACCTCTTTTATTCCAACAAAATTTACGCCCTTTACGACCTTTCCGTCACGGACATCAAGGCAAGGGACTATTCTTTTTGCAAGCATTTATTTTATCCTCCTGTCAGACAAGCTCCGAAAAGTTCTTGAGCATTTTAAGACCTGCTTTGCCGCTCTTTTCAGGGTGGAACTGCGTACCGAAAACGTACTTTCCGTCATAGGCGAGAGCTGTTACTTCTCCGCCGTAATCACAGTATGCAGCAACGCTGTTGGCGTCGCATTTTGCTGCATACGAGTGAACAAAGTAAACATACTCGCCCTCTCGTATGTCTTTAAGAAGCGGACAATCCTTATTGTATATAAGGCTGTTCCAGCCCATGTGCGGAACGGAAAGCTTTTCACGTTCTATCTTTTCAACGCTGCCCTTTATAAGTCCGAGTCCGTTTGTTTCCTCAAATTCATAACCCTTTTCAAAAATGAGCTGCATTCCAAGACAGATACCGAGGAAAGGCTTTATTTTAGCCTGCTCCTTTATTGTCGGAACAAGACCGCTTTCATTAAGCTGTTTCATCGCCCACGGAAAAGCGCCTACTCCCGGAAGAATGATACGGTCAGCGTTTTCAAGGTCTTTTGCATCAGCTGTGAGCTTATTTTCAATGCCAAGATAGTCGAGCGCATTTTTTACGCTGAAAATATTTCCTGCGCCGTAGTCAACAATTGCGATCATTATAAAACTCCCTTTGTAGAAAGAACAGCACCGCCGTTCTGACTTGCTGCGATCTTTAAAGCGTGTGCGCAAGCCTTGAACAATGCTTCGATTATGTGGTGGTCATTTCTTCCGTATTTTTCAATGATATGAAGAGTAAGTCCTGCATTAAATGCAAATGCACGGAAAAACTCTTCTGTAAGGCAGTTGTCAAACTGTCCCGTTCTGTCATCGCTATATACTGCCTCAAACACAAGGAAAGGACGATTGCTTATATCAACGCAGGCAAAACCGAGAGCTTCATCCATAGGTATATATGCGCTTCCGTAGCGTTCAATGCCGCTCATATCGCCGATCGCAAGCTTAAATGCCTGTCCGAGAACAATTCCCGTGTCTTCAATGGTATGATGAGCGTCAACATAGAGATCACCCTCTGCTTTTACGGTGATGTCAAAGCCGCTGTGTACTCCTAATGCTGTGAGCATATGGTCAAAAAAGCCTATTCCCGTGGAAATATCCGTCTTACCGTTTCCGTCAAGGTCTATTTTTACATAAATATCCGTTTCACGGGTCTTTCGTGTAAGTTCCGCTGCTCGCATTTTTATCCCTCCTTACATTTTGGAAAGTATCTCGTCAAGAGCGGTAATGACCGCCTTGTTTTCTTCCTTTGTTCCTGCCGAAATTCTGATATATCCGCCCATAAAGCGAACTGCGATAGAGCGTTCAAGCAGCTTTGCGTGTATCTCCTTTGCAGAAGCGGTTTTTATAAATACAAAATTTGCGACCGAATCAAATACCTTTTCAAGCTTCGTATATTTGATCGCAAGCTCTTCAAGTGCAGCCTGAAGCTCTTCTCTGCTGCTTACTATTTCGCTGCAAAGCTTGTTCAAGGTTTCTTTTTCCTTGAGGATAACAGTTCCGATAGCCTGTTCAAGTGAGTCGGTATTGTAAGGAGATTTTACTGCCCGAAGCGCATTTGTTATTGTAGGGCAAGCAACAGCAAAACCGAGTCTTATCGCTGCAAGTCCGATAGCCTTTGAACAAGTCTTGAGTATTATAAGATTATCAAGCTCGGGAACTTTATCGAGAATGCTCTGATCCCAGAAGTCCATATATGCTTCATCGACCACAACAAGGCAGCTTACGCCCTTAACAAGACGGATAACTTCCTCACGCTTTAACCCGAGAGATGTCGGATTGCAGGGGTTTGAGAAAATTAACGCCTTGATCTCATTGTTGTTGCAATATTCGATAACCTTGTCAACATCTATCTTTAGTGTCACACTATCCTTCGGAAGATTGGTTACTTTAAGCTCATAAAGCTCGCTGTAAAAAGCATACATTGAAAAATCGGGCGAAAGTGTAAGGACCTTGTCCCCTTTTTCAAGGAAGCAGCCGCATATAATGCTGATAAGCTCATCAGAACCGTTTCCTGCGGTCACATACTGCGGCTCAATGCCATAGAGGTCGGCAAACGCTTTTATGACCTTTGATGCAGTCGGATCGGGATATCGGTTGAGGGCTACATTTTTCACTGCTTCGGCTATCTTATCGCCAAGCTTTTCGTTGATATTGAAGCAGGACTCGTTTGCGTCAAGTCTGATCTGATAATTGCCCTCGATAGGGTCATACGCTTCGACCCTTTTGAGCTTGTTATTTAATTCGTACATTCTTGTTCCTCCTGCGGAAATTATTCAAATCTTACTTTGATAGCATTTGCGTGAGCAGTAAGTCCTTCACGTTCAGCAACGCATACGATATCATCCTTTGCGTCCAAAAGCGCCTGTTCGGTATAGTAGATAAAGCTTGAACGCTTTGTGAAGCTATTTACCGAGAGCGGAGAGAAGAATCTCGCTGTTCCGCTTGTAGGAAGAACGTGGTTAGGGCCTGCGTAGTAGTCGCCGAGAGGCTCGGGAGCGTACTTTCCGAGGAAGATAGATCCTGCGTTGTCGAGCTGACCGAGGTACTGCATCGGGTTTTCAACCTGCATTTCAAGGTGCTCGGGAGCAAGTCCGTTTGCAAGCTCAATTGCATCTTCAACAGTTTTTACAACGATGACTGCGCCGTAATTATCAAGCGACTGATCAATGATCTCCTTACGAGAGAGAGCTTCCTTCTGGCGTTCGATCTCTGCGATCGTCTTATCGGCGATATCTTCGCTTGTTGTAATAAGAATAGCGGAAGCAAGAACATCGTGTTCGGCCTGTGACATAAGATCTGCTGCAAGATACTTCGGATCGGCAGTTTCATCAGCAACAACAAGTATCTCACTCGGACCTGCGACCATATCAATATCAACAAGGCCGAAAAGAAGCTTCTTTGCTGTTGCAACGAAGATGTTTCCCGGGCCGACGATCTTGTCTACCTTCGGTATCTCCTCTGTACCATAAGCAAGAGCTGCAATTGCCTGTGCGCCGCCTGACATAAATACTCTGTCAACACCGCAGATAGCTGCAGCAACGAGAATATCCTTATTGGGAGTGCCGTCCTTTTTAGGCGGAGTAACCATGATTATTTCTTTTACTCCTGCGATCTTTGCAGGAACAGCATTCATAAGTACTGATGAGGGATAAGCAGCCGTACCGCCGGGAACATAAAGACCTACTCTTTCAAGACCTCTTACTCTTTGACCGAGGATAACGCCGTTTGAAAGCGGATTGATAAAGCCCTGTTCCTTCTGACGGTTATGGAAATCGGTGATGTTTTCCTGCGCATTGAGGAGAGCATTTACGAATTCTGGATCAGCTTCCGTGAGAGCGTCGTTGATCACATCTCTCGGAACCTCATAATACTGCGGGAGCTTTCCGTCAAATTTAAGTGTATAATCCTTTACAGCCTTATCTCCGCCGTTTTTTACGTTTTCGATTATCTCACTTACGATCTCGCCGACCTTTTTATCTTTTTCGCCGTTGCGCTTTTCAACTTCTTTAAGGAAGTTTTTTTCATCTGTTCCGTTTGCAATTATTTTCTGTATCATTTTATTTGCACTTCTTTCCGTGATCTGTTAAAGATTTTCTTCAGGGGTTCTCTAAAAACCGGGACACGAGCATATTTTCGTACATGACTTACATCAGCTGCAAGGCATCAAACCGCAGTAAATACTTGATGTATTTCAAGGTTTGATAACGCAGCAGATGATGTAAGTCATAGAAAATATGCCGTGAAGGAGGTTTTTAGAGGTTCCCTTCAATTGATTTGATTAGTTTTTCTATTTCCTGCTGACGGATCTTAAGACTTACTGTATTAACGATAAGACGAGCGGAGATAGGCGCAACATCTTCAAATACTTCAAGTCCGTTTTCCTTCAGCGTTGTTCCCGTTTCAACTATATCAACAATAGCATCCGCAAGGTCAAGGAGCGGAGCAAGCTCAACGCTGCCCTCGATCTTTACGATATCAACGTCCATTCCCTTTTTCTCAAAGAATGAACGGGAAACGTTCGGATACTTTGTGGCAATTGTCTTTACATTAAAGCCCTCGTAGAAGTTTTTGCCCTTTTTGCCTGCAAGTGCAAATTTGCATCTTCCGAAGCCGAGGTCAGCGACTTCAAAGAATTTGCCGCTCATTTCCATAATGGTATCCTTGCCGACAACACCCATGTCGCATACACCGTGTTCAACGTATGTTATAACATCGGCAGCCTTTGCAAGAACTACTTCGATACTGTCGCCGACAGGAAGGATAAGCTTTCTGCCCTTGTCACGGACAGCCGAGCAGTCATAACCGATTTTTTCAAGCAGTCCTACTGTGTCCTTTTCAAGTCTGCCTTTTGTGAGCGCAATACGCAGTTTTCTGTTTTCGTTATTCATTTTCGCTGTCCTCCACGGTGATCTCTGTTATTTTTTCGGAAACGCAGATAACTTTCTTTATACCGAATTCACGGGCATAATTTTTTGTTTCTTCAAGCGTATCAAATACGGAATTGAGCGCGATCATACCCTCTGCACCAAGCTTTGATACCTGTTTCAGTCCATTTATCTCATAGCCGTTCTCTGCGAATACGATAACATCGGCTGCAGGTACCTTAATACCGCCTCTGCGCTTTAACATCGTTGAAACCGCATCAACATTTACGGCAAAACCCGTAGCAGGAACATCATATCCGAATTCGGAAAGCAGATGGTTGTAGCGTCCGCCCGAAAGCACTGCGTCGCCATAGCCTTCAAGATAACCCCTGATAACAACGCCTGTATAGTAGTGCATCTTATTTACGATACCGAGATCGACAGTGATCTTTCCGTCGTATCCGAGTGTGAGAAGGTCGGAATAGAGTGCTTTAAGCTCTGCAAGTATCTGATCTATCTCACTGTCGTTCATAAGCTCTGCAGCTTTGTCAAAGACTTCAACACCGCCGAAAAGACGAGGAAGCTGTTTGAGAGCATTAGTTACCTCTGTGTTACCTATCGAATCAAGCAGATCGTTGAGTGCAGGATAGTTCTTTACTTCGATAAGGCTGCGTATTTCTTCCCTTGTTTCATCGTCAACAGGAAGCTTCTCGACAAGCTTACGGAAAAGACCGATGTTTCCGAGCTCAAGGCGGAATTTCTCATTATCGCAGGAAGCAAGAACTTCGATAGCGGTCGTTATTACTTCAAGGTCAGCTCTTTTTGAATCGGAACCGATAAGCTCGATACCCATCTGCTTGATCTCATCGCTTCTGCCTCTCATTGCTGATTTGCTGCGGTAAACATTCTGATTATAGAACATTCTCAGCGGAAGCTTTGCTTCACGAAGTCTTGTTGCGGCAACTCTTGCGATAGGCATTGTTGAATCGGGACGGATAACAAGCAGTCTGCCCTTGTTATCGGAAAGCTTGTACATACTTTCCTGCGGAAAATAGCGTGAACGCAGGTTAAACACATCGAAAAACTCGATACCGGGGGTCTTTATTTCGCAATATCCTTTGGACTTGAAAATATCGGATATCTTCTTTTCAACATCATTTCTTACAACGCAGTCTTCAAAAAGAAGATCTTTTGTGCCCTCCGGAGTGATCAAATCAAATCTTTTCATAGCTTTAAGCTCCTGTAATTCATCGTGATAAAGTGTTACTACATTATTATAGTAACATAGTAGTGTGATATTGTCAATAGAATAATAAAAATTTAGGCATTTTAAACTTTTTATCCCGAAATTAAAGCAATTCGCTTGGTAATTTCATACTAAATTCAAATCGTTCTATAGACAAGGGCGGCAGATAGAATTACGTCAATTAGGTAAACTTGTTTACCTTGAAGAGCGACCGCAGACAGGCTTGCCGCCTTTCAAGGGAGCTTGACGCCGAGTGACGTAATTATAGCTGTCGTATCTGTCTATAGGTTGATTTGAATTTAGTATCATATAATAATCATTAAAACAAGCTCATCTGGTCAGATTTCGGAAGATCGCCCATAGCGCCAATTGATTCCAGTATTTCAATTACTGTTTTTGTAGCGCCGCTTCGCTCCTGCAGCTCGTCGATTGAGAGCAACGGTCCCTGCTTGACTGCTTCATAGATCGCAGTTCCTGCATTTGCGCCGATTCCTGCTGCTGCACAGAACGGAAGCCTTATCTTTCCATCCTCAATGGTATAATCGGTACCGTGCGACTTGTAAATATCTATCGGCAAAAATTCAAAACCTCTCTGCATCATCTCATTGATTATCATGAGCATATCCATTGTAGAGGTTTCCTTCGCCGATCGGTCATTTCCCTTTTTCTTTAGCTCATCGAGCCTATAACGCACTGCTTCCTTTCCGGCAACGGCTGATTCAGCGTCAAAATCTTCGCCGCGGACGGTAAAGATCGTTGCATAAAAAGCAAGCGGATAGTAAACCTTGAACCATGCAAGTCTGTTTGCCGAAATAACATAAGCAGCAGCATGGGCTTTCGGGAACATATACTTGATCTTCAAGCAGCTGTCGATATACCATTGCGGAACATCATGCGCAAGCATATCCTGCTTCATCTCTTCCGTAAGAAGCTTCGGGGCTTTACCCTTTCGGGTGATCTCCATGATCTTGAACGCTGTTTTCGGTTCAACGCCGTGATAAATAAGATATGTCATGATACCGTCACGGCAGCCGATAACTTCCGAAATGGTACAGGTACCGTTTTTGATAAGATCCTGCGCATTTCCGAGCCATACGTCCGTACCGTGGGAAAGTCCCGAGATCTGAAGTAGGTCGGAGAATTTTTTCGGCTGTGCATCAATAAGCATCTGACGTGCAAAGCCTGTACCCATTTCCGGAATAGCAAGCGTTCCCGTAAGGCTGTCTATCTGTTCGGGAGTGACGCCCAAAGCTTCTGTGGAGGTGTAAAGGCTCATGACCTTTTCGTCACCGGGGAAGATATCATCGGTCTTTATCCCTGTGAGATCCTCGAGATGCTTATAGAGCGTCGGAACATCGTGTCCGAGTTCGTCAAGCTTCAAAATAGTATCATGAAGCGAATGGAAGTCGAAGTGGGTTGTTATAAAATTTGATTCGGGGTCATCGGCAGGATGCTGAACGGGCGTGAAGTCATAAACCTCAAATTTTGACGGAACAACGACCATTCCTCCGGGGTGCTGCGAGGTCGTTCGCTTAATGCCCGTGCAGCCGATAGTAAGTCGTGATATCTCCGCTTTTGTGGCTGTCTGTCCCGTTTCTTCAAGGTAGTGCATAACGTAGCCGTAAGCAGTCTTGTCTGCGACCGAACCGATCGTTCCTGCTTTGAACACGTTATCCACGCCGAACAGCTCTTCGGTATATTTATGTGCGAAGGTCTGATATTCGCCCGAAAAGTTAAGGTCGATATCGGGCGCTTTATCTCCGTCAAAGCCGAGGAACGTTTCAAACGGAATATCGTGACCGTTTCGGTTCATCGGGATATTACAGTTAGGGCAATCCTTCGGCGGAAGATCAAAGCCTGAACTGATCGAACCGTCAGTAATGAATTCGCTGTGCTTGCATTTAGGACAAACATAATGCGGCGGAAGAGGATTGACCTCCGAAATTCCTGCCATTGAAGCAACGAACGAAGAACCAACCGAACCTCGTGAACCGACCTGATAGCCGTGCTCGTTCGAGTTTGCCACAAGCTTCTGTGCGATCATATAGAGTACTGCGAAGCCGTGCTTTATAATAGAAGTAAGCTCCTTGTCAAGACGCTTTTCTACAAGCTCGGGAAGCGGATCGCCGTATATCTCCTTGCAGCGTGCCCAGGTTATGCGCTGGAGGTCTTCCTCTGCTCCCTCGATCTCGGGAGTAAAGGTTCCCGGCGGTATCGGCACAATGTCGGGATTTATCATATCTGCAATAAGGTTCGTGTTTGTTACAACGACCTCATAAGCTTTTTCTTTTCCAAGATATGCAAATTCTTCAAGCATCTCATCGGTCGTCCGCAGATAAAGCGGCGGCTGATTTGCTGCATCAGCCATTTTAAGTCCGCCCTGCTGCAGGATCCTTCGGAAAATAGCGTCCGACTTGTCCATAAAATGAACATCGCAGGTCGCAACAACGGGTATTCCCAGTTCATCGCCAACCTTAACGATCTTTTTATTAAGCTCCTGCAGGTCTTCAACAGTATTAATTGAAGGCTGGTCGGGGTCACGGATAAGGAATTCGTTGTTTCCGACAGGCTGTATCTCAAGATAATCGTAAAAGCTTGCGATCTCCTTTATCTCATCCCACGGACGTCCGTCTTTTATTGCAGAAAAAAGCTCGCCCGCTTCACAGGCGCTTCCGATGATAAGTCCCTCACGGTGCTTCATAACCTCCGAGATAGGTATCCTCGGTTTGCGGCGGTAGTATTTAAGGTTACTGAACGATATAAGCTTGTACAGATTCTTCAGACCGATAGCGTCTTTTACAAGAATTATCTGATGATACATCTTGAGCAGTCTTGGATCAACGTCCTTAACACAGGCGTTGATCTCCGAAATAAGCTTGACATTTTTTTCGGAAACAAGCCTTGACGCAAACTTGACAAATATCCTTGCGAGCATTTTTGCATCATCATCGGCACGATGGTGGTCGAATTCGCCAAGCTTGAGTTCCTTTGCAACTTTGTCGAGCTTATGGCTTTTCAGTTCGGGAAGCAAGCTGCGGCTCATTACAACAGTGTCTACCATTGTGAAGTGGAAGTCAATGCCGTAACGCAGACAGCCTGCTTCTATGAACGAACAGTCAAAGCCTGCATTATGCGCAATAAGCACAGGCGCTTCGCCGCAGAATTCGATAAACTTATGTAACGCTTCTTCCTGTGAAGGCGCACCTTTCACATCATCGTTTGTTATTCCCGTAAGCTTTGTAATTCTTTCGGGGATATCCTTTCCGGGGTCAACAAAGGTCTGGAACGTTTCTTCTATCTCAAGATTGCGGACTTTAACAGCACCAATCTCTATAATACGTTCAGCTTCTGCGTTAAAGCCTGTAGTTTCAAGGTCAAAAACGATAAGCTCGTCCGTAATCTTTTTATCGCGGAAAAGACGTACAGCTTCGGTACAGTCATTTACGGAATAAGCTTCACAGCCATAAATGACTTTGAAATCACCGCCGCCCTTGCGGATATCGGCAACGGTAGAGCTTGCTTCGGGGAATGCCTGAACAACACCGTGGTCGGTTATAGCAATTGCTTTATGTCCCCATTTGAAAGCTCGCTTTATAAGCTTTGAAACGGGAGTGATACCGTCCATCATTGAAATATTCGTGTGCAAATGAAGCTCAACACGCTTCGTTTCGGCGCTGTCCATTTTTTCAACACGCTGTACTTTCATTATATCGTTTGCCTTGAAAACAAGCTCATTTTCAAAGGTATCAAATTCAGTGCGTCCTCGTACAAGAACAGTTCCGCCCTTTGCAAATTCCGCAAGAATGTTTTCATCATCCTTGTTTTCAAAGCTTTTTATAGATATTGAGCTTGTATAGTCGGTTATGCTGAGGCTGACAACACGCTTTTCGCCGTTTTTTGTCCGTATCTCTTTTTCCTTATAATCAAAAGCATCGCCCCAGATCACGACATTGCTGACCTTGCCTTGAATATCGGAAATATTGACCGGAGGAGCTTCGATCTTTCTGCCTCTTAGAATCTTTGCATTCTCTGAAAGTATCGGAAGATCCTTGTAATCAAGCGTAACAATGTTTTCAGCAGAGATCTCCGTATCAAAAGCCGCAGAAGGATCGGGCGGAGGAAGCTCGGGCTGCGGCATACTTGCCATAAAAGCTTCAACATCACGCTCATAGTTTGCGTGTCGGTCTTCCGAAACAGAAAGCGAACGAAGCTCGACCGACATTTCTACCTGGAAATATTCACGGATGAGCTTCGACATTTCTCTTTCAAATCCTGCTTTTATGAGCAGATCGGCACCTGAGCCTTTTATCGCTATAATAACTTTTTTGTCATCAATGCTGTACATCGCACCCTTGAAGCAGCCATTTATGAGAGAGATCTTCTTTTTCAGCTGAATGACCAGTTCGGGAAGTGCTTTTTCGCTGAAAAGATTAGGCGCATATCTGCATATAAGATTCACGGATGTATTAAGCGCCTTTCCAAGTCCGACCTCAAAATCGGTTATGTATTCGCTGCTCTGGAGCTGGGCGAACGAAGCAAATATATATATATCCGAAAAATTCGGCGTATATTGCAGTTTCAGAATATCTCCCCTGCCGATCGAATTCGGTATCAGCTCGGTGTATTCGGAAAAAAGCTCTTTTATAAGCAATTGTTTCAACTCCTAAAAATTTCGGTGTCTATTATTGATCATCTATCGCTTTTATCTCGTCAAGAAGCTCTTCGAGAATGCGGCCTTCGGGGATTTTTCTGATGACTTCACCCTTTTTGAACAGAACAGCGCAGCCATCTCCTCCTGCAATACCTATATCTGCTTCCCTTGCTTCTCCCGGGCCATTCACAACACAGCCCATAACTGCAACAGTGATCTCTTTGTCAATATCTCTTAAAGCTTCCTCTACCTTTTTGGCAAGTGAAATAAGGTCTATCCTTGTTCTTCCGCAGGTCGGGCAGGAAACGAACTTTACTCCGCTTCCCTTTCCTATCGCTTTAAGGATATCTTTTGCAGCATAAACCTCTTCGACCGGGTCATCGGTAAGCGATACACGGATAGTTTCTCCTATGCCGTCACAAAGGAGCGAGCCTATACCGACAGCAGACTTTATAAGTCCCATTCTTGCAGTTCCTGCTTCGGTAACGCCAAGGTGAAGAGGATAACTGCATTTCTGCGCAAGCAGACGGTAGGCTTCGATCATCGTTTTTACGTCCGATGATTTTATCGAGATAACGATATCCTCAAAATTACACTGTTCAAGAAGTGCAGCATGACCCAATGCACTTTCAACAAGCGCCTCTGCTGTCGGAGAACCGTGTTTGGCAAGAATATCCTTTTCAAGTGAACCCGAATTCACACCGATCCTTATGGGGATACTTTTCTGTTTACAAATCTCTGCAACAGCCTTTACCCTTTCCTGACTGCCGATATTACCCGGATTGATGCGTATTTTGTCAATGCCGAGTTCAGCGCTCTTTATCGCAAGACGATAGTCAAAATGTATATCCGCAACAAGCGGAACCGATATCTCTTTTTTTATTGCAGGGATAAGTTCAAGAGCTTTTTCATCGGGAATGGCAGCCCTGATTATTTCACAGCCTGCATCTTCAAGACGTTTCGCCTGACGAACACTGCCCTCAATATCGTAAGACGGAACATTCAGCATCGACTGAATATATATCTTTTTTCCGTCAAAGGTCAGATCTTTTAGCTTTACGGGTTTAACCTTTCGCATAGTTCCTCCGTTTTTCAGCGATTTATAAAAATATTCTTTATATCATTAAATGTTACAACTATCATCAGCAGCATAAGAAGTGCCAAACCTGCAAAATGAACCATTCCCTCTGTTTCAGCCTTCATCGGTTTTCTTCTTATTGCTTCGATCACAAGGAATACAAATCTTCCGCCGTCAAGCGCAGGGATAGGAAGAAGATTAAATATTCCGATATTTACCGTGATAAGCGCAGCAAGCTGGAGCAGAAAATCCCAGTCAAGCCCCTTATCCGTTACAGAAGAACCAATGGTTGTAACTATACCGACAGGTCCTTGAAGATCGTTCAGACCATATTTTCCTGTAATAAGGTCACGAATTGACATAAGAACAATTCTTCCGCAGTAAACAGCATTGTTAAAGGAATACGGAACGATATTTTTGATCGTGATCCTTTCACCCTGAACCTTAAAATCATATTTAAGCGTTGTTTTTCCCGTTGTTTCATCAATTATCATCGGGAACCGGACACCGTTAAGCTCGATCCTTTCACCGTTGCGTTTAACGGTAAAATCTACAATGCCGTCATCGTCCGTACTTAAAAGATAGGTTATATCACGAGCTGTAAATATCTTTGTTCCGTTAATTCTTTCGATGGTGTCTTCAAGCTGCAAACCATAATTCGGACTTACAGCATTTTCATCAAAATAAACTATTCTTGAAGAAACGCCGACGCCGCTTACAAGCATTGCAACGATCGAAATAATGAATCCAAGTATCAGATTCATAACTGCACCTGCAAGAATAACAGCCATTTTTGCAGAAACAGGCTTTTTTCTGAAAGAATCGGGATCGTCCGAGTCCTCATCCTCACCCATTGAACAGAATCCTCCAAGCGGAAGAAGCCGGAGTGAAAAGGTCGTTTCCTTTCCTTTTTTCTTGTATATAACGGGTCCCATTCCTATTGCAAATTCGGTTACCTTTACCTTGCAGAGCTTTGCAGTAAAATAGTGACCGAATTCGTGAACAATAACAATGATGCCAAAGATAAAAATGCCGATAATAATGGATAAAAGTGTTTTCATTAACGCTGTACTCTCCTAAACACGAACTCTCTTGCAGCGACATCTGCGGCTGCTACATCGTCATAAGAACCGATATTTGTGAACGGAAACTCTTCAAGCGCTTCCATTGCAAGCTCACCGATCTTAAGGAATGAGATCTTTTCCCGAAGGAATAAACGAACAGCTTCTTCGTTAACGCTGTTCACAATACAGGGATATGCACCGCCAAGCTTTATAGCCTTTATTGCGGCTGAAAGGCAATCGAATGTTTCAAAGTCAGGCTTAAAGAATGTAAGTGTTCCGCAGTCTGTAAGGGAAAGCGGCTTTACATCGCAATCCAGATGATGAGGATACAAAAGCGCATACTGGATAGGAATTTTCATATCGGGCGTGCCGAGCTGCGCTATAACGGAATGATCTTCATATTCAACAGCGGAATGAAGAATGCTCTCTCGGTTCACGACGATCTCTATCTGTTCGGGAGAAACGCCGAAAAGCCATTTAGCTTCGATGAATTCAAGTCCCTTGTTCATAAGTGTTGCCGAGTCAATAGTTATTTTGCTGCCCATGCTCCAGTTAGGATGCTTGAGCGCATCTGCAGGTCTGACATTCTTTAGTTCTTCCTTTGTTTTTCCGAAAAAAGGTCCGCCCGAAGCTGTAAGGATTATTTTTCGGAGTTCTTTTCGGTCGTTGCCCTGAAGGCATTGGAAAATCGCAGAATGCTCGCTGTCAACAGGATAGATCTTAACACCTTTTTCTGCGGCTGACTTCATTACAAGCTCACCGCCCGCAACGAGAGTTTCCTTGTTTGCAAGAGCAATATCACGGCCTGCTTCGATCGCCTTGAGCGTCGGGAGAAGACCTACCATTCCAACTACCGAATTGACCAGAATATCCGCTTCGATAACAGCTGCACGGCAAAGTCCCTCTGTGCCGCAGCCTATTTCAACCTTTATATCGTCAGTCAGTTTCTTTAATTCGGAGTATTTATCTTTGTCAAAAATGCAGATGTAGTCAGGTCTGAATTCGTGAGCCTGTTCAGCAAGACGCTTTACATTGCTCCCTGCTGCAAGAGCCTTGACTTTTATACTATGTTTTCGACAAACATCAAGCGTCTGCTCGCCTATTGAACCCGTTGAACCTATAAGAGAAACTGTTTTCATAAGCTTTGATGCTCACTCCCGTAAAGCTGTAAAATCAATTTTAGGGTATGCTGTTTTTGCATACCCTAAGCATTAATTAAAAATTGCGAAATATTTAAAAGCGAGTGCCATAAACGGCGCTACAACAAGAACGCTGTCAAAACGGTCAAGTACACCGCCGTGACCGGGCATTATCTTACCGAAATCCTTTATATTGTTCTGACGCTTTATGAGCGATGCGGAAAGATCTCCGACTATGCTTAAAAGGCTTGTTATCAATCCAACGATACCCGTCCAGATGTAATTTGTAGTGAAATCATATCCCTTTGAGTGCATTACCATCGAATAAACGATAACAAAAATATAAAGAATTATGATATTTCCGACAACCCCGCCTACTGCACCTTCGATAGTCTTTTTAGGCGATATTTCGGGACAAAGCTTATGCTTGCCGAAGAAAGTGCCGACAAAATAAGCTGCGCCGTCACTGAGCCATGCAGCAGCAAGGCAAAGCACAACATAAAATGCTCCGTGAAGATCATCCATTCTGTTAAGGAGAACTAAACAGCTCATTGCAGCGGAGGTAAGGACCGTTGAAGCTATCATAAAACAAAGCTTGTCAAAGCTCAGTGTTTTGTGATATGCAATAAATCCTACCAGCATAACAAGCATACAAGCCGCCGCAGAGATATAGATCACGTTTATACTGCAGAAATTAGTCAAAAACGGAAGTGCTGCCGCATAAACAAAACAGACCGCACTGTGCACTTTATATTGCAGACATTTGCAGTTTGAGAACAGTTCATAGACGATAAGCACAGACAATATCGCTATCACACTCTCAAAAACGATCGTATCTGCCAAAAGAACAACAATTACCCCGATCGTGATCCCGACAATAGCTGTCAAAATTCTTGTAAGCATAAAATTAACTCCAAAATCAGCACCTTTCACAGTTCCGAGTATTTGAAAAGATGCTTTTGTTTTCTTTACATAGGGGGTTCTCTAAAAACCGGGACACGAGAAAATTTGCCGCGAAGGAGGTTTTTAGAGATTTCCAATAATATTATAGAACCGCAATGCGCCAAAATATTCATATTCTGCAAAAATCAAACTCCGCCGAAGCGTCTACCTCTCGAAGAATAGTCTTCAAGTGCCTTATCAAGCTCTTTTGGCGTAAAATCAGGCCATAGGACATCTGTAAAATAGTACTCCGCATAAGCCGACTGCCAAATAAGAAAATTGGAAATACGCTGCTCTCCGCTCGGACGGATGATAAGATCAACATCGGGCATAGTTCCCGTATAGAGCAGGCTCGTTATAAGCCCTTCATCAATATCGGAAACCTTTATATCACCATTTTTGACCATTTCGGCGGCTGCTCTGGCAGAATGGACAATATCATCTCTTCCGCCGTAATTTACAGCAACAGCAAGCGTCATCTCGTCAAAATTCTCCGAAGCTTTTTCAAGCTCGATCATTTTTTCTCTCATCTTTGGTTCAAAACGGGATTTGTCGCCGAGAAAAATAAGCCTTGTTTTATCGCTTGCGAAATCCTTTGCTTCATCCAGATACTGCATAAACAGCTTCATTATCATATCGACTTCCTGCTTCGGACGTTTCCAATTCTCCGTAGAGAATGCATAAAAAGTGATATATTTTATACCGATAGTTTTGCAGTAACGAGCGATGCGGCGGAACGCCTGTGCGCCCTCCGCATGACCTGCGGTACGGGGAAGTCCCCTTTTCTGCGCCCAGCGTCCGTTGCCGTCCATAATGAACCCTACATGGGTCGGTAAATTCTTTTCAGCCTTCATCAGATAGACATGATCTCTTTTTCCTTGGCGGAAATAACAGCATCGACCTTATCACAGAATGTATCTGTTACCTTCTGAACATCCTTTTCAATGTCCTTCATATCATCTTCGGTGATCTCATTGTTCTTCTTGAGAGTCTTGAGCTTGTCAAGAGTATCTCTTCTCACATTTCTTACTGTAACTTTAGCCTCTTCGCCGTACTTCTTTACCTGCTTAACAAGCTCCTTACGGCGCTCTTCTGTGGGCTGAGGGAATGCAAGACGGAGAACATTTCCGTCATTTGTGGGATTGATACCGATATCCGAGTTAAGGATAGCCTTTTCAATAGCCTTAAGCTGTGATTTATCCCAGGGCTGGATAACAAGGATCCTTGCTTCGGCAACAGAAACTGCAGCCATCTGCTGGATCGGTGTAGGTGTTCCGTAATAGTCAACGAGCACCTTGTCGAGTACAGCCGGATTAGCTCTTCCGGCTCTTACGGTTGAAAGCTCATGCTCAAGACTGCCGAGGCATTTTTCCATTTTTTCCTGTGCTTTTTTAACGTGTTCGTTCATAATATACTCCTTTATTGCGGCTTATGCCGAATTATTGATTTAATTTCTGTCGATAACGATCGTACCGACCTTCTTGCCGATACAAGCATCATAGATGTTATCGGGTCTGCTCAGGTCAAATACGATTATCGGAAGATTATTGTCCTTGCACATTGAAGCAGCAGTGCTGTCCATTACAGCAAGGTTCTTTACAAGAATATCGTTGAAGCTGAGTTCATCAAACTTTACAGCATCGGGATACTTATTCGGATCCTTGTCATAAACGCCGTCAACCATTGTTGCTTTTAGAACAATATCAGCGTTAATTTCAGCCGCACGAAGCGTCGAAGCCGTATCTGTTGAGAAGAACGGGTTGCCTGTACCGCAGCCGAAAATAACAACTCTTCCCTTTTCAAGATGACGAACAGCCTTGTTGCGGACATACGGTTCTGCTACCTGGTGCATTGCAATGGCAGTCTGAACACGGACGTTCACGCCGAGCGATTCGAGGACATCGGCAACAGCAAGTGCATTCATCGTTGTTGCAAGCATACCGATGTGGTCAGCTCTTGTTCTGTCCATAGCGCCGCTTGAACGGCCTCTCCAGAAATTTCCCCCACCGACAACGATACCCATTTCAACACCGATATCGGCGCACTTTTTGATGCTTTCGCAGATCGGGGTGATGACAGAATAATCGAGTCCGTTTTTCTTATCGCCTGCGAGTGCCTCACCGCTTAGCTTCAGAAGCACTCTTTTATATTTAGGAAAATCAGACATATAATTTTACTCCTTTACATGATCTCTATTCTATTTTACAACATTTTATCCAATATGTAAAGTCCCGAATGAAAATTTTTCTATAAATTTCACATTCAAGCAATATGAGTAAGCAGAAAATCCGCTATTTCAAGATAAGTATCCTTTTTCAGTCTGTTTCCGACAGTTTCAGCCTTATTATTCGGAAGCTTACCGTCATTGCCTACGAGAAAAGTGTTAAGGTCAATATAATTTACATTGTTTTCGTTTGCAAAATTTAACAAAAGCGAATTGAAGCTCTCAACGGCGGCATTGGTAACAGTATCCGTTTCATTTTCTGCCCTTAAAGGTATAACCGAAACAAGATAGATCTTCAAATTTTCCTTTTTTTCGGTTATATCGGAAACAAACTCTGCCAATCCGCCGAATTCCTGCGTTTCCGCCGAAGCAGCATCAAAAAATATGTAAACTGCGTCATATTCCTTGCCGTTAAGAAAAGAAACAGCAGGAGTTGTCATAATATCCGATGGTGTAAAGCTTCCTGTAAAAAGATTATCCCTCGGAACTGCACCATAATCGGACAGTCCTCTCATCTGCTCGGGTGCGATTATCACAGCATTATCAAAGTAATCCTCCGTTGCACGTTCGCTTATTGGAACGGGATTTATAACGGTTGTTTTTTCTTCATAAACAGTATTTTCGCCTAAAGCGGTTTCGTCTTCGATGCTGCTGTCTGAAACGGGGATCGCATCGTCGCTGTTCATGTACAGAGCAAAGCAGGCTGCAAAGCTTGCGAATATAAACAGCAGGACAAATGAAAATCTGAATTTAGCGTGTTTCTTTTCTTTTCGTATCTGCATTTTCGTCCTCCGTTTCTTTTGTGTTAATTTCAACAAAATAATTTGTAACTATTATACAACATTTTATTAGATTTTTCAATAACTTTATCAATTATTTAAAAAATGTTAAGAATTAAACGTACTTGACAAATACTTATACTGACATTATAATATAAAGGTATGTTATAGTAACATAAGACAGTTCGTTAGTGCCATCCTGTCTATAATCAAAACCAGGACATCATAAACCGATATTTTTAGGGTATGGTGTTCAGCCATGCCTTTTTTATTTTACAGGGAGAAAACTATGTATATACTTAAAACAGAAGCTTCATTCGACAGCGCTCATTTTTTGAGCGGTTACAGCGGAAAATGCTCCAATCTGCACGGTCATCGCTGGAAGATCGAGATAGAGATAGAAAGCGAAGAACTTGTTTCGGACGGACAATGCCGTGGAATGATAGTTGATTTCGGAGATCTGAAAAGCGATCTGAAAGAGCTTGCCGATTCATTCGATCACGCATTCATATATGAAAAAGGTTCACTCAAAGCTGCAACGATAGACGCACTCAAAGCGGAAAGCTTCCGTCTTATCGAAGTTGAATTCCGTCCGACCGCAGAGAACTTCTCAAAGTATTTCTATGATATTATGCTGGACAAGGGTTACAATGTAAGAACACTTACCGTATATGAAACTCCAAATAACTGTGCAAGCTACAGCGGAAAGGACTGACATCATGGCAGAATTTAAAGTTGTAGAAAAATTCGTCAGCATCAACGGCGAAGGACAAAGAGCAGGTCAGCTTGCAGTATTTATCCGTTTCAAGGGCTGCAATCTCAACTGCGATTACTGTGATACAAAATGGGCAAACGAGCCTTCTGCTCCGTTTGAAGCTATGGACGAAAGCGAAATATATGATTATATCAAGTTCACAGGTGTAAAGAATGTCACCCTTACAGGCGGAGAACCTTTGCTTCAAGATAACATTGAAATACTGCTCAAAAGGCTTGCCTGCGATAAAGCACTTAATGTCGAGATCGAAACAAACGGAAGCGTTCTTATTGAGCCATTCACAAATATTGACAAGCGTCCAAGCTTTACACTCGATTACAAGCTTGCAGGAAGCAAAATGGAACAGTTTATGAAAACCGAAAACTACAAATACCTGCAGAAAAACGATACTGTTAAATTTGTGGTATCTTCAACAAACGATCTTGAACGTGCGGTCAAAATAATCAGAGAATATGAACTTGATAAGAAATGCGGTGTTTATTTGAGTGCTGTTTTCGGCAGAAAAGAGCCTGCGGACATTGTTGAATTTATGATAAAACACAGACTTAACGATATAAACCTACAGTTACAGATGCACAAATTCATCTGGGATCCGAACAAGCGAGGTGTTTAAATGAAAAAAGAATTTGATTACGAAGCAATAAAGGGACATATCCGCGGTATTCTCGAAGCACTCGGCGAAGACCCTGACAGAGAGGGACTTCGTGAAACTCCCGACCGAGTTGCAAGGATGTACGGCGAAGTATTTGAAGGCTTGCGGTACTCAAATGCCGAGATCGCAGAGATGTTCAATAAATCGTTTGAAGATGGATTCTCGAAGCGAAGCAATGACATCGTTCTTGTAAAGGATATCGAAGTTTTCTCCTACTGCGAGCATCACATGGCTTTAATGTATGATATGAAGGTTTCGGTCGCATATATTCCGAACGGAAGAGTCCTCGGCTTATCTAAAATTGCCAGAATTGCCGATATGGCGGCGAAGCGTTTGCAGCTGCAGGAACGTCTTGGCGCTGATATTGCCGAGATAATCACACTTGCAAGCGGTTCTGAAGACGTTGCGGTAATAATAGAAGCAAACCACAGCTGCATGACGGCACGAGGAACAAAAAAGCCTTCCGCAAAGACGGTTTCCACGACTTTAAGAGGACGTTTTGACACTGATGCTGCACTTCAGAACAGGCTTTTTATGCAGATGAAGCTTTAAGGTAACCACTATGGTAATTCTTATAAGCGGCTGCTCTCACACGGGAAAGACCTTGCTTGCGCAGCAGCTCCTTGAAAAATACAAATATCCGTATCTTTCGATAGATCATCTCAAAATGGGGCTTATCCGAAGCGGTCAGACCGCTCTTACTCCCGAGGATGACAAAGAGCTTGTCCCTTATCTTTGGAGCATTGTAAAGGAAATAGTTAAAACTGCGGTTGAAAACGAACAGAATCTTATTATCGAAGGCTGCTACATTCCGTTTGATTGGAAGAAGGACTTTGACGAAAGCTATCTGCGGCATATTAAATACCGTTGTTTGATAATGACGGAAAAGTATATTAAAGAACATTTTGCGGATATTAAATCTCATGCAAATGCTATTGAAAAGCGGCTTGACGACAGTTGGCTGAACGCAGAACAGCTTATTGCAGAGAATGCCGAAAATCTGGAAATGTGCAGAAAATACGGCTGTGAATACATTTTCATTGATGAGGAATATGAAATTGACTTAAAAGGAGTATCGTTATGAAAGCACTTGTTTTATTCAGCGGCGGAGTTGACAGCACCACCTGTCTTGCTCTTGCCATTGACAGATACGGAAAAGAAAATGTTGTTGCACTTTCCGTTTCTTATGGTCAAAAGCACACAAAGGAAGTTGAAGCCGCAGACAATATTGCCAAGCATTACGGTGTGGAATTCATCAAGCTTGATCTTGCGGAAATGTTCAAATACTCCGACTGCTCGCTTTTGCAGCATTCGGACAAGGCAATTCCCCACGAAAGCTACTCTGAACAGCTCAAAGAAACAAACGGCTCCCCCGTTTCGACATACGTTCCGTTCAGAAACGGTCTTTTCATTGCTTCTGCGGCAAGCATCGCATTATCCAAAGGCTGCGGAGTTATTCTTTACGGTGCTCACGCCGATGATGCGGCAGGAAACGCTTATCCCGATTGTTCCGAGGTATTCAACAATGCTATGAACACAGCTGTTTGGGAAGGCAGCGGTCATCAGGTAAAGGTCGAAGCGCCTTTTGTCGGAATGAACAAGGCGGGAGTTGTTAAAACAGGACTTGCTCTCGGCGTTCCATACGAGCTTACATGGAGCTGCTACGAGGGTCACGACAAACCGTGCGGAGTTTGCGGAACGTGCATCGACAGAAAAGCTGCGTTTGAGGCTAACGGGGTTACAGACCCACTATTAAAACAAGGAGAATGAATATGACAGGCAGAAACACCGCAGAAACCGAGGGCATTACACTTCTCGGCAATCAGAAAACCAAATACCCTACCGATTACGACCCAAGTGTGCTTGAAACATTTATAAACAAGCATCAGGACAACGATTATTTTGTAAAATTCAACTGTCCCGAATTCACAAGCCTTTGCCCTATCACGGGACAGCCCGATTTTGCGACCATCTATATTTCCTACATTCCGTCCGTAAAAATGGTCGAGAGCAAATCTCTGAAGCTTTATCTTTACAGCTTCCGCAACCACGGCGATTTTCACGAGGACTGTATGAACATAATCATGAAAGACCTTATCAAGCTTATGGATCCCAAATACATTGAAGTATGGGGAAAATTCACTCCGCGCGGAGGTATTTCGATCGATCCCTACTGCAACTACGGCAAAAAAGGTACAATGTGGGAACAGGTCGCAGTTGACAGACTTACACATCATGATCTTTACCCCGAAAAGGTTGACAACAGATAATACTAATTCCAAACCGTTCTATAGACAAAGACGACAGATAGAATAATCCAA
>JBJEQP010000080.1:0-10348 GCA_051881815.1 Oscillospiraceae bacterium | reverse complement strand
ATACCACATTTTTGGAAAGGAGAGTATGATTTAGGCTTAACTATATCATACAAGGTATGTTATGAATATTCCAAAGCACGGCGGCGATACTTTCGGGCGTGAGATACGATATGATTTTTCGGCAAATCTCAATCCTCTCGGTATGCCGCAAAGCGTGAAAAAAGCACTTGAAAATTCCGTATCTGATTGGGAGAGATACCCCGACCCTTACTGCCGCAGGCTTACAAAAAAGTTGTCTGAACGTGAGAATTTTCCGCCTGAAAATATTGTCTGCGGAAACGGTGCGGCTGACCTGATTTTTCGCATCGTGCAGGCGGTACCCCCCCACAAATCCGTTGTCTGCGCTCCCTCTTTCGGGGAATATACCAAGGCTTTGGAGCAATGCGGCTGTGAAATTGCGGCGTATCAGCTTGCGGAAGGAAACGGGTTTGCACTTGACGGCGGAATAACTGCAATTCTTGATAAAAGCGTTGATATGCTTATACTTTGTACGCCAAACAACCCGACAGGGCGAACAATTGAAAGCGGTCTTCTCCGTGAGATATGCCGAAAATGCGAAGATAACAACATTATATTTTTATGCGATGAATGCTTTATTGATTTTGTGGTAAACGGAACTGGTGCAGAGTGCTTTATGAACAAAAACGTGGTGGTTTTAAAGGCTTTTACAAAGATCTATGCTATGGCAGGTCTGCGGCTTGGGTACGCTCTTTTCGGCGACAGCACTTTTGCAGAAAAAGTCCGTGAAACAGGACAGTTCTGGAGCGTTTCTTCTCCTGCGCAGGCGGCAGGAGAAGCGGCTCTGGAGGAAAAAGGTTACGCCGAAAAAACTGCGGAGCTCATCAAAACTGAACGTGAATATTTATCGGAAAAATTACGACGTTTAGGCTTAAAAGTATATTCCTCGGAAGCAAATTTTATCCTTTTTTATACTAATCTGCTCCTTGACGAAATGCTTTTGCGGCAGAATATACTTATACGAAATTGTGAAAACTTTAATGGACTTTCACGGGGCTTTTTCCGCATTGCAGTCCGCACTCACGAAGAAAATACTGCGCTTGTTTCCGCAATAGAGAGGTGTCTTAATGGCTAAGGCAATAATGATACAGGGTACGATGTCAAACTCGGGAAAAAGCTTTCTTGCTGCTGCGCTTTGCAGGATATTTAAGCAGGACGGTTATTCCGCCGCACCCTTTAAATCGCAGAATATGGCACTTAATTCCTATATTACCGCTGACGGTTTAGAAATGGGCAGAGCGCAAGTGATGCAAGCGGAGGCGGCAGGCATTGAACCATCCGTGCTTATGAATCCCATACTGCTGAAACCTGTGACCGACTGCGGCTCGCAGGTCATTGTTAACGGCGAGGTCAGGGGAAATATGAAGGCGGCGGATTATTTCCGTTACAAAAAAGAGCTTATTCCCGACATTATGAAAGCCTATGATACACTTGCGGCACAGCACGATATTATCGTTATCGAGGGGGCGGGCAGTCCTGCGGAGATAAACCTTAAACGGGACGATATTGTTAATATGGGAATGGCAAAGCTGGCTAAAGCGCCCGTTCTTCTGACGGGAGACATTGACCGAGGCGGCGTTTTTGCGCAGCTTCTCGGAACGCTTATGCTCCTTGACGATGATGAACGCAGCATGGTGAAAGGTCTTATCGTAAACAAATTCAGGGGCGACAAAAGCATATTTTCGGACGGCGTTCAGATGCTTGAAGAGCGTGGAGGAAAGCCTGTTGTTGGTGTTGTTCCCTACATAAAATGCGATATTGAGGACGAAGACAGCCTTTCGGAAAAGCTGGATAATTACAAGAAAGGCGTCATAGACATTGCTGTAATACGCTTGACGAGAATATCAAATTTTACGGATTTTGATGTGTTTTCACAGTATGACGGCGTTTCCGTGCGGTACGTTTCAAAGTGCTCCGAGCTTTCCGAGCCTGATATGATAATTATTCCGGGAACTAAAAGCACTATCTCAGATATGAAGTGGCTCCGCGAGAGCGGACTTGAAGTGGCTGTGAAGAAATGCGTATCTAAGGGCGTGCCGCTGTTCGGAATTTGCGGCGGATATCAGATGCTTGGTGAGAGGATAACCGACAGCGCAGGCGCAGAGGGCGGCGGAGCAATAGACGGAATGGGACTGCTCAAGTGCTGTACGGATTTTTCCGCAGAAAAGATACGCCGTAGGACTGAAGGCGTTTTTGCGAAGGTTGGCGGAGCATTTTCCTGCCTTACGGGAGCCCACTTTTACGGCTATGAGATACACATGGGTGAAACTGCTTCCGAAGATACGCCCCTTTTATCCTGCGGCGGCGCACAAAACGGAAATATTTACGGCTGTTATATTCACGGTATTTTTGACAGCGCAGAGGTGTCGGAGAGAATAGTAAAAACGCTGTACAGCCGCAAGGGTATTGCATACAGCGGAGGGAAAACCGACCGCAGGGCGTACAAGGAAATGCAGTATGACATCCTTGCAGACGGAGTGCGGAATAGTCTTGACATGGAGCTTGTTTACAGAATACTGGAGGAGGGTGTATAATGGGATTTTTGCATACTTACTGCGGTGACGGAAAGGGTAAGACAACCGCTGCGCTGGGACTTGCACTTCGTGCTTCGGGGGCAGGAATGAAGGTGTGCTTTGTGCAGTTTATGAAAGGCGGAGAAACTGCTGAACTTAACACTCTGCGGCTTATACCCGAGATCAAGGTTATGCGCTGTGACAGAAATTATCCGTTTTTCAAAAATATGACCGAAGCAGATAAAATAGAAATTGCGCAGTGTCACGATCGTTTGCTTACGGAAGCGTTCAGCGGCGGATATGATATGATAATTCTTGATGAATTCAATTCAGCGTACCGATACGGTCTTATGGATCGTGAAAAAGCACAGAAACTTATTTTGAACGAAAAGAGCAACGCCGAGATAGTTCTTACAGGAAGAGAGCCTACGGATATTTTTGTTGATGCGGCGGATTATATCAGCGAAATAAAATGCGTAAGACACCCTTATGAAAAAGGCGTTACGGCTCGAAAGGGGATAGAATATTGAACCTTGAATATGTCCTGCCTGAGGATATTGAAAAACGCAGCTTTGAAATAATTGAAAGCGAGCTTGCAGGCAGATTGATACCGGAGGATATAAAGCCGGTGGTAATGCGTGTTATTCACACAACAGCTGATTTTGACTATCTTGACAACCTTTGCTTTTCGGAAAATGTTATACAGATCGCCGAAGACACTTTGAAAAAAGGTGCTGTTATAGTTACAGATACCAACATGGCAAAAGCGGGGGTAAACAAGGCGGCTCTTAAAAGACTCGGCTGTGAGGTAATGTGTTTTATGTCCGACGAAGATGTGGCGGAAGAGGCGAAGGCCTGCGGAACAACAAGGGCAGTTGCTTCTGTAAATAAAGCAGCAAAGCTGGATAGATCGGTGATCTATGCGGTAGGCAATGCTCCGACGGCACTTATACAGCTGAATGAGCTTATTTTAAGCGGTCGATTTACCCCTGCTTTGGTTATAGGAGTTCCTGTGGGTTTTGTGAATGTCGTACAGTCCAAGGAGCTTATAATGTCATCGGGAGTGCCGTATATTGTTGCAAGGGGAAGAAAAGGTGGAAGTAACGTTGCGGCAGCGATATGCAATGCGCTGTTATATATGTGCGGCGGAAGATAAGAAAATGTGATCCTATTCTGATTATGACTGTTAAATCAGCCGACATTCGTTAAGACTCTTGATTTCCTCGGCATGATAAAACATCCGCAGCTGCAAACAGAGCAATGAATCCCTATTTGTGGTATGCGGATGTTTTATTTTTCACACGAATAAGTAAATTATACTTATAAAATCGGGTATGAAAAATAAACTGTGTAAATGAATTTCTACAATTTCGTCCATACAAAAATTGCAGATAATACTAATCTCGAATCAACCTATAGTAAAGTATTTGTCTATAGGTTGATTTGGAATTAGTATTAGAAAATAACCATTTGAATAACATCATATAGGGATGAAAAAATCCGTTCGTGCAGTATTGTACGAACGGATTGACTTATTCAATTGTAGTTTCATAACTCCAGTCGATTATGCCGCCGAATTCTTTCACATTGCTGTATCCCAAAGCGGCTAACTTTTCAGCAGCAGTTTTGCTTCGTCTGCCGCTGCGACAGTAAACAAGGATAAGCTGCTTTTTATCGGTCAGCTCTTTTTCAGCTCTTTTTTCAATTTCGTAATCGGGGATAAGAACTGCACCGGGAATATGTCCGTCAGCAAATTCCTTTTCTGTTCTGACATCAAGGATGATATAGTCCGTTTCGTTGTCCATAAGTGCTTTTGCTTCTGAAGCAGGAATGGAGATATAGGTTATGGGTGAAGTATCGGCAGAGCAGCCGGAAAAAGATAAAGCTATTATAGAAGCAGTTACAATAGAAAGCATTTTTTTCATTTGAAACTCCTAAAACCAATTTAGTTTATATTAATCGGCGTTCCCTTAGTATTAAATATTGCGATGCGAACGAGTATCTGATTAAAACGCATCTGTTGTAATAAAACACTCCTAGGATATAATTACAAAGGTGTCGCAAGCCAAAGTAAAAATCATAGGAGGTGTTATAATTAAGAATGATAAACAGCATACAAATCAGGAAATCAATTCCAGTATCCTCTCTTCAGACCAAAGCTCATTTGGAAATATTGAAATATCATCCTTATGCTTTCTTATAATGCGCACAGGCTCTACCGTGTTATCATAAACGTGGAGAATATCGCATAATTCCATTAATTTTTTGATGTTTGCAAGAGATTTTTCATACCTGCTTCTTATCAGTGCTTCGTCAACATCATGACCGCCGAGAGCAACCCTTGCGGCTACTCGTGCAACATTGACGGAGGGGTCAACCGTGAGTACGAAAATACACTTTATGAAATATCCTTCTGATTTTGCTTTTTCAAGGATATCCATTTTATAATGCGAGGAAAGAACAGTTTCAAAAGTGAGGTCTTCCTTTTGTTCAATGGAGCGATACCTCATTTTGTCAGCAAGAATAGCAGCTTCTTCGTTGCTCATTCCCGTTGATGCAACCATATCATCAGCGTTTGTGTAATTTCCGACAATATCAAAGAATTGTGTGATAGTGCTTTTACCCGAGCCGTTTGGACCGGCAAGCACAAGAACCATCGGTTTTCGTTCAGACATATTTTCTCTCTCCGTCAGCGGTTTCTATATATGCTCTTTTATTAACTTTGTCATACTTTGCGATCGGCTTTTTGCAGATAACAGCCTTGTTGATTGCCGATCTGACAGCTTCTCTTGCCCTTATATCCATTTCCGCATCACTTTCGGAGATACCGTCGTTGGGTTTGTTTGAAGAAATGACAGTAACAGAACGGTTATTGCGCAACGTAACTGTTTTATTCATGTATATACCTCCCTCGAAAGAATACTATACTTTGTTATATTCGTTTACTATATTATATCATATTCCCAAAGCATATTCAAGAAATTTTTTTATAAAGGTTAAATTATGTACCCCTGAACCTCTCCGCCACACCAATAATCCTCTCCGCAAGTGTAATTGTTGTAAGCAACGGGTCGCCTTCGTGGATCCTCATAGTGCGGCGTATCTCCTTAGGGATAACGACACGACCGAGGTCATCTATTCTTCTGACAATTCCTGTGGCTTTCATTTTATTTATCCTCCGATTTTTTGTTTTTTATTCTATGATATTGCCGAATTTGTAATATTAAGGCTTTGTGAGTATAGTTTTTGTATTGCAGGCAGGTTTATTCACTTGATTTTGAAATTTTATAAGGTAAAAAATGGTCTTTTTTAATGTACAGAGCAAATTAAGAAACGTATATATATATATATATACGGCTTTGTTATATGCTCTTAAGGTTTCTATATAGTATATTTACAAATAACCAGTAGGCAATACTGAATGTCAAAAGGATGACGACCAAAGATTATGCTATGACAAAACAAATCATGAGATACATCCCGAATACTTACCACGCGATCTTCAAGACAAGATCGTTCGCGCATACTGCGAAAACTTTGAAGAAAGAAACCCTAATTTTGCACTTGTAAGCATTGATATTCACGGTGATGAGTTGTATTTGAATCAACGTAATGTATTATTAACCTATATAGATACTGTATGGTGAAACAACGACCTCGCAGTTGTGTGTTTACTGCAACGGAAAGATAAACTCACGCAGCATAGTTGTTTTTGAATACAAGGACAATAGGCGTGGGGAAAATCCGGCAGAGATTTTTGGAAAACTTTTTCGGATATCTTATCTGCTACGGCTATGCCGGGTACAATGCGGTTTCGTGGGTAAAAGCTGTATAAAACATCAGTTGATATGGGTGTACGATTGTATTATGTGTGCGAATAAAAAAATTACACGGTAGAGTTTTCTGCCGTGCATTTTTTTATGTCTTGTCCCGAAAATAAACTTATACTAAACACCATTTAAAATTTGGAAAAAATCAAGCCGAGAATCTTGAATATAATGGATTTCGGCGCAGATTTTTTCCTGAATTTTATTGGTGTTTAGTATTATTACCGTGAGAGTTCAGAAAAAATCTTCTGCCTCGAAATAACACACTCCGCAACCCTATCGGCAATAATACCGTGCTGTGATTTTCTGATTAATATAGTAAACCAAACTATCCTACTGTCCTGATTTATGGACAGTCGAATCAAATAGACCGCATAATCGTTGTAAACAAAAACACGGCATGATATAATGAAATAAAGCAAAATAACCTTACAATGACGCATATTGTGGGTTATTCTGAAAGCGAGTTATAGTAAAGAAACAATCATACACATTACGGGAGGTATTGCTATGGAGAATACATACTTTGTTACAATAACCGGACTAAACCACTATTACGGAAAGAAGCCGTATGAGATCGGCAGGATAATCAAGCTTATAAAAGAACCCGATAATGAGTACGATAAGGAAGCAATTGCAGCATTTCTGCCGTTTATCGACAAGATTGGATATGTTGCCAACAGCACAAATACCGTCTATGACGGAACGATCAGCGCAGGACGGCTATATGACAAGATCGAAGATTATGCTTACGGCAGGGTAATGTTTGTCACACATTCTTCTGCGATAGTTATTGTGCTTGACAAGGAAGAGGTCGAAGAGCCCGATGATGAGGATGATGAAGAAGAAACTGTTCCTGCAAAGGAAGTAAAGACGGAGAAGAAAAGCAGAAAGTCTAAAAACGCAAAACAGCCTATTGGATTTAGTGTAAGTTGAAAGGGGAGAAGGTTATGAAAGCTTTATCGGTCAGAAATCCATTTGCTCACTTTATCTTTTGCGGAGAAAAGGAGTTTGAATTCAGAACCTGGAAAACCGATTATCGTGGCGATCTGTTGATTTGCAGCAGCGCAGAACCCAAAATAGTGAATACAATATCGGGACATGCTCTTTGCGTTGTACAGCTTAATGAGATTTTTGAAGTTACAAAGGATAATTATAGGAAATTCGGACTTTACAAAAGAGAACTGCCCGACGGAAAGCTTTATGCTTGGCAGCTTACCAATGTGAGGATCATAAAACCTTTTCCTGTAAAGGGTAAACTCAATCTTTTCAATGTTGATGATGATCTTATTGAAATAATTGATGATGGAAGTGATCATCTTTCGGAGGAAGATGCGGAAAAATTATTTAAAGAATATATTGAACCGTTGTTGTATAAAATATAAGTTTTCGGCTATTCCTATTTAAGAAATAACTTGAACGAATATTGCTGAAAAATTTTATTTTTTCCACCACCATAAAACTTTTCGTGAATTAACAAAAAATATCGCAAAAAAGCATTGTAATTTTGTCGGTTTTGTTGTATAATAATTATGTATATATACTTTCGCTGTACTCCGGCGTAAGCAAATGTAGAAATCAAATGAATTGTCCTGAAAGTGATACAATTATCTGTGTTATAATGGACTTATACATAAGCATAATAAAAACAGGAGGAAACTACAATGGCAGAAAACGAAAACAGCAAAGACCTTTTGAGCGTTCTTTGGGCAGGAGCAGATATTCTCCGAGGAAAAATGGACGCTAATGAGTACAAGAACTACCTTTTGGGCATAGTATTCTATAAATACCTTTCCGATACTTTCCTAACTCACGTTTATGACCTGTTATATAATGAAGTTCCCGAAAATATGACCGTTGCTCAGAGAGCATACGAGGAGGTCTTTGCTACCGAAGATGCGGAGGAGCTTCTGGAGGATATTAAGGAAAGCTATCATTACACGATAGATCCCGAACTTACTTATACGAAAATTGCCGAAGCTGCCAATAACAACGCTTTTCAGCGTGAAACACTGCAAAAGGCGTTTAATAATGTTGAGCAATCGGATGAAATTTTTGCAAATATGTTTGACGATATTGACCTCTATTCAAACAGACTTGGTATGGGGGAACAGAAGCAGTCAAGTACAATATCGGAGCTTGTTAAAACGATTAACGAAGCAAATCTTCTTAATCACGAGGGTGAAGTTCTCGGTGACGCATACGAATACCTTATCGGGCAGTTTGCCAGCGAAACGGGCAAGAAAGCCGGAGAATTTTATACTCCTCAGGAGGTTTCCCAGATACTTACACGTATAGCCATTCAAGGACAGGAAGATAAACAAGGACTTCTTGTATATGATGCGGCAATGGGTTCGGGTTCTCTGCTGCTTAATGCAAAGAAGTATTCCAACAAGCCGAATTATATCCGTTATTTCGGTCAGGAGCTTTCCACAACTACATACAACCTTGCAAGAATGAATATGTTCCTTCATGGTGTTGATCCCGAAAATCAGATACTCAGAAATGCTGATACTCTTGATGCAGACTGGCCCACCGATGAGGAAACAGATTTCGATATGGTGCTTATGAATCCTCCATATTCTGCAAAGTGGTCGGCTGCACCGGGCTTTCTGAATGATTCGAGATTTTCCGATTATGGCGTACTTGCACCGAAGTCAAAGGCTGACTATGCTTTTCTGCTGCACGGTTTCTACCATTTGAAAAATACAGGTACAATGGCTATTATTCTTCCTCACGGCGTACTTTTCAGAGGAGCTGCCGAAGGTAAGATCAGACAGAAGCTCGTTGACAGCGGTGCTATCTATGCAGTTATAGGTCTGCCTTCAAACCTGTTTTACAATACCTCTATTCCTACAACGATCATTGCTTTGAAAAAGAATCGTGATGAACGAGATATTCTGTTTATAGACGCTTCAAGTCAGTTTGTTAAAGGCAAAAATCAGAATAAACTCAGTCAGGAAAATATTGACCATATCATTAAGCTTTATGTTCATCGTGAAGATGTGGAAAAAGAGGCACATCTTGCAAGCTATGACGAGATCAAGGCAAATGACTATAATCTCAATATTCCACGCTATGTAGATACTTTTGAGCAGGAGGACGAAATCAGTCTTTCGGATATTGCAAATGAACTAACGGAGCAAGACAAGGAGATAAAGGAAGTTCAGAACGAGCTTCTTTCACAGTTTGCAGAGCTGACAGCCGATGATGACCGGGCACAGGCGGAAATTACCGCACTTATGAAAACATTGGAGGGGTTATTTTGAAAAATAGTATATTAGCATTTTCCGATATTATTTCAATAGTAAAGCCTCTTGCCGAAAAGTACCATATAAGCGAAGTGTATCTTTTTGGCTCTTATGCAAGAGGTGAAGCCAATACAGATAGCGATATTGATGTTCTTGCCGTTGGCGGAGAAGATTTTTCCGCATCGGATATTTTCGCTTTTGGAGAGGAAATTCACATAGCTTTGGGCAAGGCTGTTGACGCGTATGAAATTCGTGAAATCAATGTCGGGACAAAATTTTATGATACAGTCATGAGAGAAAGGGTGAAAATAGCGTGAAATATACAGACCTTCAGCGAATAACTAAAATACATGAATATATTGAAAAGCTTTTACAGTATATTTCAAAAATGAACCTGGATAAACAGAAGCTGATGGAAGATTACACCTTTCAATGGGCTGTTACAACACCTCTTTACAATATCGGTGAACAAGTATATTATCTATCCCCCGAATATAAAGAAAAACATAGCGAGATCAAGTGGCATATGATCTCGGGACTTCGTCACAGACTTGTTCATGATTACGATGATACAAACTGGGAGCTGATTTCAGACATTATCTTTTCAGATCTGCCGATTTTGAAAGAACAGATTGAAAAAATCCTGACCAATGAGGAGAATCATCAAAATGACAGAAAATAAAACAGTACCACAGGTACGCTTCAAGGGTTTTACTGATACTTGGGAACAGCGTGAGTT
>JBJEQP010000079.1:0-10418 GCA_051881815.1 Oscillospiraceae bacterium | reverse complement strand
TTTTCCCTTTCTCTGAAAAACGGGCAATTCTGCTCAAATCTTTCTTTCAGGGCAATACAGCCAACACCACATTTATCATTATCCGCAAAACAGCCTTTGCAGTTATTGCTCATATCATTTTCATCACCTTCCTACGCTGCTGTGAATAGTTCAGTGCAGCCTTTGAATTTTTTCCTTATCTCATAAGGAACGTCCGCCATTATTTCTTCTTCGGTAATGGTCGGTTCTTCATCGGAAAATACACATCGCACCTCAACCATATTGGCTTCATCGGCATCGCCTGTGCTTATGAAATCTGTCAGTTCGATATACTCGGTTTCGGGAACTGTAAATATTTTATCCTCAAGAATATATATGTAGGGATTGTCCAGCTCTGTCTGTCCCTCTGTGGGTTTCCACCTTTCGCCAAGCTCCGCATATCTGGGGTGATTTGCGATATCAAACTTGTGTGTAAAGAACGGCGGCAAACCTCTGACCATAACAATGCAGTCATTGTTATCCATAGCAGATAATTCATCAAGTGTCGCAAGCTCACGTCCGAGAATTGCATTGTTATATGAACTGCTGCCCTGTTTACCCTTCGTCTGATTTATGCTTTGCTGGTCAATGGTTTCCTTGCCAAGCTCCTTTGAAATATATTCATTGGTAAACTGGTCCTTACCTCCGAGATATATCATAGTATCGCAGTTACCGCCAAATTCCTCCCAGCCTTCCTTATACATCTTTTTCAGCTGCGAAAGGTTCTGGAGAATGATCTGAATGGATATCTCAAATTTTCGGCACGTTGCAAGTATCTTGTCTATCTCGGGGATTTTTCCCAGATTTGCGAACTCGTCAAGCAGAAAACGGACGTGAACAGGCAGCCTTCCCTTATACAGATTTATGGCTCTGTCATACAGTGTGTCGAAAAGCTGTGTGTACATCATTGCCGCCAAAAAGTTATATGTGGTATCCGATGACGGGATAACAATAAACAGTGCTGTGTATTCATCGCCCACTTCTTCAAGGTGGATATTGTCCGTACAGGTCAGATTCCTCACATCGGGGAGCTTGAAATATTGCAGCTTTGTGGTTGTTGAGATAAGAATACTCTGCATAGTTTTGCCCGCTGCCTGTTTAAACTCGTCGTAATATTGCACCGATAATGCTTTCGGATCAGCTTCTTTTCGCTGGTCAAAAATGAGGTCAAGTTCGGATTTTTCCTCCTCTTTCCCCTCCGCCACTTTTGCCTTGTGGATAAGGTCAAGCACACCCGCAAAATTCTGTTCTTCCTCTGTTCCCGTTTCTATAAGCAGGAAAGATAATGCTGACAACAGCAGCCTTGTTGCATCGTCCCAGAAGGGATCGCCGCCGCTTGCTCCCTCTGCTTTAGTGTTCATCATGAAAACATTTATCATTTTGATAACGTTGTTTGCATTTATTTCACCATTGTAGTCCCGGAGATAGTGGAAGGGATTGTAGTTAGAACTGTGCTTCATATCATTCAGATTGAACACCTTTATCTTATACCCATGATTTATGAGCATCTGACCGCAAGCCTGAACAAGCTCTCCCGAAGGGTCGGTCACTATATATGAGGTATTGCACATCAGCAAATTCGGTTTTACGAAGAATCGGGATTTACCCGTTCCGGAGCCGCCGAGGATCATCTGATTGAGATTGAGCATAGGCTTTATTTTGGCAGCTTCTTTGCTCTGCGACACAATATCTTTTACAGATACTTTTATATTCGTATCGTGAGCGACTGTATCGGTTTTCTTATCTTTTTTCGCCTTAGATTTGTTTTTATCAGTTTTCCTCTTACCCGATTCGGCTTCATTCTTATCACGCTTTTTCCTGTCAAGCACAAGCATAATATCCAAAGCGCAGATAACGTTGTTGTAAAAATCATTGGTATCTGCAATAATATCCTTTTCAGCCTTACTGCCCCATCGTGCCGAACCATGTTCGCTGCCCTTTCTGTGATAACGCTTTCCGTCACCCATAAGAACATACATTATTACAATAAGGCTTGCAAAGAATCCGATTATGGTTGCCTTTGCGGTCATTCCTCCGTGAAGCAATGCAGAGAAAAATCCGCTTACAGTAGCTTCGCTCAGATATTCCTCCGAATTTGTCAGAAGCTCAAATATCTGAATTTTTCCATTATCTCCTGCGGATAGGTCAAGCAAATAGCCCAGGAACATAACTATCGGCATTGCTATCACACAGCCTGCGGTGACAGCATAAAAATACGGTGAAATTTTCTTTTCGGGGACACCCATATTAGCCATGTTTCATCGCTCCTGCCCCTTATTTTTGATGTTCTCGATGACCTTGCTGCCGCCTGTTTTGACCTGCTCATACATATTCTTAGCGATTGCTTTGATTCCTGTCAGATTCTGCTTTTCGGGATGCAGCACATCATGCTCTGCCTTTTCAAAGGATTTATGAATATCCTCAATGGTCTTTTCGGATATTCCCATTGATTTCAGCTTTTCGGTATCAAGCCTGTCCTTCGGCATCATTTCGGATTTCCCGTCATGACTTATCTCAACATACTTGCTCGTAAGCTGAGAAATTGTCACATCATTACCGATAGTTTTCGGCTCGGCGGTTTTCACAATTTCATCTGCAATTAGAGTTTTCATAACTACCGCTGCGGATATATCGTCAACAAGTCCGAATTTATCATGCAAAGCCTTCTCCACATCAGCAAGAGAGCTGTCCTTGTCAACAGACATATATTTGTATGCGTCCTCGCTTTCACGAATAAGCATTATCCCGTCATTGGTCTTGCAGTAGCCGCAGTCCTGCAGTTCTGCATTTGTGGTCTGAAAAGGAGTCACCTTTTCAGCAGGCAGCGTCTTTGCCTGTTCAGGCTCTTTTATATCCCCGTCACGATAGCTTCTGACAACTTTATCCGCAATTTCCTTTGCGGACATTTCGGAATATCCCATCTGGGAAAGGGCTGCCTGAACCTCTTTCAGCGGCATAATAGGGAGAACGGCAAAGCTGTTTGTGTTTTTATCAAGAACGCAGCACTTTGAGCCTGTGTCCTTCGGTATCTCCTCCGATAAGCAAGTTTTTCCGACTATCGCCTGTGAAAGCTGGGACTGTGCAAGATATTCTCCGATATTGGGAATATCCGCATACACAACCTCGGTCTTTTCCTTTGTGTAGTTAAATACTGCTTTTTGTGGGTCGGACAGCTTTTTGTTTATATCCTCCATAAGCATATCCGCCGTTTTGCCTGTGATACCATGTTCTTTAAGGGCAGTCCGCATAACATCGGCTTTGTCCAGCTTCACACTTATGATCTCATTCTTTTCCTTATTGAAAAGATTTACACGCTCTCTGCCCTGACCATGCTCATACACCTTTGTACCTTTTGTGGCATGAGGGTGACGGGTATTGTATGATTTTGAAAGATCCTCTCCGCTGCGCTCCTGCTTAATATTACCCGTACTGTCATATATGGAATATGACTTTTCCATATCCAGCTCGGTTTTTATGGATTTGCCGCCGTTGATTATTTCGCAGTCGGATTTATCCAAACGGATATAGTCCTTGCCCGATGTATTGGGAACTCTCACAAAATATGTGTTTTCGTCCGAAAGCTCGGGAACAAGCAGTTTGTTTATATCCATAGAAATGGTATTATCGGTAACATCAATAAGGAATTTTTCACTTTCGGAAACTGCCTTTGCGTAATCCTCTCTTGTCGCTTCGATTTTTTCTGCAATATCCGAATTGTAGAGAACTGCTGTGCCCTGCTCGGTCTTTGCAAACTGAATATCCAGATCTCCCAGCTTTGCAACCTTTGCAAGCTCCTGTGCTTCTTCATCGGTAACGATATATGAAACTTTTTCGGGTTTATCCAAAGGCGAAAACTGGTCATAACGGACAACATCAATATTTTTCAGCTGCTCAAGCTGCTGCTTAACATCTTCCATTGCCTTGTTGAACTGACCTTCAAATTCCTTTGGAATAACAGTCATATATTTTCCGTCATCTGTTCTGAAGGCGAACATGGGAATATCATAGCTGTTCATAACATCGGAGGTTATCCGCATTTCTTCCTCGCTTATCTTGTTATTCCCGTCCTTCAGAATAAATGCGTCGGGTTTGCTTTCGATCTCCTTTGAAAGCATATGCTGTGCAGCAAGTGCAGCCATATTTCTCTGGGCTGCGGGGATAGCAACATAAATATTGTTGTTGTCCTCTATCCCGCCCGTGAAAAATGTCCCGCCCATTTTCTTCATTGCTGTTTCAAACTGCGGCATAAGCTCCTTCGGGACAGGCAGATATTCAAAGCTCGTCCCCGCCTGCTGCAATTTCTTAAAGCACTTTTTTGACAGCTTTCCCGTCTTGATTTTCGGAGTCTTTGGCGGCTTCATGCCCTTTCGGTACTGTTTGTTATGCTCCATATTTGCAATAAATTCAAGCAGCTTCTGAATGAGAGAAGCGCATACGGAGCAAGCATCATCTCCTACCATTATTCAGACACCTCACTTTCGGTTTCCTCTGTATCAATTACGGGATACAGCTCTATAATATCTTCCTTTGTGCAGCCGTATGAATATGGGGACATATTGAACATCAGCGATGCGTCCGTATCAATATCCTTTTCCACTGACTTGCTCCACAAGTTCGGAATGTTCAGTTTCAGCACACGCCGTATTCCCACATCATCAAGAAAATATCCCGGGTGAAGCTCATCATATGTATAGTCGGAATAATTATGGCTCACATCAGATGTGGCTTTCAGTATATCCCTCTGTCTGACAGTGAAATTGTCGTTCTCGCTTTCGTATGTAACCTTGTATTTTCCCGCCGTATCAATATACAGAAAGTGAGTGCCGAAAACAATGCTTCTGTCCTCGCCGTTATCCTCTCCGAATATTTCATTTTCGATATCCGAATAGCTAACCTTGCCGCTTTTGTGGTCCTTTGCATAATTTATGGAGTTTGATGTGTAGCCGAAATTGTAATACAGCTCCTCGGGAGTTGTGCCTATCTCCTTACAGATTGCTTCAGGTGTGGACTCATTATTTTCTGCCCATATCTCCATCAGCTTATTCGGGTCAAGGCGGATAAGATAGATTGCCTTCCCGTCTATCTCCTTATTGATATTGATATTCTCATTATTGAAGATCTCCCACATATCGGGCTGAATAAGTCCGTCCTTGTCAAGTCCGATAGTCCTTGCATAGTAACGATAGTCTGGAAGGTCGGGAAATTTATCCTCGTTTCCCATACCCGTTTCAAACCACTCCACAAGTGCGTTATGCTCCAGCTCCTCGGGAGTAAGCTCCGGTTCCTTGCTCTGACCGATACAGCCTGTGAGTATGATTGGCACTATTGCAAGTGCCAAAAGCGACTTATATTTCATTTGCGTTTTCCTCCAATATTTTTTCTGTAATTCTATTATAGCATATTCGATTTTCGGAAAAGTCGGATTTTTTCGTGAACGCAAATGATCTCAAATGAACGCAAATTACTCCAAATGAACGCAAATGATCTCACAAATTTAATAATTCAAAGGTATATTCATAGTTTTGACACACAATTTTTGTGCCTGAACATTTTGTAAACACTTTGGGACATAAAAAAGACGGCTATGAACACAGCCGTCTTTTATTGATTTACCTAATGCCGTAAAGCCGTAATGCCTCTTCTTCCCAAATCTGAGTAAATTTGGAATAACAAATGAGACAGAAGTGCTGGAACTGCAAGCAGAAATTTTTCCATATTGACAATACGAATGTGAATATGCTATAATTATCAAAAAATATTACATAAGGATTGATTATATGAAAATTGATCTTAATAATAAAAAGGCACTTGTAACCGGCGGAAGCGGCGGGCTTGGAAGAACAATATCCCGTACCCTTGCAGCGTGCGGTGCAGATGTGGCGATACATTATAGATCCAATCAAGACATTGCCGAACAGCTGGTTGACGAAATAAAGGGAATGGGCAGAAATGCAGCAGCCGTAAAGGCTGATATTACAAGCTTTGAGAGTATCTGCGAAATGAAAAATATCCTTGAAGCAGATTTCGGTATGCCCGATATTCTTATTGTGAATGCCGTTATTCCATATTGGTTCAAGCCGCTGCTGGAACAGGACCCGAAGGACTATTACAGTCAGTTTGAAAGCTGCGTTATGCAGATGGTATATCTTGCAAAGGCGTTTGTTCCCCATATGATAATGCAGAATTACGGACGGATAGTTGCAATGAATACCGAAGCTTCAATGATAGCGCAGCCCACTTATTCCGCTTATGTAGCAGGAAAAAGAGGCCTTGACGGCATTGTAAGAGTTCTGGCTAAGGAAGTGGGAGAGCATAATATAACCGTAAATCAGATTGCCCCCGGCTGGACTATTACGGATAAGGAACGTGAAAACGGAATTGACCCGGCAGAGGGATATGTTTCCTCAATTCCTCTGAGAAGAAGAGGAACGGACGAGGATATTGCAAAAATGGCTGCTTTCCTTTCATCGGACTTAGCTTCATTCACAACGGGAGCGTATATTCCCGTTGCGGGCGGAAATGTTATGCCTGCCATATAATACTAATAACCAATTAACCTATGGACAAAATACGGCGGCTATAATGCGCCGATTTTGATTTGCGGCTGTGACCTTTTTTCGGTTCTCATTCTGTTGTCTTTCTTTCAGATCCGAAAAACGCTTATTGGTCTGTAACAATTTTCCTCCGACTTTTATATGGTCTTTCAAACTTGCTACTCCCCTATTTTCAAATCGTCCTCTGCAAGCTGCTTTGCACACTTATCCGCACTTGCATACGCAAAATACTTTACGGGAATTTTCCTCTGACGGACAATTTCCATTATCTTTCCATAAAAGGAATGGGGCATAGCATTTGTCTGCATCCATACAACATCAGCGTGCCTTATAAGGTTTGCATCGGGCTTTGTATATGGGTCAATAAACTTAACATTTGGCAGCATCGGTTTTATTGCCTTGAGCCATGTTGCGTGACCGCCAAAAATAACAACTCTCTGCTTCGTTGTATATGGCAGCTGTATTTTATCGGAATCCTCTATCTCAGGCTCAGAGCCGCTGCTGTTTTGAAGCTTATACACAAGCTCCCTCAGCTCAATAAGCTCCTGCCTGTCCGCTTCCTGTTCGGATAATTCCGCAGATACCTTTTCCTTGTAATCCTTCAGTGCCTTTTCTGCCTTATACAGCTGATTTTTTAGCGAAGCATTTTCCTCATTTATAGATGTTATCTTCGCTTTCAATTTTTCCGTATCATCATTTGGCTTTTCGGTTCCTGTAAGTGTCCGCTTCGATTTGACCTTATACACAGAATCAAAGCCATACCTTATTGAAGCATAAGCTCCAAGAGAAAGATAATCTCTTAACAAAGGAAGTTCCTTTGCCGAAAATCCTGCCTTTTTCAGACCGTTATCATCATAGCAGTCAACTTCAAAGAACTTTTTCCTCGGGATACAAATTCCCGATGCGTTATATACCACCTGCGAAAGATTGAGATGAAATAGGTCACTTTTCTTTATACGTTTTGCGCCCTCATACGACCACACATGATAGTCGGTATATTCCTGTGTGAATAACCGTTCCCAGTATTCCGATCTGTCCTCAACATATCTCTCGGGAACGGGAATAAAAGACTCACCTTCTTCATCATTTTCGGCTATCTCTTTTTGGTCACGCTCCTCAATGAAATCTATCAGACTGTCATTGAATTCCTTTGTCCAGGGAAGATTGCTGCAGGCAGCTCCAAGCATTATTTCCGTCATATACATTATCCATGCAGCACTATCTCCCGTATCAAGAAGATACAAATATGCAAAGCATACTTCAAACGGATTTAACGCTCTAAGACTATCAAGGGCAGAAACAAACTCCTTATCCCGTATCTCGGTGCCGATATCATCTCTGCTGCATAGGTAATTCCGAATATCAAACTGATGTTCAAAGATACATTGGTCAAGGCTTTCAAGCTCGTCCGTAACATCATCAATAATATCAGCCTTTTTCTTCAGCTTTTCAATTATAGCAGCCGCTTCTTCCATTACCTTGTCATATTCGCTGTCCTCATCAATATTGAAGTTTCCTATGCTCATAATAGAAGGCTTTTGTTTTCTGCCCTTACATTCATCTGCACGTTTTCTTGCATCGAACAGCATATTTTCATAACGTTCGATCTCACTGCACGAATCTAACACCCGGTTGATCTGCTCCTGCTTCAGCTTAACAACAGGCTCGATACACGACAGATAAATATCCACTATCTCATTTATCCTGTTCTTGTATCGGGCAACTGCTCTTTCAATAATTTCCGGTCGGATATATGAAAGCACTCTCTTGTATCTTTCGGGATAACTCATTTTCTGAGCTTCATCATAAAGCTCTTCTCCGCTATAAGGCTCATCGGCAGTAAATAACCTGCTGGGTCTGTAATTATGTATATATCCGTTTTCAGACGTAATCTTTGCGGTAAGAGTATTGATAAAGCAGTCTGCCGATGTATCATCATTTCTGTGAATGATAAGGTATGCCATACCTCTTATCAGGTCATCATCATACACAGAATCAGAGAAATTCTCGGGCAGTGATACCTCGCTTATAATATCCTTTTCATATGGTATGAAGAAAGACGCTTCATCTATATTGCTTGCTTCGGCAATAGCATCAAGTATGAAAATAGCCATAGCTACGATAATATGATGATTATGCTCATACTCCATTGGCAGCATATTGTATAGCTCGGATATGAAATCTACAATTTCATCTTCCACACCGATCATTGGATATTTCTCGGCAAACCCGGGTGCAGCGGCATACACATATTCAAGGATTGCAGACAGACGCCGCTTTCTGTACGGACCGTCAAGCTTTAATCTCTCCACAAGATTTTTACCGCCGTAATTTTTCAGAGAATGTATGTTATTGTTATATACTTCCTCTGTCATTTTTTTGAGGAGTGACCGGTACTCCGAAGAACCTCTGCTGTATTTATCTGTTTCCGCCATTTCTCCGTACTTTTTTCGCATTGATACGGAAATTCTCATTTCGTCATTACTGCGATGGGAATTGGACGGGTTATTCCTTTGCTTATTCTTTTTCTTAGCCATTTTATATCTCCTGTTATGTTGAAATGGTATATTTCTATTGTATCAGAAAAATCACTGTAATTCAAGATTTTTCGACATATCATCTGCAAAAAAGCGGCAGCATACACTACCGCTCTCCTGCAAGATTTTCAGGTTTCAGCCCTTGCGTGAATAGCTAACCTTATCCGCAACAATAACATCATCAACCACTGTTGCAGTAAACGCTGCCGTCATGCCGACATCAAGCCTTTCATCAATGCCCTCGCTGTCGATCTGAACGGTAAGCTCCTTGCCGCCCTTCGTTCTGACAGTCACATTGTACTTGCCAAGCTCAATATGCTCGGGCTTCTTAACGACCTCACCTGTTATCATCATTTTCTTTTCCATTAAGCTGTTTCCTCCTCAGTATTTTCAAAATAGTATGCAAGAGCCTTTTCTATAATAAGATTGGCTTCTTTCTTTGAGTAGCCGCCGAGATACCTTGAATATGTTGCCTTTGGAATAGTGACCTTTTCGCCCTTTTCCTTCGGCTTTTCATCTTCACCATAAGTACCGCATAAAACCTCGGCTATTATTTCCTCCGACGGACTTGCATAAGAGCCTGCAATTTCTCGCAGCTGCTTTGCCATTTTCATATCAATGACCGAAACATCATTCTCCGACATTGCTTTCACAAGCATTCCCTGGATTTCTTTCGGGATATATGAAAGCTCCACCGCAGGACGTATCTTTATATTTCCATCATCAACCATAGTTTTCAGTTCATTAGAAAGCTCATTGATGCGAAGAAGTCGGGCAACCGTTGCGTGGCTGATACCATATTCCTCTGCGGTCACATCTCTTGTACGGACATATTTATCGGAATTTCCACTTTCTTTCTCGTGCTCCAGTGGAGCACGAAGCCTGTTCCCGTTTTCCAATACCGTAAGTTCATCGGAAATTGCTTGCAATTTCTTTTTATCAAAGAGCCTCTTGTATCTCATAGCCACCGCAAAAGCCTGTTCGGAAATTCTTAGTTCTTGGAACCCTCTTTGGATAAGGTTAGTTTCAATAACATAAATTTCTGCAAATTCATCGGGAAGATTCTCCTTCACAACGGCGGGGACGTTTTTCTTGCCTGCAATCTTTGCGGCATTTACTCTGTTATGTCCTGACAGTATTTCATAATTATCGCTGTTGGGAACGGTACGCACAATAATGGGAATCATTATCCCGTATTGAAGAACGCTCCTCACCATATCATCAAGCCTTTCGCCCTCATAGAGCTTGAAGCAATGATTTTTATACGGCACCAGCTTGTTGATGTCAATGTTCTGCACAGAATTTTTCA
>JBJEQP010000078.1:0-10580 GCA_051881815.1 Oscillospiraceae bacterium | reverse complement strand
CCCGTGCCTGCGTGACTTTTTTAACTTTTGTGAGTGGGTTTTGGGGAAAGTTAAAAATATTATGTTTTTTTACAGTTATTTTTTGTTTTGTCACTCTGCAATTTTTTTCATATAATATAAATGGAAGTGATGAAATTAAAATAGAAAAGAGGAGCTTGCTATGGATAAAAAATATAAAAATGAAACAAGCCTGTTCCCGGAGGATACTCCGCTGGCAATGTGCTATGTTCCGTTTCAAAAATATGATAAGACCTACCCTGAAAATATTGCTCTTGAAAAAGGAACAGTCTTTCCTGAGCTGTTTTTTCCATTTTTAGGCGATGGAGGTAATTTTGATGATGCATGGAAGTGATCTTCTTAAGGTAATACAGATGTACGATTTTTATCTATGTGACCTCAATCTGTTCCTTGATACGCACCCTAACGACAGAAATGCCCTGGCTAAATTCAATGAAATAAAAGAACGAAGAAAAAAAGCAGTTGACATTTATATCGAAAAATATGGTCCGCTGAATGCGATCCAGAATGATTCGGACGAACATTTTTACTGGACAGATGACCCGTGGCCATGGGAAAGGAGCGCTAACTGATGTGGACATATAAAAAGGCACTGCAATACCCCGTAAATATCAAAAACCCCAACCCAAGACTTGCGCAGCTTATTATAACGCAATTGGGCGGTCCCGACGGTGAAACAGGTGCTGCAATGCGCTATCTTTCACAGCGATACTCTATGCCGTACAGTAAAGTCAAAGCAACCTTGACCGATATCGGTACAGAGGAACTCGGACATATGGAGATAGTTTCGGCAATAGTTTATCAGTTGACAAGAAACCTTACTCCAAAACAGATCAAAGAGAGCGGTTTTGATAAGTATTTTGTTGACCATACGACCGGAATTTATCCCATTGCTGCATCGGGAACTCCGTTTTCAGCTACGACTTTCCAGTCAACAGGCGATGTTATAGCCGATCTTACAGAAGATCTCGCTGCCGAACAGAAAGCACGACTTACCTATGATAACATTCTCCGACTTGCTGATGACAATGATGTAAAAGATCCAATACGCTTTTTAAGACAGCGTGAACTCATTCATTTCCAGCGTTTCGGCGAAGCGATCCTTGCAAAGTTAAGCAAACCGATGATACATGAAAACAAATTTTATGAACGACCAAGATATACATCAAAAGAAAATTGGAATCAAGATTAGGAAAACGCTGATTAAAGCGAAGCGTTTGTTTCGCCGTTTTGAAAAATGTCCGAGTTTCCGTCTTTGAGTACATTTTGAAAAACGGCAGAAACGTATTAATCAGCGTTTCTTTAGTACATACGATAACAGTGCTCGCTGTTATTCTTTCATAGTTTTTAGGTTATGATCGGCAGCGATATCATCTCGCTTGTAATTACTTTGCCGAAAGAATTCAACTCGCCAAGATGTACCGTTTTGTTAGTCCCGTGATAGTCACTTCCGCCGCTCGTAAACAGCTCGTTTTTTTCTGCTGCATCAAGCAAATACCGTATCTGATCTTCGGTATACCTTGAATAAAAGCATTCAAGCCCCTTAATTCCTGCCATTTTTAGTATTGCAAGCTGATCTGCAAACTGTTCATCGTTAAGCAGCTTTTCTCCCGTACCGCCAAGCGGATGTGCCCATACCGGTGTTCCTCCCGATGCAAGTATAGCTTCAACGACTGTTTTCCCGTCAAGTCTGTCGCTTTCGGTCTTGCACGGGTTTATATACTTTTCAATGGCTTCATTTCTGTTTTCTGCATATCCTTTTGAGACGAGAAGGTTACCCAGATGCGGCTTTCCAACGCTGTTCATGTTGTACAACTCTGAAAGCTCGTCCTGCGAAAGTACAATGCTGAAGTTGTCTTTGAGAAATTCAATTCGGCTATCAAGCTTCCTGCGCCTTTTTTCTCTACCTTCCTCGATTATCTTTTTAAACTCGGGTGCATTTTCATCATAGTTATAGCCTAAAATATGGCATTTTCCTGCCGCAGTTTTACAGGAAAACTCAATACCCTTAATAAAAACTATATTATCCGGTACTATTTTCTGTATTTCGAGAGCGCCACTTATCGTGTCATGATCCGTTAGAGAAAAAACACCGATCCCGGCTTTTTTTATATTTTCAAGTAAAATGCTGGGTGAATCCGTTCCATCCGATGCTGTACTGTGAATGTGAAGGTCAAATCTGCAATTTGTTTTATCCATTTAAAATCGTCCTTTTGATTATTTGTTTTTTATGCTTTTAACATACTTTAAAAAATATATCAAGAACCAAACTATTTCAGATATTTTGCCTTTATCTGTTCATAACAATAAAGCCACCGATCTGACGGAGGGATCTGTAAAGGATTCAAACTTTTCGTCTGATATTTGGAGATATGTGTGTGCTGCATCATTCATATTCTTCATTTATTATTATATCATTATGATCTTAAATAATCAAGGAATAATTATAAGATTATTTTATCTGTGTAGGTTTTAACTTACCTGTTACAATGGAATTATTCTTAAAGAAATCTCGAATACTATTTACATCAAAAACTATATGTGATATAATCAATTTCAAGGCAGTTTTTGTCAAAGATAATTAGAAAATGACATATACTCTGATGAATATGGTCTATTCTTGCAAAAAACGACGGAGGTATATCAGAATGGATAAAAAATCGGTCTGCAATCCATATCTTCCCGATTTGGAGGACACTTCTGACGGTGGAACTAATGGGTTTGAAGATAGAGTTTATGTGTGTGTTTCTCATGATCCATATAACAGACCAATGTTAAAATACAGAAAAATAACTGTTGCCGATGATTCGGCTATTGCTAAAATAATTCGTACAAACCTCGAGAGATATAATTTAGATATTCCGGGAACAGTGTATTTTGACCCTGAACTCGATCATTTAAGCTCATTTTATAACAGTAATGCGAATAAAAGAAACTACTTTATTGCTTTGAATGAGGATAATGAAGTTATAGGCGGAGTTGGTGTTGCTGAATTTGCAGGTATACCCGAGTGCGCTGAACTTCAGAAGCTTTATCTGGATGATCCTGAAAAAGGAAAAGGGTACGGCAAAGAACTAATGAATATCGCAGAAACCTGGGCAAAAGAAGCCGGATATAAACAGCTTTACCTTGAAACCCACAGTAACCTTGAAGTCGCAATAAAACTATATGAAAAACTGGGATTTCATCAAATTGAAAAACCAAAGGCGGTTCTTCATGGAACTATGGATCACTTTTATCTCAAAAATCTATGACTTTTGCAGTTTCTCTCAAAGGCGATTATGTTGTTAAAATGTAGGTGAAAAATATGGAACGTTTGGATGCGTTTGAAAAAATGCTTTCTGATATAAAAAAGCAATATGAATATGAATCGTTACAGATGGAAAAATTGAAATCAGAAGGTAAAGAAAAAACTGCAACTTATCGACAATATTTCGGAAATCGGATGCTTTATAGAATGATGATGGATAAGTATAAAGAATATGGACTTATCGAATGATAGTTTTTTCAAAAATACATATAGAAAAGAGGATTTTTATGCTTCCACAAAATTATGTAAGCGGACAGTATGCTGTCGGTACTGAAACATTTTCAATAACTGATACAAGCCGAAAAGAAATACTTGGCAGCAAAGACGAATACAGAAGAATTGCTGTCAGAATGTATTATCCCGCAAGCAAAGACGCCATTACAGGACAAAAACGGGCGGGAATTTTCTCGGAAAGGAAAAAAGAAGCAATAAAAAAAGCTTTTCTCGTTCGGAAAATGCCTGAAGATGCGCTTACCGCAGAGTATTATGAAAATATCTCTCATGCTGACGGAATGTTTCCCCTTATCGTTTTCAATCACGGCTATAACAGCTATATAGAGGCAAATACCTTCCTTTGCATCGAACTTGCATCCCATGGTTATATTGTCGCTTCGGTAGGTCACGCATACGAAGCAGTTGAAACTGATTATCCTGACGGCAGCTTTGACCTATATGACAAAAGCATAAACAAAAAAATGTATAACGGAATGATAGGAGCTGTTATTGCGCAGGCAAAATTGCTCAAATCCAAGCTTTCACCCGAAGAAGCGTATGATCGGTTCTATGAATTTCAGAATAAATATGTTCCCTACATAAAAGGAAGGATACCCGAATGGAATGCCGATATTCTCTGCGCAGTAAATGAGCTGAAAAACAGATATAGTGAATGTATTGATTTTTCTTATGGAATTGGAGCTTCGGGACATTCTTTTGGCGGTGCATTAGCGTATTACATTTGCCGAAATAACGATGAATTCGTATGCGGAATAAATATTGACGGCGGAGTATTCGGAGATTATGATAATTCCGTAATGAAAAAGCCTTTCTTTCAGATATGCTGTACCGAAAATTACAATGTTGAAACAAGACCGCTGCTCAATACAGCTGCTCCCGTTCATTATGCGTTATTCAGCAATATGAAGCACCTGGGATTTACAGATGCAAAATTCTACATTCCTTTTAAATCGTTATCGGGAAAAATGGATTCTCTTATTATGTATAAGCACCTGTCCGATATCCATATCAGATTTTTTGATAAATATCTAAAAAAATATGATACGGTTGAAATGCCGTCGGGAGTCCGTGACGGTATAGAATACAGATAGTTGAAATGGTAAAAAGGAGCATTTTTTTATGGGAGAATTATCAAAGCTGCCGAATATCGGCAAAACGGTCGAAGAACAGCTTATTGCAGTTGGTATTGATTCTGCAGAGAAATTAAAGAAGACGGGATCGAACGCTGCATGGCTGAAAATACAGCAAATTGACGAATCTGCATGTATTCATAGACTGCTTGCACTTGAGGGTGCGATCCGTGGTGTAAAAAAAATCAATGCTGTCCGATGAAGTAAAAAACGACCTAAAGACCTTTTATCAAAATAATAAAAAATAATGTAATTATAATATAAATGCAAAACCGCCACTGATCCTTAATTAGCGGCGGTTTTGCGTATTTTTGTTTATTCGTAAGCCATTTCATAGATCTTGAATATATCGTCATATTCAAGAGGCTTGAAGCCGGTCAAAGTTCTTGTTTTATTTCTTGAACAATCCAAAGCAAGTTTTTTAAGTGATTCTTTGCGGACGCCCAATGATTTAAGGTTTGTTGGCATTCCGATAGAAGAATAAAACGATTCCTGTTTGTTAATTGCTTCTTCGATCGTTTTTTCGGGATGCTCAAAATTAATATCTAAATTCCATACATTGTGCGCATATTGTAACCATCTGCCAATGTTTTCAGGATAAACGTATCTTGCCCAACTGCACCATATTGCAGCAAGTCCTGCGCCATGTGCAATTGCAGGATACATTCCCGAAACTTCGTGTTCAAACTGATGTACTACAAGCTGAAAATCTCTGCCGCATTGTGTAAGACCATTATGGGCGAGGGAAGACGCCCACATCATATTTGCCCTTGCCGAATAATTCGTTGGATCTTTAAGACAATCGACTCCTGATCTCATAACGTTCTTTATTACTGCTTCCGCAATAGCATCGGTCAATTGAGTATCTTCTCCGGGGCAGAAATATCGTTCTATCGTGTGCATAGCAATGTCTACAATACCGCAGGCAGTTTGATACGGCGATACTGTATATGTCAGTTCAGGATTTTCAATAGCAAAGTTCATTCTGTTGAAGCTGCAGCCGTAACCTCTCTTTTCTCCCGTATCGGTATTCGTAATAACGCAGGAGCTTGACATTTCCGAACCTGCGGCAGAAAGGGTCAGTATTGCTCCCTTGTTTAACGTCTTTGACGGAACTTTTTTCCCTAACGAAAAGTCCCATACATCTATATCGGGATTTGCTGCACCATTTGCAATATCTTTGGCAGAATCAATAACAGATCCGCCGCCGACTGCGAGAATAAAATCAACCTTTTCACGAATACAAAGTTCTATGCCCTCTCTTACAAGCTTGAGTTCGGGATTTGCGACAACTCCGCCTAATTCAATATATTGTATTTTTTCGTCATCAAGGCATTTCTTCACTCTGTCCAACAAACCGCTTTCCTTTGCAGATTTTCCGCCGTAATGGATAAGAACCTTGTGCGGATCATATTCAGCGATGATTTTTCCAACTTTAAGCTCTTCATCTTTTCCAAAATATACTTTTGTGGGAACATCATAAATAAAATTATTCATATAGATCATTCCTTTGATTTTTTATTAAGTATAACATATTTATCAAGTAAAATCAACCCAAAACTTTTCAACGCAAATTTACATAGTAAGCTGTTCAATTTATTTAAACCTATTGACAACACTTTAATTGACTGATACAATAAAATTAAAGAATATGTTCATTTTTTTGGAAAAACGGAGAGATAATATGAAACGAACTATAAAATCAGTAATAGCAGTTTTTCTTTGCTGCCTTGTATGTGGATGTTCAATGTCGGAGGAAAGCCGTGCGGAGCATAATGAGGAAACGCAGATGACATTTTCGGAACAACCGGATATTATATCAGCGGAAATCCCCGTGCTTTCGATAGTAACTGCCAACGGAAAAAATGATTTTGCCGAAAAACCTGTTTCGGAATTTGTATCAAAACAGATCGCCTCGTGGACTCCGGGCTATGTAATTCCGCCTGCACCGTATTACGAGGATTGTAAGATATCATTGAAAGAAGGAAACAATACTCTTATAGATTCAGCCGAAGCAAGTGTTAAAGTAAGGGGAAATTGGACTACAAATTATTCTAAAAAGCCATTCAGAATAAAGTTTGCCGAAAAACAGTCTATGCTTGATCTTAATGGGGGAGAAGCATTCAAAAACTGGGTATTGCTGGCAGAATACAAGGATGCTTCAATGCTCCGAAATAAGTCCTCACTTGAATTATCCCGTGAGATACTTGGAAAAGACGGTTTATATGCGTCCGATTCTGCTTTTGTCGATGTTGAGATAAACGGTGAGTACTGGGGAGTTTATCTTTTAGCTGAATACCAGCAGGTGAATGAAGAGAGAGTAAATATAACCGAATCTATAAACAATTACAGCGGAACCGATATAGGATATTTTCTTGAATATGACGGAAATTTCATTAATGAAGAACCGCTCTATCAATTTCATGTGGATTATCATAATAATGCCGAACTAAAACCATTTGACGGAAATGACGGAAGCGGCAGAACTATACGCTGTCTTCCTCTTTTAAAAACCGATCCAAAGAAAGATATCGGATTTACTATCAAAAGCGATATTGTATCCCAGAAACAGCACGATTTCATTGCTTCCTTTGTAAATAATGTTTATAATATAATGTATGAGGCAGCATATTATGGCAGAGCTTTCATTTTTAACGAAGATTATTCGGAAATAATCGAATCTGATGATCTTACACCACGGGAAGCTGTTGAAAGAGTTGTTGATGTCAACTCCTTGGCTGATATGTATATCATAAGTGAACTTACTTGTGATGCCGATCTTTATTGGTCAAGCTTTTTTATGACAGCTGATTTTGGAGAAAACGGAAACTGCAAGCTGACATTTCAGGCACCCTGGGACTTTGATTCCGCTTTGGGAAATAAATCACGTTGTCCTGACGGAAAGGGCTTCTACGCATCAAATATTATACCTGATGTAAACGGAGATACATACGAAACGATCAATCCGTGGCTTGCGGTAATAAGCTATGAAGACTGGTATCGTGAATTGATCAGTCAGAAATGGACAGAAATCTACGACAGCGGAGCTTTTGACGGAGTATCTGAAATGATCGCAGCAGATACAATTCAGTATAAGGATGCCTTTTTGAAAAATAATGAGCGATGGGGCATAAGCACCGAGGATCATTCTGTTATCGGTGAGCTTTCGGATAAAGCACTCAAATGCAAAACTCAGGAAGCAGCTGCAGTTTATCTTGATGAATGGCTCCGAAGCAGAGTTGATTTTCTGAATGATTACTGGCATAAATAATACTAAACGATCGACATTTACAAGACAAGTGGCTGCTACAGATCATAATGTAACAGCCACTTGTCGGAGCGTCGGAGAATTTCTGACGCTTTAATACAAAGGAAACGCTGATTAATACGTTTTTGCCGTTTTTCAAAATGTCCTCAAAGACGTAAACTCGTACATTTTTCAAAACGGCAAAACGAACGCTTCGCTTTAATCAGCTTTTTCCTAAATTCAAATCGTTCTACATACAAGGACGGCAGATAGAATTACGTCAATCAAGGAAAGCGACCGCAGGCAGGCTTGCCGCCTGTCAAGGGAGCTTGACAACGAGTGACGTAATTATAGTTGCCGTATCTGTCTATAGGTTGATTTGAATTTAGTATAATACATATTTATCAAATATTCCATATAATATGGACATTGCCATCCTCATCGATCAAAATCTGATGTATCATTATCATCGCAACCGATTTTTTCTTTTCATATCCTGCGATTTTCCAGGAGCCGGTAAGATCAATCACAGTTTCGGTATCACATTCATTGGTTTTAAGCTCTTCTATTTTTTTGCAAAGCTCTGCTTTATCTTCTTTTAGCCGAGTTGCTTTCTGATTGAAAAGCGCCAGCAGATCATCATTGCATCCACCGGAAATCACAGTATCCATTAACTGTTTTTCGGCTTTTTCAACAGCTTTGATCTTAAGCTTTAAATCGTTGATCTCGGCTGCGTTATTTGTTTTACTTGATTTCTTGATCCCGTTAATATCAGAAAGTTTTACAGAGATACAATCAAACACCATGTTTTCCAGATCTTCGGCGTAAATCGAACACTTTGGCCCGGTACAGGTTTTTTTGTATGATTTGCCGGTACAGTTGAAGTACCGCCGAATTTTGCCATCCTTGTTGACCTTTCCTTTAATTGTGGTCATTGTATGACCGCATTTTTTACAGATAACCTTACCTGCAAGCCAGCTTGTCGGATTGCTGAAGCTGTTTGTTATCTGCTTGTTTTTTTCAAGCTTACGCTGACATTTCAGCCAGACGTCCGAATCAACAACTCCCTGATGCGTCATTAAAACTAATTTCATATCAGACCAATCGGGATCGTAAGCCTTATGTTTGCTGTGTCCGTAAAGCTGCGCACCGTATTCACCCGTGAACTGCGAGCTGTCTGTTACCATACGAACCCCGTGGCGCTCATAGTAATCATAAACCTCCGAGTCAGCCTTGACATATATTGGATTTTTCAGCAGAGCCGATAATTTAGCTGTTGTCCAGCAGCTTCCGTTCAGCGGTGTTTTCCCCTCTGATATCAAAAGAGCCTGCAGCCGCCGCAAAGATACATTTTCTTGCGCATAAACTGCATATATGTAACGGATATGCTCGATCTCCGAAGGAATAGGGTCAAGCTTTTTTGTCTTTATGTTATTAATATAAGTGGGGACAAGCTCAAAGCCATAAGGTTGTCTGCCACCCATATAGAACCCCATCTCACTTCTATGAGCATAAGCTTGTGTTACACGGTTAATTATAGATGTCCTCTCAAATTCTGCAAAGACCATCAGTATTTTTACAATGAGTTCACCGTAAGGAGAAGATGTGTCAAAGGACTCCTGTGAGGAAATAAACTCAACATTGTAATCCTTGAATTCCTGCAGAATATTTACAAAATCGGAAAGCGAACGGCTTATTCTATCCAGCCTATAAACAATTACCTTGCTGATCTTTCCTTTTTCTATCATTTTCATCATCTTCTGAAAACCGTCACGGTTCACATTCCCCCCCGAAAAACCGTTATCAACAAATGTGATGACCTTTTCGTTGCGTTCGTCGGGTTTTATCATAGATCTGCAGTATTCGATCTGCGTTTCACAGCTGATACTGTTTTCTCGTTCTACGGATTTTCTTGCATAAACAGCAATAGACATTGAATAACGCTCCTCCCTGCGTTAATCTTTATTAGTTGAATGTTGGAGCTTGCTCTTTTTCTTCGTAAGCACAAACGTTAACTCTTCCGGAATTCTTTCCTTGCTGTAATGGTCATTCTCGGTCAGTACAGAGTGATCGACTTTGTGAGTTCTGTTTTTAATATCTTTATATTCGCCGACAAGTTCAGCCATATTGTCATCTCCTTGTTAAAAAGCTAAACAATCATTACCTGATGCAATAATATGCTTGAAAGCACAGCATAATTCGGGTTTTATAAAGTAGATTATCCCTTTGCTGTTCAACAAATTCAGGTTTTAAATGGATTTGCAGGTATTTACTTAAATTGATAATTTCGGCGAAAGCCTGCGAATAACCCAGGATAATCTTAATTCCAAAAACTTTTATGCTTTTAACCCTGCGTTTGATAAAATTCCTCCAAAAAAATAACCTGAATTCTGCATGGCAATTTTTTGTCATGCAGTTTTTTTATAAAAAAGTGTTTACATTATTCAATTAACAGAATAGAGGAGAACTATATCACTTTTTGCGCAGATAGATTTTGTAATATTTTTTAGGACAGTAGCAAGAGGCTGAAGAAAAACTTTATCTTTATTATGATTGATTTTGATGTTTTTCTATGATATAATGATAAAAAAGTCTTACGGTGAAAAGTCAATTGACAAAGCAGAGAAAAAGCGAGTGAAAA
>JBJEQP010000077.1:0-2045 GCA_051881815.1 Oscillospiraceae bacterium | reverse complement strand
CCGGACGCACAAGCGCCGCTATGCCGATAATACACAAAAGCGTACCGAAGATAAGGTCATGCTCAAACGCCAGACGGTACAAGTCCTTGGAGAAATATCCCGCCAGCTTTACCGCACCGCATACCGCTATGACCGCACCCGAAATGCGGCAGATAATATTCAGCGATGTTTGCGGGCGGATAATGAGAAATATCCCAAGCAGTATCGTAAGTGCCGACACCATTATGTAACAAATTTTCACCGTAAGTACAGGATTTACTTTTTTCATTCTTTACACTTCCTTCCTTGTTTTTATCTCATGGCTAAAGTATAACACTTTCGTTCAAAAAGATAAACAGACAAAAAAATCCCTGTGACCGAATTTCAGTCACAGGGATAAAAATGTATAAATTTTAGGCATTGGAGGGTTTTTGTCTGAATTTTTCCGCCGCACGGTTTACAGCTTGCTGCATACTTCCGTCAAAAAGCTCGCAGACCCGTGCAACGCGGCTGCGTATATCATACTGCATACCGGAATTCATCCAGTCCAGCACCATTCCCACCAAAAGGCACTTGTAATAATGCACGATTATCTTTCTGTCATCCTCTGGTATATCGATTCCCTTTGAAGCGGCGGTTATGTATTTTCCCACAGCATACTCTGCGATACGGTCAAGATACTGACCGTATAGACCGCGGTCTGCCTGATACAGGTGCAGTACCGCATTTTTATTATTCTGCGCAAGACTTACGGCCGCCAAAAGACAATCCTCAAAGGAGTCGAGACTTGCATTTTCGCTGATTATTCTGTCCGCCTCGGCTTGAAGTACCGCCTCTATAAGTGCAGGCAGATCCTGAAAATGATAATAAAAGGAGTTGCGGTTTATGCCGCAGTCCTCAACAATATCCTTTACAGTAATTCGGCTGATAGGTTTATTGTTAAGCAGTTTAAGAAATGATCTTATTATAGCTTCACGGGTAAAATTCGGCAAGAAAAATCCCTCCGTTATCAATTACTTTTTTATAATTGTACCATAATTTAAGCGAAAATTCAACAGCCTTGGTATAAAATGTTCTACTGTAAATATCCCATATGGTCACACCCAACAAAGCAGCTATATTTCGATATACAAATCGTTACTTCTCAATACAGAAAGGTAACGCTTTTTATTTGTATCCTATTTTTATTCAAAACTTATCATTTAATTATTAATTTTGACCATAACTTTTGAATTGTATTTTAGTGATTAATATGATATACTTTACATAGACTGTAAATATGACAGCTTCATTCATAAGCATTCTGCTGTATCGGTAATATCGGGTGAGGGTATTCAGAACACATATCCGAACCAAAGCCGTGAAGAACTTTTTCCGCTGTTTCAGGAAAATAGCAACGGTCTTACGATCATTACAAACGGCGGAAAAGAGTTTTTCTATGGTAGAAAGGACGGCAAGATCAAGTCTTTCACCCCTTATAAAGTTGATGTAAAAAGCACTCTTGGAGCAGGTGATTCATTTAAAGCCGGCTGTACTTATGCTCTTGCAATGGGAATGAATGATGAGCTTGTGCAATTTGCAAGTGCGTGTGCTGCAGTTGCAATTTCGAGGTATCCTTTACAGCTTGATCCACCTACTGTAACGGAAATTGAGAAAATGATGAACATCAGATAAAGTCAGGCTGCATGGTAGAGTTTCTGCTGTGCTTAAGTACCTTAAAGGTCGTACGGCAGAGTTCCGAAAGTATAAATGCTACGCTTTTCCTGTGGTTGTCATTAAAGAAGTAATGGAAAAGGGCGATTTCTACTCCGAAAACTGTACGCCGCCTATGGTTATGGTGATTGAAGAATAACATTATTGCGTGACGGAAGGTAGTAGAATTTGGGACAGCTCCATAAATAGGCTAAAACAAGGCGTACATCTTATCCCCAAAGAAAGATGTACGCCTGTTGCATTGTATAAATACTTATCGGTAGTTCAGTTATTCTGCACTGTCGTTGCTTTCAACCGTTTAGCCAAATCCTGCAAATCCTGACAAGCATCAAAGCACATCTGATTGTATCGGT
>JBJEQP010000076.1:0-2172 GCA_051881815.1 Oscillospiraceae bacterium | reverse complement strand
AACGGAAAAGATAATCCGCAAGCCGAACCATATTGTAAACAGTGCAAAATTCCTGTGTGCGCTCGCCGATGAACATTCCCAGCTTGTGGGGAGGTATCCAAAATTCGCCCGAGTTCTGACCGCCCGTGCAGAACGCTTCTCTGTCTGTGACAGCGCATTTCCAGAAGCTTTTTACAAGACCCAGCCACTTTTCATCGCCCGTGACCTCATACATTTTTGCGGCACCGTGCGCCCACGGGATACTTGCATTTGCGTGGCAGTTTGATAAGGGGTCGCCGCCATCGGCAAGCTTTTTGAAAATAGACGGGTGAGAGTATCTTTCTGCAAGGGTGAGATATTTTTCGATTCCCGTAAGCTGATATAAGCCAGTCCATACTTCAAGCATTCCGCCCTCTTCACCGCTGTAAACGGCGTGGGGGTTTTTATTCTGCATATCCGCAGTCCAATCAAGATACCAATCTGCGGCGTTGCTCAAAATATCAAGTGCCTTTTCATTTTTTGCATACATTGCGCTGTGATAAAGCCCCAACAGAGTCTTGTGAAGGGTGTACTGGGGCGACCAAATATACTCGTTCTTTTCAAGCTTTTCAAAATATTTTTCGGGAACAGAACCTATCCATCTTCCACCGTTGAGCTTTTGACAGCGTTCAAGCTCGTCGATGATAATATCAAGCTTTGCTTTCAACTCACGGTCGTTATTCTGTGCAATAAGCATTGAGGCGGCGGACAGCCAGTGACCGAGGAAATGTCCTCGCAGCTGGCAGGTGGGAGATTCCCAGCCGAGATGCATTTCACAAACATCTCTGTCGGTGCGTATACCTGCTTCAAGGTAGAAATTCTGGAGCAAATCTTCGGTTTTCAGCTCCATAAGATACGCCCTGTTTACATCGGTACGTTCCTTGAAAAGACCGGGAAGAAGATGTGCATTTTCAATATTTATCTGTTTCAGCATAGTATTTACCTCCGAATGATGATCTACTGAAAATATTATAGCACATTATAATTAATTTGTAAGTAGACAAAGAGGGTGAAAAGGTGGAAAATTCTTTGGCTTAATAACTCCCAATTGTTCGGGGATCTCTGTCTTACATACTTTCCATAATAACCTCGTAACACTCAAGCACCTTATACTCGCCTGTCATAATCAACGAATTATATATCAAGTTCAGCGACCCATTTGCTCAGGTCGTTATCGGACGCACGGTTTATTACCCTGCCGCTTTTCCAATTGGCAGTACAGATCTTGCGAAGCACTTCCTCGGTCTTTCCCATACCGCTTCCGCCCGAGGTCGCAAAGGGGATAACTGTTTTCCCCGAGAAATCATAGCTTTCAAGGAATGTGTTAATGATCGTAGGTGCAACATACCACCAGATAGGAAATCCCACAAACACAACGTCATAATCCGCCATATTATCAAGCTTTTTCGCAATTTCGGGACGTGAATCGGGCGAACTCATTTCAACGCTGCTACGGCTCTTTTTGTTAGTCCAGTCAAGGTCTGCCTTTGAATACGGCTGTGCTGGTTTTATCTCAAATAGGTCGGCACCGGCTACCTTTGCCAGCTTTTCAGCTGCCGATTTTGTTACTCCGCTTGCCGAAAAATATGCAACTAATTTTTTGCTCATAACAATACCTCCGATTAAAAAGTGTTGTAAAAAATCTCCTAAGTATATTATACATTGTCGGGATATACTTTGCAAATGCTTATATTTTATAACCGATTATGCTCAAAAGGCATATCTAAACAACAGAAATATTGCAAAAACGGAAAAAGTATGTTATACTGAATAATATGGAGGTCGATAAAATGGAACTTCGGGTACTAAATTACTTTCTTATGGCGGCAAGAGAGGAAAATATCACTAAAGCGGCACAGCTTCTGCACGTTACACAGCCAACGCTGTCACGTCAGCTGATGCAGCTGGAGGACGAGCTTGGAGTAAAGCTGTTCAGGCGAAGCAATCACCGAATTGTGCTGACCGATGAGGGTATGCTCCTAAAACGCAGGGCGCAGGAAATGATAGACCTTGCGGAAAAGACAAAGCTTGATCTTGTCAAGTCCGAACAGCTGAGCGGTGAAATTGCAATAGGCAGCGGAGAGTTTCTCAGCTTTTCATTTCTCGCCGAAATAATGTCAGCATTTCAGCAGAAAAATCCCTTGGTGAAATACA